>CALCHY010000253.1 GCA_937907415.1 uncultured Trueperaceae bacterium
TGATGGTGATCGACGCGCCGGTTGGCGCGCTGTCGGACGATGACGTCATGGCGCGCCTGGAGGCGGCGGGCTGGCTGATCACCAAGCGTGGTGAGGTGCGGCGCGTGAAGGCGTGGTGACGATCGAGGAAGACATCTTGTCCACGCGGGAGCGCGTGCTGAACGTGGTGGGGTGGCACCTCGGCTGCTTCATCATTTGGTTCGTGATGGCCCGCTTCTTGATACCCGAGATGTCGGGGCCGGCGGGCAAGGTGATCCTGCTGTTCATGCAGTTCTACGCCCTGATTATCAGCATGCCGTTCGTGTTGAGCAACAGGCGCTCGGTGATCCACCGCTCGGTCGAGAGGGCGGGGGCTGCGATGCTGGCTGGAGTCATGCTCAACGCGGCGCGGCAGCGAAGAAAGTCGCGCTGGTGAGGGAAGGAATACCGTGAACTACTCGAGAGAAGTCGAGGCCTTTTCGGAGTCCTGGGACAGAAGCTCCGAAGCCATCGCCTCGCCGTTGCACAACTTGGCCGCTTCCTGTCTACGAGATTCAACGTTGTCTCGATCATGGACCCGAAGGAGAACGACCTTTCGGACCTGATCGCAGGACACTTGAACCCTCAGGGGAGCCACGGCCAGAGAGATGCGTTCCTCAAGCGGTTCATCGATAGCCTCAAGTTGCCCGAAGCTTTCGAGCGAACCCTCGCTTCCATCCAACGAGAGCACGGCACGACTCACCTCACTCACGTGACCCGCTTCGTAGACGTCGTCCTTGAGTTCCCTGACTACGCGATCGCCATCGAGAACAAGCCTTGGGCTGGAGCACAGGCATCTCAGTTGGAGGGCTACCGGGCGCACCTCGATTCTAGGTACGGCGGAAGGTTCTGTCTGATCTACCTGACGGCAGATGGACGTCCTCCCGGCAGCATGAGCGAAGAAATCGTCAAGGACGAGATGAAAGCCGGGAGGCTCGCGCTTCTGTCCTTCCAGCGCCATATCCCCGTTTTGGCTAGACGATTGCATCAGGATCTGTGAATCGGAGAAGTTCCGCTGGTTCCTAAGGGACCTTGGCGAGTTCATCCGCACCAACTTCCCAGCACCCCCAGAAGCCGAGGAGAAGTTATGAGCACCAGCGAAAGAGAGATCGTCATTAGTTACGCCCTGTCCGACAGCGCGAAACTCGGTTTGGCGCTGGACGTGGCCTTCGCGTTCGAAGAGATCAGGAGCGCCATCATCCGTAGCGCCCTTAAGAAGCTGGAGGCCCAGCTCAAGGAAGCCATGGGCGAGCAGGCGCTAGAGTTGGAGAACCAGTTCGAGGAGAGCCTGTCGGAGTCATATACAGGCTTCTTGATCCGAAACCGTGCGTGGCCAGAGAAGCTATGGCTCGGCATCGAAGCCCAAGCCCGTGTAGCGCGGAACTTCTGCATCGGCGTCTCGAGCGGAAACTACGAGATCGACAGGAACCAGCTGAAAGCCGACCTGGAACAGGGACTCAGAAGGCCGACGAACTCGACTGGCGATTGGATCTCTTGGCACTGGCTCGATTCACAACCGCGTAGTTGGGACAACAAAAAGATACTGCTCGACTTCTTCGAGAACGGCCCGGCCGCACAAGAACTCGTACGCCTGTTCAAGGAGAGAATCGCAATCATTGACGCCTGGACGGGAGCCAGGCGCGACCTAGACGACCTAGGCACCGGTCTCGAAGGGTCCGAACCCGAGCTCGCTTAGAGACGCCTAGTAAGCGATGCGTCGCTGTGCAGGCCATTGGGCTCTTAGCTCATGATGACCGCACAGCGACCATCGGAGTCAGCAGGCCTTCATTTTCCAGTATGGTCTTTTCGCCCTCTACTTGCGTGCCGATCACTCCCGAGACATGGATTGTCTGGCTTCCATGGAGGGCGCCGAGCGTAGACCCAACAAGCCGCCGCACCATCCTCAGCTTCCTGGAACCGCTGGCGCGTCACGACCTCCAGACCTCAGAGATCGTTCGGAGTCAAAGAACGAGGCTTTTCGCCAGACGCTCGATCTCTTCCCGCATGGCCAGCATCCCCAGCCACCGCCCGGGAATCCGTGAAGCGCCGTAGTAGGCGCCCGCGATCTGACCGTAAACCGCGCCGGTTGTGTCGGCGTCGTCGCCCAGGTTCACGGCAAGCAGCGCACCCGCCTCGAACGAATCGCTCTTGGCGAACGCCCACAGCGCCGCCTCGAGCGACGCCACCACGTAGCCGCTGCCCTTGATCTCGGGCGGCTCCTTGCGGTTGAACGAGCCGGCGGCCACCGCTGCTACCTCCTCGCAGAGCGGCTCCGCCTCCCAGGCGTCCGGGATCGGCGCGTAGTAGGGGAAAGCAACTCTTCCTTGCTCGCCCCGTTGATCGCCCCAACGATCAGGCCGGCCATGTAGCGGCAGGCGTCTACGCAGGCTCGCGCACCACCCACGGTGCGCGAGCTCTCGCCCGCTAGGCGCAGGGCCGCAGCGGGGTCGTGAGCTGTCAAGCGACGTCTAGATCTACGAGCTAAGGCGACGTCCAGTGTTACGAGGGTTTCTTGTTCTCTCTCTGGCCTTCCTGTCATGTTTGTATGCTCACCGCCCTTTCTAAGTCCCGGAGTCGGTAGCTGCGGCCTTTGATGTTGAGCACGTGGCTGTGATGCAGGAGGCGGTCAAGGATGGCGGTGGCCAGGATCTCGTCGCCGGCTAAGAGTTCGGGCCAGTCGCGGATGCCCTTGTTGGTGGTGATCAGGATGCTGCCGCGGCCGTAGCGGTAAGAGACCATGCGGAAGAAGAGGCTGGCTTCCTGGCGGGTCATGGGTTCGAAGCCCATCTCGTCGATGATGAGCAGCGCCACGTTGAGGTACTTGCGGCGCCGGAGCTTGGATGGGCTGAGATCAGCGTCCTTGCGCATGGCGGCCAGCAGCTCCTCTAAGCGCATGAACAGCACGCTGAACCCGTTCTCGATGGCCTTCACGCCCAGGGCGTCGCCGACGGCTAGGGCGAGCAGGGCGCCTCGGCTACGAGATCGCATGCTGAATTGTACTGAGCCATGCATTTGCAACTTAGATCGGAAGCCCGGCGAGCCTGAAGCAGCCTCGGATCACTTCGGCATGGTGGCGCAGGCGCTCCTTGGCGCGCCGGTACTCGAGCTTCAGATCGCTCACGGCCTTACAGCAGACGTTGGCGAGGTCAGTGAGCTTCAGATGCCGCCAGACGCCCTCCTTCGGGTTCAGGTCCGGCGCGTACGCCGGCAGGCGCTCCAGCCACACCCGGCCCTGCGCTTCATCCCGCGGGTACTCCTTCACGGCCCGCGCGCGGTGCGCCGGGAGGCCGTCCCAGATAACGAGCACGCGCCCCAGGTGCCTAACCAGATGCTTCAGAAAGCGCCCCGCATCGCCGCCCCTGACGCCATGCCCGAGGGCGTGCTGATAGAGCTGGCCGTCGGGTGTGATGCCACCGATGATGGAGAGGTGCTCGCGCGTGAGGGGGCGCGCAGCACCGGCGTGTAGCCGCGCGGCGCGTAACTCCTGACTACCCCCGGCAGCAGGTAGAGGGCGGCCTCGTCCACGAAGACAACGGCGCGCCCCTCGCGCGCCGCGACCCTCTTACCTCCGGCCAACGCTCCTCCCACCACGCTTCGAAGGCAGTCTCGTCACGCTGCGAGGCGCGCCGCACCGGCTTCTGGGGCGTGAACCCCAAGCGCTTGAGGATGCGGCTCATGGGCGCCGGGTGGTAGGTGACGCCGAACTCTTGCTTCACGAGTTCCACCACGCTCGGGCAGCTCCACATCTCGCCAGTGAAGCCGTGCCTTCATGAGCTCAGGCAGCAGCGCGAACTGCCCACGCGCAAGCTTGGGGGTGGCGCCCGGCGCCTTCTTGGAGCGCAGCGCCTCCGGCCCGCGCTCGCGCTCCGCTACGAGCCACCGGCTCACCGCAGCGATGGTGACGCCCAACACTTCGGCGATCTCCGTACCTGACCGCCCCTGCTCGTGCAGCGCTAGGGCACGGAAGCGCCGGTACTCCTTCCAATCCTGCGGTGTCTGGTCCATGAACAACGCTGGGACCCGCTAAGAAAGCAACGCAGTGATCAGCAATTCAAGCGGCTCCTTTGTTACGTGGCGCGTTTTGTGCGACACCAGCAAGAAACACATTTGTGAACAGCATGTTGAACCACAAACGCGTTCAGACATAGCGCGATGCGCGCAATGCCTTGTTGAACTCCGCCGCCCACCCAAAGGTTCAATGGGCGCCCGTAGGCGGTTATATTGGGCTCGTGAAACCCGCGTATTCAACTGCTCATGGTGCAGCCTACTGTGGCGACAGCAGCGAACTGCTACATTCTGGTATTGGAAGGCGAATACGGGGCAAAGCCTCGCTGATTCTTACATCACCACCATACCCTTTAAACCGACAAAAGGCGTACGGCAATAAACAAGGCCAGAGTTACTTAGACTGGCTGGCGACGTTTGGGCCAATCTTTCACGAATTGTTGGCAGAAGACGGCTCTCTCGTTGTTGAGCTAGGCAATACTTGGAATCGCGGTCAACCCACAATGTCCACGCTTCCACTTCGCGCACTGATGCGCCTCCAAGAGTCAGCCGATTTCTACCTATGTCAACAGTTCATTTGGCACAATCCGGCGCGTCTTCCCTCCCCTGCACAATGGGTGACAGTTGAGAGAATCCGACTAAAGGATTCACATACTCATGTATGGTGGATGAGCCCTAGTCCTACACCCAAGGCAAATAATCGAAACGTGCTAACGGAATATAGCGCTGCCATGAAGTCACTACTGAAGTCCGGACGATATAATTCGGGCGCTAGGCCGTCAGAACACGTCATATCGGACAGGGGATTCGTTAGCAACAATCAAGGCGCTATTCCAGGCAGCGTACTCTCATATGCCAATACCGGAGCCAACTCCGGCTACCATAAGTATTGCAAATCTATCGGAGTTAAGCCCCATCCTGCCCGCATGCCACCCTCATTAGCAGAGTTCTTTATTAACTTCTTGACGGAGCCTGGCGACCTTGTCGTCGATCCCTTCGCTGGTAGCAACACAACCGGAGCGACCGCTGAGCAGCTTGGAAGGCGGTGGGTGTCCATAGAAAAGCGGGAAGACTACGTAGCAGGCTCTAAGGGCCGATTCGCACAGCTTATTGAGGGCGAAAGAACTCCCACTTCCGTGTAGCAGTATTGAATTGCGCGTAATCTAGTCCTGCCAATCGTGTACCGAGTTCATAGTTGGTGATAGAAGTCCGGAGAGTGAGATGCTTAACCCGCTCAATGACCTCGGATAAAGTCCACGCTTCGTCACCAGACTCCATCGCAATATGGCGAATCGCCTCTGCCACCGAGAGCCTATTTGGTCCACTCCACTCACTAGGGTACACATAGTTACTGACAGAGATCTTCAGAGTAGACGAGACTCGGCAATAGGCAAGCACACCATGCCCGAAGTCAGGATGGCCTGTGTCGAATTCGCCCAAGAAGCTTCTTATTTCGGAAAGGTGAATACCATGACCCAGATTCCTACAACAGAACTCAACGCTCCCAACTAGGTCGTCAGCAGTATCACGGGATATTCCAAAGTCTCGCTGGAGAAGGCCGATCTGACCGGTGGATGTCCTCGCGTACTCCGCCGTCGGCAACAATGCGCCTGTATAGCTAGATACTCCGCGGTATTCCTTGAGCCTATTAATTATGCTTTTGTCACCTAATGGGCCACCAGAGTCAAGTAGAATGGAAGTCACCGCTTGGCGCACATCGATTCTCGCCACTGCTTGGGAGCCCTTGGCCTGGTAGACTTGCCGACCAAGTAATACTACATCTCTACAATGCGCAGATACAATGACGTCAACTTCGCAAGCACTAAAGTCTCGTGGAATGTCTGTGTAGCTGTCAAGCAATGCTTCCAACAATTCAGCTGCGTGCCATTGACGAGCAGAATCGCCTAAACATATGATTTCTTCTATTTCGCGGGCAAGCCTCAACTGCTTTCCGTGCGGCAAGCGGTGATGTTCTAGAAGTCCGAACTCGCCTCTACCAAACAAGTACAGTCGTTGAGAACGTCCGCAGGCGTTATGGAGGGTTCTAACGTCAGCCTTAAAGTCGAACCGTTCGGACGCGTGTTCAAATATCTTGGAGTAGTGGCTTGGTCGTCCCAATTCAAGCAATGTCGCGAATAAAACGTCATCTACGTTCCGGTCCAGGCTTACGACACTAGAGGTCAAATTTTGGCCCCGAGCAATGAGGGCATTCTCCAATACGAACGCGAATGCCAAGGCAGCTAAGGCTTGCATATCACTTGCAAAGTAGCTTGATACGACTTCTCTGACAATTATGTCTTCCTGAGGCCCTCCTTTGGCAAGAAGGCCCTGAATTGCCTCTCTTGCCTCCCTTAAGCGTCCCAACCAATAAGCTTTTCCCGTGCCCACCAAGTGGACTTGGCGATCACTCTCAACTATGGTTAGCTCGACTAAGAGGCCCTTGTTCTGCAACGCATCCAATAGCCACAGATGCCTTCCTAGCCCATCGAACTGTGGGTACCTAGCCTCAACTTCGAATGGCTCCGCGCATCCTCCCATTTCGCGCAGCACTTCACTAAGTTGGTTGATCTGTTGGACTATGCCAGCTTTCCTGATCTGCTCAAATAGGCGCGTCTCAAGCTGACGCACACGTTCACGAGAAACGCCAAGTACATCACCCACCTCTTGAAGGGTGGACTGTTTTGTGTCCGCGCTTGGAAACCGCATTTCTACGATTGTTAGAAGGTTAGGGGCCAAAGTAGACACCCAGTTGTCGATTGCTTCTTCCAGGGTTCTTGTCGACACCGCAATCTCGGCCATCTTGGTTACGCGGAAGTCGCATCCATAACGTCACGTAGGTCTAGCGAGCCGGCTCCTAGCCTCCGTTCGAGCTCCTTAACCCCCCAGTCTGCAAGGAGCTCCATCAATCGGTACGGAGATTCCGTAGGGTCTGCATACGCGATTTCAATCGATGCACGCAACTTCCCATGAGGGTCGATTGTTGACACTCCAAACACCGTAACCTTGTCCTTGAGTTGGGAGGGAGTTACCTGAAGTGCTAGTGCTAATACTACGCCAAGACGATACGCATCAGCCATTTCACGAAACTCGCCCTGCTCCTTGAGGCGCTTCAGAATTGCATGGCCACTATGAGAAAGCCCTACGTTGGTTGGAGCAACTGATGCATTCGACGCCTGATCATTCATAGCGCAACTCCGAGACTTGCCGCCCGCACTTCTGTCAAGAAGACGCCCTTATCTTTTAGTTCAAATGCGCGAGTAACAAAGTCTGCTAGATGTTGGATTACAAAGTCTTTCGACACTTCACCCTCGTGAACCAGCATGACCACTTGAGGAGAAGAAGTCGCCAAATGCTGAATAATATTTGTCCGATGGTCTGGATCGAGGCGACCAAAGGGCGTGTCCATGACCATCCCCCCAGAACCCATGCCGGTCTTGTGAAGCCCGCCTATCAAAGCTAGAGCTACTACTTGTTCGTTGCCGGCACTTCTAAGAGGGACTTCACGTGAGCGGTTATCGACAATCTTTAGGCCATATGATTCATTGATTTCTAGGCGGTCATAGAGAGGTTGATTCGTCATTCTCTTGAACGCCTCAGTAGCGTGCGCCTGGACCTCCAGCCTCAATCTGCTGCGTAACTCTTCAATCGTTGCTTCGGCTATTGCAAGGAGCTTAGCAATCGTTTCTCTGCGTATCCGGCTGAGAGCATGCCTCTCAGACGTTGTGCCTACTTCCATTGCCTTACGTAACGCAACTGCCTGCCGCTGCTTGAGTTCTGACTCAGCATCAGCGGCAGCCTTTTCTCGTTCAAGGTCTCCCTTCTCCGCTTCAATCGCTCGTGCCCTCGTTCGCATAGTCTTCATTGATTCTGTGTCTTGTCCTTCAAGCTCTTCTTGAAGGCGTTCAATCTCTGCCTCAAGCTCGATGTGTCTCAGCGTCAACGTGTTACGTTGCGACTCCAACGCCGTTAATATCCGCAAGGCCCCATTGGCCCGTATTTGACTCAGATGCTGCTGTTGACCCATGACTTTCCTGAGACGCACAGGATCTGTAAGGATCCGACTGGCCTCTCTGTCGAGTTCTGCAAGCTGATCCTGAACATTCCTTTGGGCCGCTATTTGCAGGGCTTGTCCGCATGTGGCGCACACGCCGTCATCCAAGTGTTTACTTAAGCGCAGGACTTCTCTGCTAATAGACTCCCGCTGGCTCGAAGCAGCCATAAGCACTTTAGCCTCCTCCGCTAAGTGCTCCTCAAAGGGTTTCATCGCCTTGAACAGCAAATCTTCCCAAACTTGTGCCCTCGCCTCGCCCGCTTCACTCTCTACGGTAGCGAGCCTTTGCTCAGCTTCTTCGGAGGCGCGTTTTGCAGCATTTAAATCGGCCTGATTCTTTAGGGCTCGCTCTGCGCCTTCAAGCTGTGATTCAAGAATCTCCAAATCTTGCTGGAACTGATCTATCTGTGCCCCGAGGACCGAACTCTGCTCATCCAATTTGTCGGCGTCATTTAGGAGATCTTCTAATCTCGCTTGTTGATCAGCTAGCCCCTGCATTTGGCTCTCATCACGTGAGTGGTCGCGGATCGCAGCCCTCTCGAGAAGGCGTAAATCTTCTCTGGCGCGTACGAGCGCTGGAACGCCCAATACGCGCTCTATAGCTTCACGAATTATGCGCCCTTGATCGCTACCTTCCACCAACAAAGCTTCATACTGGTCTAGCAGCTCTCCGTCAAACAAGAAGAAGCGGCTTATTTGCTCCGGAGCAACTTGGTTGATTTCATGAAGAACTTGATCCTGGGGTAGCTGGAACCCATTCTTCGCCATCGAAAGGTGCACCTGATAGTCGGCATCTCTCCGCGGCTGGCTCACTAGTCTTCGTGGACTTGCACGGCGAACTAGTCGATATTCGTCGCTACCGACGGAAAACTCTAGAGTCACGCCAAACTCATATTCCTCCCGCTCATACGCTTCCTTATTTGCTAGATCATAGAGGCCAATTTCCTTTGCTGTGTGCCTATAGGCTCTTCCATATAGGCCCCATCGGATTGCGTTTAGAATGCTTGACTTTCCACGGCCGTTAGGCGCGAAGACAACGACTAATGGCCGTCCACCGTCCGGAGCAAGATCAATTGTTTGGCAGCCTCCGAACGGGAGGAAGTTCTCAACCTGAAGCTTCGTAATAATCATGCTACTCGCCCCCATCCGGAACCGACAGTGTAGCGGCAAGGTGTCCGTCGATTACTTCCCGAATACGCTCTTGCACACGTCGGCGGTCGTCAACAAACTGGAATTCTACCTCAATTCCGACAATTCTTTCGACCAACTCACGAGTTACGTATGGGGTGTTCGCATCCTGCATTACGTGCTCAATTGTTTTTAGGATTCGATCAATCTGCTGGTTAGGAATCCTGGCTTCTTCACTCATCAGGCTCGCTCCCTTCGTTCCTCAGAGCCTCTAGTACCGCCGGGGCATGCGTTGCCAATCTTGCCCGCAAATATACCCTTCCATCGACGTTGACCGCGTTTTCGGCAAACGCTAGTGCACGCGATGCCTCTGCCGCCGCCAAACCATCAAAGTTGCCATCTGTCTCAAAGTCAGGAATAACTAGAATGTCGAATATCTCTGCAATCTGCTTGCCTGGCGCTTTACGCAACACGCGCCCCCGGCGTTGGATGTACTCCCTTGGGTTGCGGGAGCTCGCCAGGATTACAGCATGGGAAATACTAGGAATATTGATACCTTCATCTAAGCACCGAATGGCAACCATCGCTCCACCGCCAAAGGTCCAAGCCGCTAGGGATTCTTCAGGAGCTTCCGACTTGTGAAAGTACGTATGCGTTGGCAGCCCCTCAGCTTGAAGAGCTCCTGCGACGTCAGCAAGCTGTTCTCGGTCCTCACAATATATGAGCCAACGTTCGCCATCTCTATAATGCTCTGTGACGATTGAAGCCGCTAGTTCCGTTTTGGCCTCAGCTCGCTTTACAATTCGGGACCGTTGAATTAGGAGCATTTTTAGACGCTCTGACGATTCTTTGGAAGCTAGCTTGTCCGCCTGGCGTTCACGGGCGGCCAGGGCGGAAATACGGTTCGTCAGTCGTTGATAGTCTTCGGCTTCTTCTGCGCTCAAGTCTGCAAACTTGATGTGATACTTGTATGGTACTAGTGCGCCGCTCGCAATTGCGTCTTGCAGCGTAAACTTAGGCTCTACTACATCGCCGAAGTAATCAAATATTGCCTGGGTTCCTTCGTGATCACCAAAGCGGTGTGGTGTGGCTGACAACCCCAACCGCTTTTCAGCATCTATACTGAATACACTCCGGTAGACCTCACTGCCAGTCCTATGCACTTCATCTGCAATTATCATTAGAGAAGCCGAAGTTGCAAGAGCATCCCTGAACCAAATTTTCGATGCGGTTTGTAGCGTGCTCACTATGAATCTCGGCCGGACTCTTCCGTCGTGGTTTTGACTCATTGCGTGCAAGCGCCGAGTCCGCTCAGTTGGGCTGATATCCTGGGAATTGTTCAAGATTATCGCATCAGGGAAATACATATGAATTTCGCTAATCCACTGGCGGACTAGAAGCAGAGAGGGAACCAAGACCAATACTGCTTTACCCTCATCAACATGCTGCTTTGCAGCAAGCAACGCCGATATTGTTTTTCCTGAGCCGGTAGCGTGCTCGAATATTCCGCGGTTTCCAGCACGCATCCAATTACGCACTGCCTCTGCCTGGTGTGGCCTCGGAGTAGTTTGCCTAGACTCCTCTACTTTTATAGGCGCTCCCCCCAATACACCTAAAGCTTCTGAAACACTGTTGTATGCGGCTTCCTGTAAGATCCTAGCCGAGGATTCATCGAGATCAATGACGTCTACGCCTTCAACCCTAGAATTCCAAAGGGCTTCGAAATACTCTTCGTGCCTGCCCACTCGATTTGCCTCGAACGGGTTATCCCAGCTTCTGAACACCTCGATTGCCTCGAAGTTGGCGCTGTCTTCCCAGGCAGAGTAAGTCTCATTTGCCGAACCAATGAAACTTACCGTGTTTCCCGATGCGTCAGCCAATAGCCCTAGCTTCTCATGATATATTCCGATGTCATTCGGTCGGAATGCGATTCGAAGCTCGAGAGCGTTATGTGAAAAGAGGGTCGCCAATATGCGAACTGCCGTTCTCGTTTCATTCCTCTCCATCATTAACTCTTCTATAGTCGACTTGAACCGACCCAGAATTACTTCTTTCGCGATGCCTTGACCCGTCTGCAGAACATCGAGATCGGTAGAGTCGAAGTCCGGGGAACACACTATGCGAATCAGGCCGTCCTTAAGCGCAAGCTTTACAAGCTCAAGATCAATAAGCCTCAACACGCTTGTGCGAAAGTATCCGACAGCGCGGTCATATCGAACGGCTACTGCCAAGGACGGTCGCAGGAACTCAGCCAAGGGGCTTCGTTCCCCAGTTCTATAGTTCGAGTGACGAACTGTAGTCGGAAGGCTATTCATAGACGACATGCCGCACAATCAGCCTATCAGCAATTGACTGACGCTTCCAGAATCGCAACTGACGCTGGCCTTCTCTTTTCAAGAACTCAACTATACTACACAATCTAACCCTCCTAAATCGGATTGAGTTGAGAGAGAATCCGGCTCTTGTCATCTGCTAACGAAACGCCGGCCTCTTGCCGACCTAAGCCGCCAACTTGCGCATTCATGCCCCCAACGCCTTGCAGAACAGGTTCAACAGCCGCATCTCCTCGATTGACCCAGGCAGCGTGTCCGCGATGCGCGGGTCCCCCACCACCACCGCCAGGCACTTCGCCCGCGAGATGGCCGCGTTCACTCGGTTCCTGTCCAGGATGAACCCAAGGCCGCGCGAGCCGTACTCACCAGCGCTCGAGCACAGCGACAGCACGGTCACGGGCGCCTCCTGCCCCTGAAACCTATCCACGCTCCCCACCTTCGCGCCCACCGGCAACGCGTCCTTCAAGGCGCGCACCTGAGCGTTGAAAGGCGCTATGAACAGGAAGTCCTCCAGCGCCAGCGGCCGCGTGACGCCGTCCCCGTCGGTGAAGGGCCGCCCGTGCATCTCCTCGAACACCGCCAGCACGCGCTCCACCTCCTCGTCACTGCGCTGCACGTTGACATCGTGGTCCACGGCACTGAACTGGACGCCGGCCCCAATGCCGACAAGCTCGCGCTCACCGAGCTCCACGCGCTGCCGCTCGCAGTCGGCGAACGCCGCCAACCTGCCCTCGTAGATACTCTCCGAGATGAAACGGCACACATCCGGGTGCATGCGCCGCGACGTGCCTAGGAACAGTCCCTTGCCCGGCGGGATGACGGGGTAGAAGACTGGCGCGTCCGGGCGGCCGTGCTGCTCGTCCTTGAGCATGTACTGCAGCACCGACATGCCGGCGTCACCCGGGTGGGTGCCCTGCACGGGCTGCTCGAGCTGCATCTGGTCGCCGAGCAGCACGAGGTTCCTGGCGGAGCGCGCGATCGCAACGGCGTTCGCTAGCGGCACCTGGCCGGCCTCGTCGATGAACAGGTAGTCGAGCTCGCCCTCCCACTCGTCGCGGGAAGAGCGGTGGTCCCCGCCTCTCGTGCAGTTCCTCTTGGTTCTAGAGTTCTAGCACAGGTTCATGACCTGCGCCTGGGGTTGAGCTGGCAGCGGTGTTGCCAGCGGTGATGACACTCCTACGGCCGCCGCCGCCTCGACCGTAGTGATTCCCGCTGCGATCAACCGCCAGAACTTACGCTGCACCGCACGCGACGGCTCCGGCCGACCCGGTGACCGCATCGGCGGCCGTGACGCCCGATTCGCCGCCCACTACCTCCGAACCCCAACTGGAACCTCACACGACTGCTTCCTCGACTGGCCTACCTAGCACCTCCACAACCGAGGTGTTGCGACGACCGGTTGAATCCGCCCTGCGTGCCCTGGTCGCTGTGAACTTCTCCGGCGCTCCATTACGCTGCAGAGCCTCCTCAAGCGCCTCGATGCAGAAGCGGGCGTCCACGGTGTTACTCAGTCGCCAGGCGAGGACGCGGCGACTGAACACGTCCATGATCGCCACCAAGTAACAGAAGCCCCTGGCCATTGGGATGTACGTGATGTCCGCCGACCAAACGTCGTTCGCGGCGCTGATCTCAAGCCCGCTCAGGAGGTAGGCGGACACCTTATGCCCCGGCCCGCGACCCGCTTTCGTGGTGCGTTGCTTCGGGTAGATCGCGGTGATGCCCATACGCAGCATCAGGCGCCGCACACGCTTGCGGTTCACCCGCAAACCATGCAGACCCAAGGTGATGCGCCGCGAACCCTTGAACGGGTGCCTGACGTGAATCTTATCGATCATCAGCATCACCGCCAACTCACCGCCGGACGCACCCTGCGCAGCCTGAGGCTGGTAGTGCGCCGTGGAGCGCGGCACCTTCAACAGCTCACACTGGCGCTTGACACTCGAATCAGGCTGCGGAGCGATCAGCCTTTTGCGTTCGGTTGCCGTCAGCGCTTGAGATCTCGCGACAAGGAATCTCGATCCACCGTCAACTCCCCGATCTTCGCATGCAAATCCTTGACGAGCGCCTCGCCATCCAGCCGTGCGTCAACCGGGCTCTCGAACACACCAACCGCGCCGTCCAGCAACTGCCGCTTCCAGGCGGTCACCTGATTCGCGTGCAGGCAGTACTCACGCGCGATCTCCGCAGTGGTGCGCTCCTCACGCGCCGCCTCCAACGCCACTCTCGCCTTGAACGCGGGGCTATGATTCCGACGCTTCCTAACCAAAAAGCACCTCTCTCACGAGCCTAAAGGCTCCACCTAAGAGGGTGTCCAACTATTGGGGACCAGCGCTGGCGGCCTGAGACCCCAGCGCCCTAATCTCGTAATGTTTGGTCCTGACGTTGTAG
>CALCHY010000254.1 GCA_937907415.1 uncultured Trueperaceae bacterium
GGATTCCCGATAATCACGTCGAACTGCATGTCTCCTCCGAACAGCTCAGCTACCCGAGACTTGACGTCGTCGGTGTGAATGAACGCGTAGGCGTGAGTCTCCAACCCCTCGCCCCGGTCTAGTGTGCTCTGGCTTGCGCCGCAGTAACGGCACTTGCCGCCTTCCCAGGAGTGTTCGGTGCGCTCAAACCAAACGTTGCCGTCATCACTGGCAAAGCCGTCAACGATCGAGTGCCTGCCCATAGCGTGCTTGGAACAGTACAGGCTGCGTCGCGCCAACAAGCTGGTCAGTTGCGTGATGCCAATACCGAACACTTGGCGCGTGAGGATGTGGTTCACGCGCTCCTGCAGGTCGGGGATCTCGTTGGCCAGGCCAACCGTGAGGCGGCTAGTGATCTCGCGTAAGAACACTCCGGACTTCGTGCAGGGGTCTAAGAAGGTAACGCTCTTATCCGCCCAGATGCTGGCCCCATCGTTGTCGGCCGCCCACGCCTCGGCCAGCGTGTCTAGCATCCGACCAGCGAACTCGGGTGGTGTGAACACCTCGTCGTTGGAGAGGTTGGCTATGCACGTCAGCACGTCCGGGTTGCGGCCGCGGAGGGCGAAGCCAGCTTGTATGCTCACTAGTTCTCCCCCTGCAACATTTGTGCAACGGCCTCTTGCACAAATGGCTTGACGGGCCGTGAGTTCACGAACGCTGCCACCTTGTCACTCACGCAGCGCCCTCGGAAGCAGCTATCTCAGCGACGGTCATGGGCGGATACGTCTTGATGGGCCTGAAGATCTCGTGCTTGGGCACGCTGGCAAAGAGCGAGCCTTCTGCCGCAAGCGCCGACATCTGCGTCAGGTTGTCGTAGCGGAAATCGCGGCGTTGGAACCTGCCCTTGCCGAGGTAACCCCACTCCGCAAACGTAATTGCGCGGTCGTCGTTAGTGCGCAAGGTTAGCGCGTCGCCGTGAACCAGATTCACTTGCAGTACGTGGGCTGCCGCTCGGTAGGTGTCGGCGGACGGCTTCAGTGCCAAGTACTCAGCGAAGATCTCGAGAAGGTTAGCCCGGCACTCGGCGATGTTGTCGGCCAGCAACTCGATGCCGTAAATGCACATCAGCCCGAGCAGGGCGTAGTGGGTGCGTTCGAAATCGGACCCGCCGTACTTAAGCTCTACCGCCGCCAACTTGCGCCGCAAGATTTGAACGAGGAAGTTGCCGCTGCCGCAGGCGGGTTCTAGGAAACGCGAGTCGATGCGCTCGGTCTCGTCCTTGACCAGGTCTAGTATGGCCTCCACCAACCATGCCGGGGTGAAAACCTCGCCGTGGTCGGCAACGCGCTTCTTTGACTTAACCAAGCTCACGTTAGCGGCCAGCATATGTCATCGGTTCCGAGCCTCAAGTAGTGGTGCTCGTGTGCCGCTGGCGGCCCAGCCGCCACAACGAATCCACCGGCGCCGCATAGAGCCCGTCGGATGTGCGGATGGCGTGTTGGCCGAGGTAAAGAATCACGCCGGTTGCAAACCGGCCGGGCAGGGCGTCGCGGAACTTCCTCAACGACCTAAACGACGAATCGGTGATGCGCCCGGTGGCCTTCACCTCTATGCCGGCGACGTGGCCGTCGTCGCGTTCGATAACCAAATCGACCTCGGCGTTGTCGTGGGTGCGCCAGTGACCCAGCGTCAAGGGCTCGTCGAGCCAGGCGGAGTGCCTGAAGATCTCGCCCACCACGAAGGTTTCTAGGAGGTGCCCGAACTCGGTGACGGCAGAGGGATCGCGCGCTGCTAGTTTTGCTTCGGAGAGTAGCAATAGGCGCGCAGCAACTCCAGAGTCGAGAACGTGCAGCTTTGGGCTCTTAGTTGACCTGGAGGTCAGCGTTTTTCCCCAGGCAGGCAGACGGTAAAGCAGAAACAGGGCCTCTAGTACCTTTAGGTACTCCCCGGCGGTGTTCTTATCGAGCCCAACGGTTTCTGCGGCGTTAGCGATGTTCAGTACCTGGGCAGTTTGCGCCGCCAAGCGGTGGAGGAGGCGGGTTAGGCGGTCGGTCCGGGCGATCT
>CALCHY010000255.1 GCA_937907415.1 uncultured Trueperaceae bacterium
GCCTACAGAAATCTAGGAGGAGGAGCGAAAGTACAAAGGCTTAGGGACTTGACTGTAAAGCACGTCTCCCTTCTCGGTCTCTATGTCCAGGAACGGGTCTCCGGTCGAGATGGCTAGGCATAGTTGGTGCGATAGGAAGCTCTTCCCGGATTTGGACCTTGCGGCGAGTAGTGTGAGACCCATTGGAATGATGCCGGGAACGAGGTAACTGATCGGCGGTGGCGGGTTTTTCCGCAGGTCGCTTAGGCTAAACACCCCGGCGGGCTTCGCTCGTACTTTGGGAGCCGGGTCAAGTGTTTGGGGTTCGCTTGTCATTTAGTTGACCCCGGCTTCCCTGAGGAAGAAGTTGTCAACCTCACTGGCTAGGACCAGCAGCTTCCGGCCGATACGGATGGTCTTGAGGCGTCCACAGCGTGCTAGCTCGTAGAGGCTGTTCAAGCCGATTGCTCCGCCTATGGCGTTGTGGAACTCCTTCACTGTCAGCACCCGAGGGTCAGGTAGTCGGTGAGTGTGACTGACGAAGCGGTGGCTGTGGCTGTTGATTTGACTAATTGGCTGGTTCATGTTTTCTCCTTACTCCCTGATTTCGAACAGGGAGGCGGTTTGGATTTGTTTGTCTCGGTGCTACCGCCGTATGGCGGATGCGGACTTCTTGAAAGTAAGAACCCCGCGACGAAGGTCGCGGGGCCCGAAGGGTGGCGTAACCGCAGATCGCTGCGGCCGGTAACGCGTGGTCAGGTATCTGACTCTTTCTCAAACGATATGTCTGAGAGTCGCTGCGGGCCGGTTGGACGTGAGATCGGTGCGTAGGCGTCCATGTCTCCAGCTGCGTCTTCTAGGCGTCGGCGGGCAGCGAATCTTGCTCGCCAGTACCGGCCCTTGCTTAGCAGGAGATGGAGGGTTTCTGGATTACTGCTGTTATGCGTGGATACCAGAAACTGCGTTTGCGGGTCCTCGCTGAGGGCCAGAACATGAAGGGCGTCGGGCGAGGTGCCCGCGTTCCGGGCAAGTGACCGAACTACCCTTACAGACCCTGAAGCGGCTAGCGTCTGCTGGGCTTCTGCGGGGAGGTTTGGGTTCCGTGCGAGTGCGGCGTGGTAGCGCTCGTCGTGGTGAAGGTTGACGAGGATTGGGAGTGGAGTGGAAGCGTTCGCGGCTAGTTGATGGTAGGTAGTCGTGTCCGTCGCGTACAGCTTTACTAGTAGCGATTCCGGCGCTCCGGGGTTTGCCGCCACGCCATGGCGCACGTCTTTGTCCGGATCGTCGGCGAGACGCTGCAGTGTCGCGAGGTCAAAGTTCGGGTTGCTTGCAGCGCGGCTTCGTACGTAAGGCGTGGGGTGGCCCGACAGTTTGTCAGGGTCACTTGGTTTGTAGCTGGCGTTACCGGCAAGAGCGCCGAGGACTAGAAGTGAATCTGTGTTCGCCAGTTCATCCAGTTGCCAAGCTGCTAAGTGCCGGCTACGAGCAAGCGCAGCTTGCACGTCAGGTCCTCGCGCTGCTAGGTCGGTGACGAGCTTCTGGACCTTCGTGGCGGGGTGGCTCGCTATCGCGATCGACATTCCACTGTCTCTGACATGTAGCAGGCGCTTGAGGGTCGGCAAGGGGGCGTTGGGGTTCCGCGCTACGCGCGAGGCGAGTAGCGCGTACCCCGAATCCGCAAGTTCTGTCAGCAACTTTGAGGTTGCGTTCGAGTGAGTGGCTAGTAGGGCGAAGAGTTGAATTAGGAGCCTAGTGTCGCTCGACTCTTGGATGGCGATAGCGACCTGAGGGACGGTGCTTAGGTTGGTGACGGGGCTGCGACGTTTCGCTAAGCGCGGGAGGAACTTCGCAGTGATTCGTTCGAGGACGTGGGCCGGGGTGAATGGAAGGGTTGCCGCCCAGATCTCAAGCAGGAACTCATCTTCTACTCGTTTAGCTTCGGCTTCGTACTCGAAGTAGTTTTTCGCGTGGTCCTCGTGCTTACGCCAGAGCCCTCGCTCTACGAAGCGCGAGTCTCCATTTACCCAGTCGGCCACGATGTCGTAGGTCAAGTAGGCGCGTGATGCTTCCCAGTCATCCTCCGTTTGCGAGAAGGCGCGAACGATGTCGGTCGCGTTTGGGTGCGCAAGGACGTTGAATTCCCGCTCAAAGGCCCACCGCTCCAATATCTCGTCGGGTAGGGACGGGTTATGCATCAACGCTTCGTGGAGTTCATCGTCAGCTTCTAGCTTTAGGAACGTTTCGCGGCTGATGGTGGGGTTGGTTGCTAACGATTCGCGCACGTCATGAGACATTGCGGCGAACCTGTCCTGCT
This sequence comes from uncultured Trueperaceae bacterium, assembly GCA_937907415.1. The sequence continues at coordinate 2,294 of CALCHY010000255.1, forward strand.
CTTCCTGGGTAAGCCCGGGAGTTAGCGCGGAGACGGCGGCCCACCAAGTTGCGTTGGCCTCCTCCCATTCTTGCGACGTGTCCTTATCGTCCATTGGGACGATGCTAAGCGTTCTTAGCTTTCGTGGTTGGTGGTGCTCTTCACGGTTTTGAGGCCTCCTTTTGTGGGGGGTCTTTGCTTGTCTCGGAGCAGCTCGTGTTTATCGTGCTTGTTCGTTTGGGGGTGATCGGGGCATGGTGTTCTCCTCTCTTTGCGTCGCCACAGCTGGATGCGCCAACGTGTACGTCCCCGGCTGGGGGTCGGACGCGTGGGCGGCTAGGTTGTCTGTGGGGCTGAGACACAGTATGCCAAACGCTCTCTTCGCACAGTAGGGTTTTTAGATTGATCCGCTACTACCGACGCGTTCAGGGTGATGCTGTGGGCTAGGCGGCAGTCGTCTTATGTTCGGCTGCCAAAGTGGTGGCGTAGTTCCAGATGGTTCGCGCGTCTGGTTCGGTGAGGTCCTTGAAGTGGTTGACGCGGCGTTTTAGGGCGCGGGCGGCAAGGTCTTTGTGAGAGGCGCGTTCGAAGCCGAGCTTGATGAGTTGCTCGTGCATGGCGACGGCGCGTGCTGTACCGATGGTCTCGCTTAAGTCGAGAGCGGAGTTGTCGGCACGGTTGGGTTTCTTGCGCGGCCACTTGGCCTTATGAGCGGCCGGTTGTAGTTCGGGTGTAGAGAGCAAGTGCTTGGTGCGCGGGTCATAGTCGACCCACATGGTGGGTAGTGCGTAGAGGTAGCGTCCGAGTCCGAACTTGGTGCAGGCTCTCTTGAAGGCTTGGGCTTCGGCGCTGGTGCCGGCGATGTCAGGGTTACTGTCGCCGCTCTCGCCGGTGCTGCTTCTGGTGACGCCGAGGATGGTGAGGTGACAGATGATGCGACGTTCGCCCCAGGGAGTGAACTCGACCTGCCACTCGCCGGGCACGAGGGCGTTGAGGCGGTCTTCGTAGGCGCGTGGATCAGCGTAGGCGAGGGCGATGGCTTTGGTCTTGTCGCGGTTGGTGGCGCCAGCGCGAAATCGGATAATCTCTTCGGGGAAGGGCTCGCTAAGGGCGGTAAGCAGTTCGTTCCAGTCGACGGGACTGTGAGTTGTGGGATTCTCTGTGCGGGTAATCCATGGTGTCGCGTTCATTGTTCTCCCTACTATTTTGGTGGTGGCCGTTGGTGTGGGGCTTGGGCTGCGTGCGCCCGCCTCGTGGTCCGATGGTTGAGGTGGTAAATGGGCTCTCGTGATGACGCGCTTCGCTTCGGGGATTACAGGGTTCGTTTGCTTCGGCAGCACGAGCGAACTCCCGCTGATTTCGTTGCTGGCAGGGAGTTTGGTGTTGTGAGGGTTGAGGGCGACGAGGTGCTTGAGAAATTTCGGAGCCTCGTAAGTGCTGAGTCGGCTGCTAGGGCGATGCATGAAGGTCGCCCCAGGAAGTCTCCCGTACAAGAGTTTCGTGAGGACGCAGGTGCCGCTGCTTGGTTTATGGGCGTTATGAGTGCTGGGTGCTTTTTGCCGTGGCTTCTTTACGCGGGTATACCCATGCTCCTGCTAGTGCTCCTTTCTTTGCTGGATATGCCCTGGAGGTACGTGGCCGGCGCTTTGTTAGTGATCTGTTTCGTGGCGCTCGTGACAAGGCGTAAGTAGGGGCAGAAGTTGATGGGGTGCGTGTGCGGCTCGTGGCAGAGTCAGTAGATGCGGGCCCTGCGGTTACTAGCGGGTGGGGTTACGGGTTCTAGCAGTTGGGCGTTATCTAGCGCTGCTTCCAGTTCGACGGTGACGGGGTGGTTACCGCCGAGCTCGTTGTCGACCTCTCCGAAGAAGTCTTCGAGGACTATGTAGTTCGCGGGAGTGAGGGGGAGCTTGTGGCCCTGAGTGAGCCGCTCCAGGTGGAGGCGTTGGCTTGGCGTGAGGGCTCGTAAGTGGAGCCTGACGGCGTTGAGGGGGCTGTTGCCGTCGTCGTTGCGGCCGCTGCCGTGGCAGTCGTCGCACGGCTCTAGGGTTTCGGTGGGGAGGTAGTTGCCGTAGCTGACGCTGTAGTAGCCGGGTCCGCCGACGTAGACGAGGTAGCCGTCGCCTTGGCAGGTGTAGCACCAGGTGTGCTTGGGGTCTTCGGAGAGCAGGGTGGTGAGGTTGATGGTCATGCTGCTTTCGCTCCTTTCGGGTGGTGGTGGATGCGGAGGCTGCCAGCCGGGTGTGGTTTCGGCTGGTGAAGCTTGATGCTGATGAGGCGGGCTGTGCGCTTGTGCGGGGTGGCGGTAAGGACGAGCCCGTAGGGGCGCAGAAGTTGGTCTGCGGCTACGAGCGGTTCTGGGTTGGTGACGACGATGCAGGCGAGCTTGAGGCTCTCGGCCCTGGTGTCATGAAGGGCCAGGGCGGCGCTAGCGGCCAGGTCGGCCAGGAGGATGTCGACCCGGTGGCTTTCGGGTCTGGTGGTGAGGGCGTGGATGAGGGCTCGGAAGAGTTGCTGGAGGGTCATGTGGGTCTCCTTAAACGAGTGAGCGCCAGGACCGGTGTGGGTCGCTGGCGCTAGTTGGGGTTCGGACTGTAGGAGGATTCAGTACGCGAGTTGGTCAGGTTGGCGGTCCTTCCTGGTGATTAGCTGCTGACGTACATGAGCGGTGGGCGTGCGGCCGCCTGGCCTGAATTGGTGGGCGGGTTGGTGGTGGGCTCCACTACCGGGTCCGCAGCGGGGGCGTCTGGGTCGGCTGTGAGTTGTTCGAGGATCTGGTCTGCGGCTTTGCTGGCTCTGTCTCCCGCTTGGATGAGGTCTTCGAGGCTGTTTGTCCAGCTGGCGAGGTAGGCGAAGGAGTAGGTGCTGGTGTCGATGCCGATGGCGTTGGCTACGAGGAAGGCGGTGGTCTCGGCTTCCAGTTCGGCGCTGGGCCGGTTCTCGCTGCCGGTGTGAAGGAGCATGTGCGCTGCTTCGTGGCAGAGGGTCTTGAAGGCCTGGGTGTGGCTGAGGCCTGGTCTGATGGCGATGTGCTTGGTGGCGGGTCGGTAGACGCCGAGGGCGTGCTCGTGCTGGAAGTCCCAGCTGACGCGTACGCCTTTGCTGGCGCAGAACATGGCGAGGCGGAAGTGGAGCCCGGCGAGCTTGGCTTGGGCGTCGGGCGTGTCCGTGAGTAGGCGTGGGCTGTCGCGTTGTGGGATGGGTTCGCCGTCGGTCTGGGCGAGGTCGAAGACGTAGACGGTCTTGAAGCCGACGAGGTTGAGTTGGTCGCGGTCGTCGGGGTCGCGGATGATTAGTGGCGCAAGGATGGCTATGCCCTTCTCGCCTTTGCGTACGAAGCGGTTGCTGGCTTGCCAGGTGCGGTAGCCGGCGACGAGCTGAGCGTCGGGTCGTTGGGCGAGGATCAGTAGGGTGTTCATGTAGGAGTAGTTGTGGAAGCGTTGGCGGAACTGCAGGGCTCTCTTCCAGCCGTCGCTGGTCATGAGGTCGGTGACGCCCTTGTGGAGGATGTCGAGGGCTGCCTGTTTGCTGTCCTGCTTGGCGGTGGTGGTCATGGTGTGCTCCTAAACGAGAAAGGCCCCGACCTCCTTTCGGAAGCCGGGGCGGATTGAACATTTGGTTGTTGCTGCGAAGCTGCGGCGCAGCTGTGTCAGCTGGTGGCGGGCTGCGGTTGGTCTGGTGGTGAGGCGGTGGCCGCGTTCTAGGTGATCTGGTGGCGTCGCCTGATGGCGTTGAGGATGAGCTTGGCGGTGTAGGCGTGGCCTGGCGTGTGCTGCTGTAGGAGCGCGAGCGCTATCGGGATGGCGGTGGTGATGTGGTCGAGTTCTCGTGGCCTGGCTGCTCTGCGGTGTGGTTCTGGTGGTAGTTGTCCGGTGAGGACGAAGTAGACGAGGATGCGGGCCTCCTCGAACGGCAGGCGACTCAGGTTGACGTCGAAGGCGTCGTGGAACTCTGTGACATGGTCGCCGGGTGCAAGGCTCTGGAAGATGCCGGCCAAGGTGAGAACGAGATCAGGTGAGCCGGGGCAGTGGTTGATGTAGTTCTGGAGAAGAACGGCTTTGAAGCCGAGTGATCCATAGTCATGGACGGCGGCGTAGGCGGTGAGGTGACTGAAGCCGGGGAAGTGAATGCTCACTGGTTTCCTCCTAATTTGGTGATAGCGGGCGGGGCCCTCCATTTGCAGATGGCCCACGTGCCCGCCTTTGACGAAAAGAGCCCCGTCCTTCGGAAGAAAGGCGGGGCGGTCGCTGGTGGTGGCTGGTCGGCGGTCTACATTGACTTGCTCCTTTCGTTACGGGAAGGGTGATTAGCTCGGAAGGGTTAGATCGTGTGTTCTAGAGGTCTCTCGGCAACATCTGCCCGCCGCATGCGGAAAGGGGCATGGTGCTGCTGAGTACCCGGAACGCCGGGCGTATCGGCAGCTTTTGACATTTTGAATTCGCTTTCGACAGGGTTATCGAATGGGGGGAGGGGGGGTCTTACAACCCCGCCGTTTTCGCGATGTTGGGGGGCAACCTTCGGACACCAGGAGGGGTAGATCTCAGAATGAGGTGTACAGCCCAGACCATACGGTGTTCGCTTCAGCAAGTCTCTACTGCGGCCGAGTAGCGCTTCGCCAAATTCGGTCTGCCTGATCGATGATTAAGACGACGCCTCGGAAGCGGTCGAGAACGTCGGGCAGGAATCCGGCTGAAAGTCGAATCTCGTTTCCTTTGAGGCTCAGATGCCGCGATTGTTCGATGACGCGGCGCTCTTCCATGTGCCGGTCTTCGAGCCGTCCGTCTGAGTGCGCGATGATGTTGCGGACGCGGTACGTGTCCCTCAGGTGTTTCCAAGTTGCCTGGGAGTCCCTACTGTCCAGAGTTAGTCCAACGACCTTCGTTAGGTACTCCTCTGCGCGGTTCACGCCGCGTCCCTTGAGATCAGTGAACGCGACCCGCAGCTTCCGCTCTTGCTGGTAGTGCTTGCACAGCACGTTCAGTTGATGCTCGAACGTGGCGCACAGGGTCAAGAAGACCGAAGATCTGTGTAGGTTCGGGAAGGTATCTGCGTAGATGCCCTCTACATCCCAGTCGTGATCGCTCATCCCGTCCAACACTTCGTACTCGATCTCGAAAGGCGTGCCCTCTCCGTGCTTACCGGTGTCACGATGGCTCACGAACTGGTCGAGTCCCAGTTCCAGCTGGCGTTCGACGTTGGAGACGTAGGCTGACAGAAGAACAATGTGTTCCATCGCCATTTGGCCCCACGTGTAGATGAACTCGCCGCCTACAATCATTCTGGCCACGTCAGGCTCCTCATGACATTTGGCTCACCGTCGTATGAGGTCCCCATCCAGACAGTCCGGAAATAGGGGTGTGACGCTGGCGGCCCTGCAGTTCCTTGAGCAAAGCGTCGCCTTGCTGATAAGCCGAACGGAGGCGAGAGCGTGAGCAGCGTAATCGGTAGCTTGGAGACGGCAGTAGAGCCCAAACGCGTGCCTGTACCCTGGCTACGTGCTTCGCGCGGCCTCATTGGCAAAAGTACAGCCAACGGGCGTTTCAAGTGCTCAACACCGCGTTCTAGGTCTCTAGCTGCGCCCTGAAACGAAACTGGGATGGGGAACGAGGCGATCCTCTGCAGGCAGAACCGTTGATGCAAGATTGGGCGCGGGTATTGAGCCATGCGCTAGTTCTTGGAACTGGCCTCTGGAGATGACCTTGCGCTGCCGGCGATAAGTCCTGGCAGCCGCGCTTGCCAGTCGTCCATCAGCACCAGTTCGCACTGCACGGTGGTTCCGTCCTCGGTGAGTAGTTCCATCTGTCCGGCCGGGACGGTCTTGTCCCATTGGAACGCGCCGGTGAGGAGGTCGAGCACGGCCGCCTTGTAAGTGGTGTCGTCGTTGCCGCCGAGGTGGTCGCCTTTGGTCTCAAGTACGGTGATGCGGTTTGCTGTGCCGTCGGGTCGTGCGGCGAAGATGAAGTCGGGGTAGATCTTGCCGCGTCGCCAGCCCTGCACGTAGTACTGGTTGCGGGCGACGTTGCGGTGCCACCAGCGAAGGGTCTCTTCGGCATCGAGGTAGACGGCTACGTCGCGCTCATCGGGGTTGAATTCAGCGGCGTACTGGGGCGCGAAGAGGCTCTTCTGTAGGGGGCCGCCGTCGAGGCCGGTGACTTGCGGAGCGTTCTCGGGCTCGGTGGTGATGGACGCTTGGGGCATGCGCCAGTTGGCGCCGTCGGCGCGGAGGCGGAACTGCACGTTGCCGCAGGAGACCTCGTGGCGGAAGAGTTGCTCAGCCTTCTCGTCGCGTTTCTCGGCGAGGTACTTGCGGAGTTCGCTCAAGATCAGGCTGGAGAGTTGTCCGAGGCGTTCGTCGGTGAAGCCGCACGCCCTGAGACCGTCTAGGAGCCTGCCGACGATGTCGCGGGCTATCCAGGCGTTCTGCACGATGTCGGAGGTAAGCCTGACCAGGTAGGCGGGGTCGAGGGCGTGAACGGTTTTGTTGGCTTCGACCCTTTCGGCGACGATGCGTTCTTGTCCCTCGGTGAGGGTGATGCGCTGCAGCTGGCTCTCGGCCGCCTGGAAGTTCGTTGGTATGCGAGCCACGAGAGGTCTAATGTCGAGGTCGGTCCAGTCGAGCTGGTAGAGGATGTCCGTGTCGTAGTCGAGCAGCCGGGCTTGTCCCCGCTCGATCTTGAGGACTTTCGGTAGGTAGATCTCGGTGGTTCGGAACTCAGCACGGCGGGGGATGTTGCGGGGCCCATTTGTCGTGCCGCCGGTTTCGTCTTCCTGGCGGACTTCTCTTACCAAGTCGCCGAGGCCGCCTTCTTCCAAACCGGTTTTGACGGCTTGAACGACGTCGGCGGTTGAGGCATGGTGGGCGTATACGTAGCACTCGTCTAACGCTTCGACGCCGGTCTTCTCGGCGTGGGGTTGCCGGAGGATGCGGCCGACGAGCTGGGTCATGCTGTTGAGGCTGGAGCTGGCCGCTAGGGAGCAGAGAACGTAGGCGAAGGGGTTGTCCCAGCCCTCTTGCAGCGCTTGCTTGGTGATGATGACGCGCACGCGGTTGGTGGGCGCTAGCAGGTCTTGGTTCTCGGGGTTGTTTAGGTCGTTGACGTCGGCGGTCTTGATGGCGATCTCGGCGTCGGGGTCGAGCCCGGCTTGCGCGAGCCACTCTTTGACGTCTAGGGCGTGGATGTGGTTGCCGTCGCGTTGGTCTTCGCCGGTACGCTCGACCTGTACGAGCATGATGGGGCGGATGTAGTTTCCGCCGTTGGCCCGGTGCTCGCTGGCGGCTGCCTGTAGTTCATCGAGCTTATCGAGGGCGGCGTTGAGGGTGTTGCGCCAGTCGGCCTCTTGGAGGGTGGCGAGGTTGAGGGGCATCTTGATCATGCCCTCGCGCAGCAGCTCGACTCCTAGGACGTCCACGAGGACGTTGGCGTAGCGCGCCTCGCGCGGGTTTCTCCCGCCTCGGGCTGCGACGTCCACGGGGGTTGCGGTCAGTTCGAGGACGAAGGCGGGGTTGAAGCCGTAGAGCGTCCTGAACGCTAGATCGCTGATGGCCCTGTGCCCCTCGTCCATGACGACGACGGGGCGGATGAGCCGCAGCGCGTTGCCCAGGGAGTCCTTGACCATCGGCCACATGCTCCCGGAGCCAGCGGCGGCGCTGTAGGCGTCTAGGTTCGGGGTGGCGTCAAGCGCAGCCTGGTGCGCGGCCTGGTCGCCTTCGGGTGGCAAGAAGCCGTGGACGTCACCGCGGTCCTGAAACATCTTGAGGGAGTCCTTGGTCTCGCGGTTGGCGGCTTGCAGCATGAGGACCATGACACAGAGGTGCGTCTCGACGTCCCGGGCGTTGAGGGGATCGTTCTTCTCCATGATCTTCACGCGGCCCGCCGCCGAGCGGTCCAGCATCTGCCGGTACGGGTGCTCCCGGTCCTTCAGTTGCTTGAGAGTTTGCGTGTAGATGGCCTCGTTCGGGACAATCCAGAGCACGAAGCCGGAGTTCTGCCCGAGGTACCGGCCCATGATCCGAGACAGCGAGGCGGTAGCAAGGTAGGTCTTACCGCCACCGGTAGGCACCTTGAGCACCACGTTAGGCACGCTACGGCCGACGCCGTCCTTACGAGGCGAGAAGGGGATATTGGCGCGGGTGACCGGCAGCTTGCCCGCTTGCTTCAAGGCATCCCAAGCCTTCTCGGCGTGGTCCGGTACGTCTATGCCTAGGTCGGGATCTTGCCTAATAAGCTCTTGGACGCGATCGGCGCGCTTCTTCTCGTCGACGAGATGTGTCAGGTAGTCATCAACGACGGTCAGAACTCGCGCCTGGTAGTCCAGATCCCGCAGCACTGTCATTCCCTCTCGACGCGGTATAGCGCGAACGGGAGCGGTGCGAACTCGACGGGGAGGTCCGCGTCGTTGAGCATCTTCTGGGAAACGAAGCGCGCGGGTGCGAACACGACATGGCGACCCTCACGGGTCTCGGCGATGCTCCTTGCCTTGGCCAGGGTGAGGGCGGCGTCGCTCGACTTCAGGAACTCCAGGTCTGGCTGGTAGATGAGCCATACGTGGGCACCTGCTGCTTCGCCTAAGTATCCGTGCCCTGGCTGGCCCAGCGCATCCGTTTCCATCGTCTCAGTGGGAAGTGGTGTGTTGGTGGCCGTGTGGAAGAGGACGCTTGCCAGCGCCTCGTAGGAGGGCAGGCTTTCACCAGTCAGCAGGCTGTCCATGTCGATGGGGTCGCCCAAGGTGCAATAGGTGAACGTACCGCCAAGTCCTTCTGCTCGTTCTTCGACTTTCTTTTCGCCTGTTACGACAAGCTCGCCGTTAGTAACGGATTTCCTTATCGCGTCGTAGCTGGGGCCGAAGGAGTTCTCGAGCCCAGTTACCTGTTCCAGTAGCCTGGTACCTTGCCTAAGCTTCGTCCAAGTAATCTTCTCGCGGAGCAACTCGTCGCGTTGCGTTCCGGTATAGGAGTAGCCTTTGATGGCGCGGCGTACTCGCTCGGCCGTCAAGGAATCGGCGTAGTCCTCCATCTCGACCAGGATGAACTTACGGTTCCCCCCGTCCGTGGCGTTGGCTGCGAGGACGGCATGCGCGGTTGTAGCGGAGCCAGCGAACGAGTCGAGGATGATGGAGTCCTCGTCGGTGGCCACCTCTAGGATGCGGCTGAGCAGGCGAACAGGTTTCGGCGTAAAGAAGTCAATCTCTTCGCCAGCCATTATCTCTCGAAGTTCCTTTTTGGCCTCATCAGTGTGTCCCGCGAACTCGTGAGTCCACCAGGTTCCGGGCACTACACCACCGCCACCGCGGAGCATGTGGCGGTAGCGCTTGAAGCCCGGCGTAGAACCTCTACCGTCGGGCCCCCACCAGACGAGATCTTCTTCAGCGTGGCGCGCGTGCTCTAGCTGTGAGTATGCCCATACCCGGGTTCGCTTCGGCCAAACTTCCTCGCCTGTCAGCGGGTTGGTGATGGGATAGAAGAGGTTGGGACGCTCATCGGCCGTCTTATTGCATGTGTAGTCACTTACGCGAAAGACGCCACGCTCATCTTCGTGCCGATAGTTGCTGTCGTTTTGCTCCGAGCGCTCAAGCAGGTTTCTCGTGAAGTCCTGGCTTTTTCTGTAAACGAGAATGTGATCATGCATGGCCGAGAAACCTGTTGCATCGTTCGCTGGCGAGTACTTCTTTTGCCACGCGATGTGCGCGTAGAACCCGTTGTCCTGCGAGAAAATCTCGTCCAGCATTTCTCGTAGGTGATGTTGCTCGTTGTCGTCGATAGTTACGAACAAGACTCCGTCATCGGCCAATAGCTCATGTAGAAGTCTCAGTCGTGGATACATCATGGCAGCCCACTTGTCGTGTCGCAGCCCATCCTCGATGGTGATGGGGTTGCTGTTTAGCCACTCGCGCAGCATGGGGCTGTTTACGTTGTCGTTGTAGCTCCAGCCTTCGTTGCCCGTGTTGTAGGGCGGGTCGATGAAGATGCAGTCAACCTTCCCGGCGTATCTGGGAAGGAGTGCCTTGAGGGCGTGGAGGTTGTCGCCGTGAATGATGAGGTTGTCATCGAGGCTGGCGTCGCCGATGCCCTTATCGGCGTGGACCACGAGCGGCCGGAACGGCACGCTGAGGTGGTGGTTGTAGACGAACTCTTTTCCTTTGAAGACTAGCTCCGGCACAAACGTTCCCCTTCTGCCCGCCGGGCCTTGACGCTTTGCAACTTACTAGAAGCGTAACCCGCAAAGCCGTTTCCTCTCTTGGAAGGTAGTGGGGCGGGCCGCCCTCTGGCGGTTCCGCCTTGAAGTCGCACAACCAGCAGTAGGGGCTACTCCGGCGCCCCAAGAGGGAGCGCGCTTGTCGGCATCGGTACAGCTTAGGTACAGCTTAGAGGGGGGCCAAAGACGTTAGTCGGTATGTCTTGCCGTGATGCCTGGAAAGACTTTTGCCGTCTAACACGGCATCTTGGAGCAAGGCGTTACGTGCCGTGACGATCCAGGCTCACCTCATAATCGATTGGTCACTGGTTCAAATCCAGTAGGGCCCACCACGTTCTAGAC
>CALCHY010000256.1 GCA_937907415.1 uncultured Trueperaceae bacterium
GGGGTTGGCATGCCTGATGTGGGCGACTGCACCACTCAACCTTGCTCCCGCAGGGTGGGTGAGCGTGAGGGGCTAAAGTCCCACCTCGATGTCCAGGTTGCAAACTGTTCAGAACACCTGATATCCTGCACAGCAGTCTAAGAACCAGCGCCGCCGTAACCGGAGGCCGAGGCCACAAGAGGAGAGAGCTCGTGGAGCCCATTCAGCGCGCGAACGTACCTCAGGCGATCGCGGACCGCATCATCGAGTTGATCGCGCGGGGCGAACTCGGGCTCGGCGACCAGCTCCCCTCGCAGAGAGAACTGGCGAAGCAACTTGGCGTCGGCGTCTCGTCTGTGAGGGAGTCCCTGCAATCGTTGACCGCCCTCGGGCTCGTCCAGATGCAACCCGGGCGCGGTACTTTCGTCAGCGAGTCGTTCGACGGCGTGGCGGGCCGCTACGCCGCGGTCGCGCCTCTGGCCAGCACCCAAGAGCTGCGTGACCTGCTGGAGGCAAGGCAGTACCTGGACACCGCGGTGATCGAGATGGCCTGCCGCCGCGCCAGCCAAGGCGACCTGGCCGCCATCCGCAGTGCGTTCGAGGACATGCAGGCCGCAGCCGCCGCTGGTGACATGGCGGCCCTCGAGCGCGCAGACCTGGCGTTCCACCTCGGCATAGCCGAAGCGGCCCACAACGACGTGATGGCGCACCTGATCCGTAGCGTCGTGAACCTCATCTCCAACCAGATCCACGCCACGCCGTTCTCGCTGGCCGTGATAGAGGAGCACGGTCAGGTCCTCGAGGCGCTCGAAGCGCGCGATGTTGCCAAGGCCAAGGAGGCCGTCATGCGAGTCATAGCCAGTTCGGCGAAGCACCTGGTGCCGCCAGAACAGCCGGCATGAGCCCTGTCACGCGGACAGCCACCAGACGAAAGGGAGTACCAGCGATGCCAGTCACGACAAGAGCGAACCGTGCGAGTGGGGGGCGACGCCAGCCATGATGCACTACTTCGGATACTGCACGTACCTCGATGAAGCCGAGCAGAAGCACTACCTTCCGCGCGGGCGGGCCGTCACCAAGGGTTACGTGGCGAACAGCAAGGTCGAGTTCCGCGGCCAAGTAGGCAGGACCGACCGCGGCTGGTGCCACATCAACAACGGCCCAGAGGCGCTAGGGGTCGAAGCTCACGGAGTGGTGTTCGCGCACCCGGCGGAAGACTTCGACGTGGACTACGAAGGTTTCGAGCGCTACTTCCTCACGGTCTACGGCGAGGACGGCAAGACTTACGACTGCTGGACGCTGCGCCTCTCGGCACCGTCCGAGCACGTGCGGCCGCCCGACTTCTACTGGGCACACGTACCTGCCGGGCTGAAAGCCTGGGGTTTCCCGGAGGACGTCGCGAACCGCGTGCTGGCGGAGTACGAGGCGGCCAAGCCGAGCCTCGACCCCGAGCAGTCACCCACCTGATCCACTTGGCACGGCCGGGACCGCAGGCCATCGCGACTGCGGCCCGCGTTGCAACGGCACGTACCCCCGAAGGAGCAACGAATGGCAACCCCTAGGACGAAGCAGAAGTACCTCTACACGCTAGCGGCCGGCTTGTTGGCCGTAGCGCTGCAGCTCATGCCAGTTGCAAGCGCGCAATCGACGCCCGTGCCGGGGGGCCAGCTGAAGGTGGGCTGGAACTATTCAGGCGGCACCCTAGACCCGCACAAGGGCATCGTTCACGGGCCCGACTACTGGATCATCAAGCTCGTTTACAGCACTCTCGTTGACCTCGATGCCGACCTGAACGTCGTCCCCGAGTTGGCAAGCTCGTGGGAGATCTCGGACGACGGTCTCGTCTACACGTTCCACCTCGTGCAGGGCGTCAAGTTCCAGAACGGACGCGAGCTCACCTCAGCCGACGTGCGCTACTCCTTCGAGCGCCTCCTGAACCCAGAAACGGGCGCCTCACGCCGCGCCAACTACAGCGACATCTCCGCGATAGACACGCCTGACGACTACACCGTGGTGCTCACGCTGGCGCGCCCGAACGCCGTCATGCTCACGCAGCTGACGCAGGCCGCGGCTAGCATCGTGGCGCATGAGGGGGTCGAGGAGTTCGGCGACCTCAGCCAGCACGCCGCAGGCTCCGGACCGTTCATCTTGCGCGGGGTGCAGGCGGACAACAGCATCCTCATCGAGAAGAACCCCGACTACTTCGTGGCCGGGCTGCCGTACCTAGACAGCATCGTGTTCACGACGGTGGCCGACAACCAGGCGCGCAACACCGCCGTGCGCACGGGCGACCTCGACCTCATCACCCACGTGACCGACAACTACATCAGCCTCCTCAGGCAAGACCCCAACGTGGTCATCCCAGAGGGCGACGGCTCCTCTGGTCAGTGGTTCTCCTTCATCATGAACGTGCGGCAGGCGCCGTTCGACGATCTCAAGGTGCGCCAGGCGATCTCCTACGCCCTCGACCGCGAGCTGCTTGCCCGCGTGAGCCTCGACGATGAGGGCTTCCCGCTCTTGGGCGGCTCGTTGGCCGAGTGGCACTGGGCGGCGCTGGCCCCCGTGTTCAGCGGCAGCAACATGCAGCGCGCCAAGGAGCTCATGGCCGAATCCGGCTACGCTGGCGGCTTCTCGTTCACGCTGCGCGTGTGGTCGCCGCAGCAGTTCGCGGTGCGCGCGGCGCAGATCATCCAGGCGAGCCTCGCGGAACTCAACATCAAGGTGACCATCGACCAACAAGGCGACTGGGCCACCTACTGGGGCGCCGTCACCGGCGGCACCTACGACGCCACGCTGCAGGGCTTCGGGGGCAACATCGACCCTCACGACTACCTCTTCGAAGCCTTCCGCGAGGGCGGCGGCCGCAACGTCATGGGTTACGTGAACCCCGTGGTCGACCAACTCCTCGCCGACGGGCTGCGCGTCACCGACCGCGGTGAACGCAAGGCCATCTACGACGAACTCCAGAGCATCCTCGTCGAGGAAGCGCCGCAGGTGTTCATCTGGAACCAGAAGCAGTCGGAAGCCCACCAGGCCTACGTCAAGGGCTTCTACCACCACATGACCCTCGACCTGTCGGCCCTCATCACGACCTGGGTCGAGAAGTAAGCCTGGCAGGCGGCGCAGCCCATGAGCTACGTCCTGCGCCGCCTGCTGCTCACCCTCCCGGTGCTGCTCGGCATCACCGTTGCCGTGTTCCTCATCATGAAGCTGATCCCGGGCGACGCCATGATGGCGCGCCTCGGCACCGACGCCACCCCCGAACTGATTCAACAGTTCCGCGACCAGCACGGGCTCGACCGGCCCGTGCTGGTGCAGTTGGGTGAGTGGCTCGTGAAGGTGGCCACGCTCGACTTCGGGGTCTCGATGGTGACGGGGCGCAGCGTGCTGGAGACCATCGGGCAGCGGCTGCCCGCCACGCTCGAGCTGACGTTCGCAGCCACCCTGTTGGCACTGCTCTTGGGCGTGCCGCTCGGCATCTTGGCCGTTCTGTGGCGCGGGCGCGGCACCGACTTCCTCGCCCGGGTGGCCTCCATCCTCGGGCTCTCCGTGCCCAACTTCTGGTTGGCGCTCCTCCTTATCTTGTGGTTCGCGCTCAAGCTGCGCTGGTTGCCAGCTACCGGCTACGCGTCTTTGCTTCTTGATCCCATTCAGCACCTACGCCATGTGGCCCTGCCTGCACTCACGCTGGCGGTGGGCATGGCGGCGGTGATCGCGCGTTACGTGCGCTCGTCCCTGCTCGACGTTCTGCGCCTCGATTACGTGCGCACCGCCACCGGCAAGGGCCTCGGGCCGACCGCGGTGCTGCTGCGCCACGCGCTGCGCAATGCGCTGCTGCCCGTTACTACCGTGGTCGGTATCCAGATCGGCGCCCTCATCGGGGGCACCGTGATCATCGAGGACGTGTTCGCCTGGCCGGGCATGGGGCGTTACGCCCTGCAGGCGATCTACGAGCGCGATTACCCCGTGATCCAGACCATCGTCGTGGTGGTGGCCGCGTTCTACGTGCTCATCAACCTACTCGTCGACCTGGCGTACGCCTGGCTCGACCCCAAGATCAGGTTCGAGTGATGAAGCGCGTTCGTGGGCGCCGCCGCGGAGTAGTGGGTAGGGCACTGGCGGACCCGACGACCGTGGTCGGCGCCGCCGTCGTGCTACTCGTGGTGGCGGTGGCGGTGTTCGCCGCCTGGGTGAGCCCGTACGGCGCCAACCAGATGAACTTCTCCGCCACCCTTCAGGGCCCGAGTTGGCAGCACTGGTTCGGTACAGACGAGCTTGGCCGCGACATGCTCAGCCGCGTGATCTACGGTGCGCGGGCCTCGTTAGGCGTTGGCATCGGCTCCGCGCTGCTCGCCGGCCTGCTCGGCGTCAGCGTAGGGCTCATCGCCGGTCTGACGGGCGGCCGCACCGACACGGTGCTCATGCGCGTCATGGACGTGTTCTTCGCGTTCCCCGCCATCCTCCTCGCCCTGACGCTCGTCATCGTCCTCGGCACCGACCTGCGGAACATCGTCATCGCGTTAGGGGTCATCTACATGCCGCAGTTCGCTCGGGTTGCGCGCGCGGCAACGCTGGCCGTTCGTGAGGAGCAGTTCGTGGAGGCCGCCACCGCCATCGGCAACCGCGGCACGCGCGTGGCGCTGCGGCACGTGCTGCCCAACATCTTGTCGCCCATAACCGTGCAACTCACCGTGACCGTGGCTTACGCCATGCTCGCGGAGGCGGGCCTCAGCTTCGTCGGCCTCGGCATTCAACCGCCAGAGCCGTCCTGGGGCGCCATGCTCAACTCGGGCAAGACCTACCTCGAGCAGTACCCGCACCTCACGATATTTCCTGGCGGTTGCATCATGCTGGCGGTGTTCGGGTTCAACTTCCTGGGTGACGGCCTGCGCGACCTCATAGACCCGCGCTTGCGGCGCGGAAGGTAGTGGCGTTCGCTCCATAACGCGCGCCAGGCCATGCCCTAGAATGCCCGCAGCGTAGAAGCCCAGAGTGGCTACTCGAGCGAGGTGGTCGGCACATGGATGCACTTCTTGGTGGTCCTGACGGCAGTTCCTGGCGGCGCACGCGTGCGTTCGCCCTCTGGGTGCTTGCGGTAGCTACTTGCGCCGTGGCGTTGAGTGCCAACGCCCAGAACCTGCCAGTGTCGCTCGCGCTCCCCGCCGACGCCGACTTGGCAGCGCACGCCACCCTCGTTCCCGCTGGCGCGCCGGAGCGCCCGGTTGCTGGCTGGGACCTCGTCGCCGTGGAGAACGCCGCCTTGGCGCAGGCCGACACGCTGCCCGCTGAACTCTGGGAGGTCGACGCGCTGGCCGAGGCGCTAGGCGTGGAGCAGGAGGCGGCGTTCGAGTTCGTGCGCGACCATCTCGCGTTCGATCCGTACCGCGGCGTGTTGCGCGGCGCGGCCGGGGCGCTCGCCGCCCGGGCAGGCAACGCCTGGGACCGTGCGCTCCTATTGCGGGCGCTGCTCGAGCATCACGGCTACCGCACGCGCTTAGCTTTCGGTGAACTCGACGACGGCGCCGTGAGTGCGCTGCTCGCGGCCGCGGCACAAGGCGCTCCGCAACCCCTCGCTGACCCTGCTACGACCACGAACGTGCAGTCACTGGCGACGCGGGCGTGGCGCGATCACGCGCTCCTAACGCAGGCACTGGCTGCCGCGGGAGCGCTAGAGACGCTGGGCGCCGGCGCTGAGTTGCCCGACCTGCGGGCGGCCATTCGCGCTCACGTCTGGGTGCAAGTCGAGCAGATCGACGACACCTGGCTCGACCTAGACCCGTCGTTGCCGGACGCCTCACCGGGTAACGTCCTCACGACTGCCACCACCACCGCCGACGAGGTACCCGCTGAGGCTAATCACCTGGTCGTGGTGCGCGTGCTGGCCGAGACGCTAGAGGAAGGCGTGCTGCAGCAGGTCGTCGCGCTGGAGCAGACCTTGGCGGCGGCCGACGCCGCTGGCAGCGAGCTGTGGCTCTACTTCCAGCCCGAGGCGCCCGGCCTCGGCGGGGCCATCCTCGGGGCCCTAGGCGAATCGAACTGGGTGCCGAACCTGATGGTGAACGGTCAGGTAGTCACGGGAACCGCGTTCCCGCTAGGCGGCGCAAGTGACGATTCCTTCACGGGCTTCTTCGGTGGAGGCGGGCCGCAGCTCACCCGGTTGACGCTCGAACTCGCTGCGCTCCCCCCGGGCGGCGCCGAGCGCTCGAGCCAGCGCGCGCTCTTCGACCGCGTTGACCCGGCGCTGCGCGAAGCGGGCGCCGTGACGGCCGAAACGTTACTCGCGCTACCGGAAGAAGGCGCGCCGCCGGCGCTGGCGTCCCTCCACCACGTACTCGTTTCCACCGGCGGAATGAACCCCCGCGAGCAGGCCATCGGCCGTGCGCTCGCCGCGAACTTCGCAGGCAACGACCTGCAAGCAGACGGCGCCGCCTCGGAATACCCCATGCAAGACCTACTGTGGCCGCTGGCGGTGGCCGACCAAGCGCTAGTACTGGCCTCCGAGAGGGTGATCGTGGACGGCCTAGCGGAGCCGGGCATGCGCGCTTACGTGGACGGTGCCAGGGCATACGTGGTGTCGTTGACGCCGTTCGGGGGCGCGGAGAACGGCACCGCCTCGATCATCGACCTGGCGCTAGACCGCGTGGCGTTCGTGGGTGCGGCCGGTGCCAGCGCTGAGGCAAGGCTGAGGCTCTGGTACGGCGTGCTGCAAGGAGCGCTGGAGACCGACATGACCCAGGCCAGGTCCCGCGCAGTTGACCCGAGCACGGCCGTGGTTGACAGCGTAAGCCTAAGGATGGGCGAGGACCTGAGGGTGCTGCGGCCCGACGATGCCGAGGCCGTCCCGGCCGCGGCCGCCGAGCTCCGCTCAGCGCTGAGGTCCGGCGAGCTAGCTGTGACGGTCGGCGCACCCGGCCCGACCGGCGCGTTCTGGGCGATCGAACCCACCACCGGCGCCACCCTCTCGGTAGTAGAGCCGGGGTTGCGCATCGGCTTCATCGGCGGAGGCAACTACACGAACTCCAGCGGCGGCGGCCCACGCTACGTCATCGACCCAAAGACCGGGAACACCACCGGCTACATCAAAGACGGCACGCGCTACCGTTACGCCCGCACACCAGCCAACAAGTGCGGCGGCGGCACCGAGTACGTCGTGATCCTCGGCTGCGTGTCCATCCCCGGGAGTATGACCGTGGGGATGGTGACCGGCGTGGTCGTCGTGGCGATAGTGTCGTGGGCGGCGGCCATCTTGGAGTTGGCGTTCCTATGAGGCGCCGCTCG
>CALCHY010000257.1 GCA_937907415.1 uncultured Trueperaceae bacterium
TCCCACCACATCGTCGGCCCGAGCCGCGGGTAGAAGTGTGCGGTGCCGTCCGCTACCAAGCAGCTCTTGATGGCGGAGCCGCGGGCGATGGTCTCGACGGCGCCATACTCCTGCCTAAGCTTCTCGATGAAGGCTTGCGTGGCTTCGTTGGAGTGCGAGCGGCTGACCATCACGCGCACCACGCCGTTCTCGGGTGGGCGCGTGTGGATGGGGTGGGCGCCGCCTTCCGCGTCGAAGCGCCAGGCGCTGGCGGCGTGTCCCGCGTGGGCCGCCACACCCGTGTAAGTGATGCCAGCCACTGGCGCGTGCACGACGCCCAAGACCGGCACTCCGTCCTCGACCAAGGCGATGTTCACGCTGAACTCGCCGTTGCGCTTGACGAACTCCTTGGTGCCGTCGAGCGGATCGACGAGCCAGAAGCGCCGCCAGCCGCGGCGCTCCGCGAAGCTGGGCGCTTGCGATTCCTCCGCGATCACCGGCACACTCGGCGTGAGGCGGGCGAGGCCTTCGATGATCACTCGTTGCGAGGCTACGTCGGCCGCCGTGACGGGGGAGGCGTCCGCCTTCTTTGTAACGGCGAAGTCGGTGGCGTAGATCTTGAGGATAGCCGCGCCAGCCGCGTCGGCGAGGGCGACGATGCCCTCCCGCAACCGCTCGAGGTCAAGCGGCGCTAGGTCGAGTGGGCCCAGGTCCGTAGCGTGGTCGGATGCCATTGCCCCAAGAGTAACGTGCCGCGCAGTCAGCGGTGTTGGGTGAGGGCTTGACCCTGACGTAACGTTAGGCTTTAGCCTGCTGCTTGGGAGGGAGGAGCACCTCATGACTACTACAACAAGCGAGTCCTACACGATCGGCGAGGTAGCCAGGTTGGCGAACGTGAGCGTCCGGACGCTGCACCACTACGACGCCATCGGCCTGCTCTCGCCAAGCGCGCGCACCGACGCCGGTTACCGCCTTTACGGCGCAGCCGACCTTGAACGCCTGCACGACGTGCTGGCGTACCGCGAACTCGGCTTCGAGCTGGACGCCATCGCGGAGCTCCTCGCTCATCCCGAGCACGACGCCCGCGAGCACCTCAGGCGCCAGGAGGCCGTCATCAACGGCCGGATCGAACGCCTGCTCGCCGTGCGCCGCTCGCTACGTAAGCAGATGGAGGCAAAGACCATGGGAATCAACCTGAACCCTAAGGACCTGCTCGAGGTCTTCGGCAACGAGGACCCAACCAAGCACGCGCAGGAGGCCGAAGAGCGCTGGGGTAACACGAGTGCATACAGCGAGAGCCAACGGCGCACGCGGAGCTACGGAAAGGACGACTGGTTACGCATCGGCGCAGATTCCGCCGCCATCGAAGCCAAGTTCGCCGAACTCATGGCGGCCGGCGTGCCGGCAACGGACCCGTGCGCTCTGGACCAGGCCGAGGCGCATAGACAACTGATCTCGCGCTACTACTACGACTGCAGCTACGAGATCCACAAGGCCTTGGGTGAGATGTACGTGGCCGACCCGCGCTTCACGGCCTACTACGAGAAGCGCGCGACAGGATTGGCGGCATACGTGTCCGCGGCGATCGTCGCGAACGCTGAGGCTCATGGCGCGGATTAGTTGGGAGAGCTGGTTACGGCGCTGAGCTAGCTAAGCCAAGGTGACCAAGTGCCACTACGTTCACGCCGTCGGGGCGCGTAAAGCTGAGATTGCCTGCGGTAATGATGTTAAGTGACCGCAGTTGATCGACACGCTGTTGTGAGACCTTCTCGCGCAGCTTCTTGAGGTTGGCGGCCGCGGAGTCTATGTGCTCGGCGCCGCCTAGTTTTACCTCGAACGCCGACCAGCTGCCGTCACCTAGATCTAGGATGATGTCCACCTCTAGGCCCGATTCGTCGCGGTAGTGGTAGACCTTGCCGCCGATTGCGTCGGCGAAAACTCGCAAGTCCCTCACGCACAACGATTCGAACAGCGATCCAAGTGTGTTGAGGTCGGTCAGGAGGCTGGCCGGGCTGGCCCGAAGCGCCGCGGCGGCGAGCGACGGGTCAGTGAAGTGCCATTTCGGCTGCACCCTCACGCGTACTTTCGAGCGCAAGTGGACCGCCCATGCCGGCTGCTCCTCGATGACGAAGACCCGGCTCAATGCGTCCAGGTACCTGCGGACGCTCTGAGCGGACACCGTCTGAGGCGGCTCGCTGCCTTGGCCAATTTCCGCTTCTTTGCCAAGTGAAGTTGCCGACGCTTCGGAAGCAACGTTCCGCGCCAAGGCCCGGATCAGAGCCAGCATCCTAACGGGGTCCACCGTCAAGTCGCTTGCGGGTAGATCGACGCGCGCCACGTCCTCGAGATAGCTGGTGAGATAGTCGCTAGCGGATCTACCGCCGTCGCGCACGAGGGCGGGCCAGCCGCCACGGACGATGAGTTCAGCGTAGTCCTGAACGGTTGGCCCACCTAACCCAGCTACGGAGTTCCCCTTCAGGAGTTCGGTCAAGGCCACGGATCCCGTGCTGTTACCGCTCTCCGAGAGCGTCATGGGTCGGATAGTCACGCAGCGAAACCGACCCGCGCCGCTGTGAAGTGTAAGGTCGTCTGCAGGGGTAGCAGAGCCCGTGAGGATGAACTGGCCCGGAGCGCCCCTTCGGTCAACTTCGTGGCGAACGGCGTTCCAGACGGTAGGCGCGAGCTGCCACTCATCGATCAGCCGGGGGACGGCCCCAGCTAGCACCGTCTCCGGCGAGATTGTAGCTAGAGTCACTAAGTCGGGTGAGGCGTCGAGGCGAACCGAGCTAGCTGCTGCCTGAAGCCCGCTCGTAGTCTTGCCAGCCGCGCGGGGACCTTGGAGTAGAACGGCGCCGAACGTTTCCAATGAGGCCTTTATTGTGTTGTCAACAATCCGCGGTAGATAGCCGGGCACGAAGCCACGATATCACTCTTGCGGACTTGTCGATATCACTTTTGCGGACTTCTGGATATCACTCTTGCGGACAATTGGGTGCCAGCCACTGCCACTTTCCGAGGCCCTTCAATACCGCTTCTCGAGGCCCGCTACCGCCCCAACAGCCCCAACAGGTACTTCCCATACGCGTTCCCCTTCATCGGCGCCGCCAAACGCTCCAGCTGCGCGGCGTCAACCCACCCGCTCTGGAACGCGATCTCTTCCGGGCAGGCGATCTTGAGCCCCTGCCGCGCCTCGAGCGTCTCCACGAAGTTGGAGGCCTGCAGGTAACTCTCGTGAGTACCGGTGTCCAGCCACGCCATGCCGCGCCCCATGAGCTCCACGTGCAGCCTGCCCTGTTCCAGGTAACGCCGGTTGAGGTCGGTGATCTCCAGCTCGCCGCGAGAGGACGGACGCAACTCGCGCGCCTCGGCCGCCACCCCAGCAGGGTAGAAGTAGAGGCCCGTGACCGCGTACTGGCTGCGCGGCCGGGCGGGCTTCTCCTCGATGTCGGTCACGCGCCCACCCTCGTCGAAAGCCACCACCCCGTAGCGCTCTGGGTCACTCACCTGATAGCCGAAGACGGTCGCCTCGCCTAAGCGCGCATCCGCCGCCTGCAGCAGGCCGCTGAGGCCGTAGCCGTGGAACAGGTTGTCGCCGAGGACCAGCGCGGAAGGCCGGTCGCCGAGGAACTCCTCGCCCAGAAGGAACGCCTGCGCTATGCCCTCCGGGCGCTCCTGCACCACGTACTCGAAGCGCATGCCCCAACCCTCACCGCTGCCCAAGAGCTGGCGGAAGGCGGGCAGGTCGCGCGGCGTCGAGATGATCAGCACCTCGCGCACGCCCGCCAGCATGAGCGTGGAGAGCGGGTAGTAGACCATCGGCTTGTCGTAAACGGGCAGGAGCTGCTTGCTCACCGCCAACGTAGCTGGGTAGAGCCGCGTGCCTGCCCCACCTGCTAGAACTATGCCCCGCCGGTCGGCACTCACGACTGCGCTCCCGCGGCGCCGCCTAGGCCCAGCCGGCCGAGGTCGTAACGCTCCGTCACTGACCTCACCCACTCCTGGTTGTCCACGTACCAGCGCACCGTGGCCATGAGACCGTCCGCGAACGCCACTTCCCTGTGCCAACCAAGCTCTTTCTCGGCGCGGCGCGAGTCGACGGCGTAACGGCGGTCGTGCCCAGGGCGGTCGGCCACGCTCGTGATGAGGTCGCGGTAATCGCGCGCGCCCGGCGCGACTTCGTTGAGGCACGCGAGCAACTGGTCGAGCAGCACGCGGTTGGGCAGTTCGTGAGCGCCGCCCATGAGGTAGGTCGCGCCGGGCGCGCCGCGCTGGGCGGCCGCGAGCAGGCCGCGGGCGTGGTCGTCAACGTGCAGCCAATCGCGGACCTGCATGCCGTCGCCGTACATGGGCACGCTCTCGCCGGCCAGGGCCCGCGACAGGGCGAGCGGCACGAGCTTCTCCGGGAACTGGAACGGCCCGTAGTTGTTGGAGGCGTGCGTGGTTATCACCGGCAGGCCGTAAGTATGGAAGTAGGCGGCCGCGAAGTGATCGGCCCCCGCCTTGCTGGCGCTGTACGGCGAGCGCGGGTCGTAGCGGCTGTTCTCGTCGAACATGCCAGTTGGCCCGAGGGCGCCGTAGACCTCGTCCGTGCTCACGTTCACCATGCGGAACGTCCGCCGCGCCGCGGCTGGCAGGTCCCACCAGTAATGCCGCACCGCCTCGAGCAGGTTGAAGGTGCCAACGGTGTTCGCCTGCACGAACTGCCGCGGTCCGTCGATCGAACGGTCGACGTGCGTCTCCGCGGCCAAGTGGATTACGGCAGCTGGCTGCTCCTCGCGCAGGAGTTCGAGCATGGCGGCCTGGTCGTTGACGTCGAGCTGCACGAAGCGGTGACCGCTCCCCGCGCCAGCTGGGCGCAGGCGCTCTAGATCGGCGGCGTAGGTGAGTGCGTCGACGCTCACCACGCGCGCAGCGCCACCGCTTGCCAGCAGGCGCACGAGGGCCGAACCGATGAACCCGGCCGCGCCGGTGACCAGGTACGTGCTCACGCCCAGGTACCCGGGAAGCGCGTGAGGTCCGCGAGGAGCGGCAGCGCGGCGTCGCGCTCGGAGACCATGGGCGAGGCGCCCTCCAGGCGCCAGTCGACGCCGATGCTGGGGTCGTCCCACCTCACGCCGGCGTCCGCCGCGGGCGCGTAGGGGTAGTCGGTCTTGTAGATCACGTCAGCTACCTCCGAGAGCACGGCGAAACCGTGCGCGAAACCCGCGGGAACCCACAACTGTTGTAACGCTACGTCGTCTAGCACGGCACTAACCCACCGTCCGAAAGTCGGGGATCCAACGCGCAGGTCAACGGCGACGTCAAGTATGCGGCCGCGGGCAACGCCAACGAGCTTGCCCTGCGCGTGCGGTTCCGCCTGGAAGTGCAGTCCGCGCACCACGCCTCGCGCAGAACGCGAGTGGTTGTCCTGCACGAACTTCAGGCGTAACCCGAGGGCGTCGAACGCGGCGGCGTTCCAGCGTTCGATGAAGAAGCCGCGGCTGTCCGGTCGCACGACCGGCGTCAGGAGCTTCACGTCAGGAAGGTCGAGGGGCGAGACGTTCATGCCCCCGCCGCCCCCGCCGCCCACGTCGCGCGCAGCCGCGTGAAGCGGTCGACGTCCAGGGAGACGTCGTCCGGCAGCGCCACCCCGGCCTCCGCCTTGCTGGCCGGGCGCACGCCAGGCGCGCGCCTCAGCGCCAAGTCGTACACGCTCTTCCGTTCTGTTGCCACGTTGATAGTGTCGTACGTCACGGCGTCGAGGTGCGTGACGAGCTCGGCTAGCAGCGGCGCGATCACGTCGACGTAGTCCTGCGAGGTGAACAGGTCGGTGTAAGCAGTGGGGTATGGCCAGGCCCGCGGTCTGAAGCTCGTGCGCACCACCAGCGCGCCAGGCGCCGCGCGGGCCGCTTCTTCGGCGACTAGCTTCGTTAGGGCGTAGTAGTTGCGCACCGGACCTGGCGTGTCGTCCTCACGGTAGTTGCCGCGGTCCCCGAAGAAGACGTAATCGGTGGAGACGTGCACCAGGCGCGCACCAATCGCGCGTGCTGCCGCGGCAACGTGCCTCGTGCCTGCCACGTTCACGCGCCAACACCGTTGGCGGTCCTGCTCGGCGCCGCGCACGTCCGTGTACCCCGCCGCGTGGATCACCGCGCTTGGCCGCAACGCGGCCACTACTGCCAGGGTGGCGTCCTCGTCCGTAACGTCGAGTTCACGCGAGCTGGGCGCCTGCGCGTGCGGCAGCAACCGCACGAGCTCACGGCCGAGGCGGCCGCTGCCGCCAGTGATCAGGAGCCCGCCCGCGCTAGTCTGCTCTGCCATGCCAGCCACGGCCCTTATCTGTGCGCGCTAGGTGAGGTGCTCAACAGGTCTTCGTCGTGGTGGGTCAGTGTGCCGCTGGTCTGGTCGATCTCGGTTGCCCTGCGCGTTGGACCCTTCGGCGGTGTCGGGTCGGCAACAGCCGCGCGCAAGAAGACGATCAGGGTGGCGAGGAGACCAGCCACGAGTGCGGCCGCCACGGTGACGGTCAGCTTGTTCTGCGGCTTCGGCCTAAGCGGCGGCGAGGCGCTGATGATCACGCGCGCGGCGTCGTTTACGAGGCTTTGCTGCAACCCTAGGAGCGGCATGACGGCAGCGACGCGGTCGTAGGCCGTGCGCGCCGCGCTCAGTGCCGCCTCGGGCTCGGCAGCGCGCTGTTCCAACTCGGCGAGCCTGTCGCGCAAGCTGGCGCCCTCCGCCTCGGCCTGGTCGGTGGCGGCCTGAAGCTGGCTGCGCTCAGCCACGTCGCCAGCCAAGGTGGCCGTCAAGGTCTCGAGCCGCGAACGGCTCACCAACGTGACGAGGTCTTGCCCGCTCATCGTCACGCCAGGCGGAAGCTGGGAAATGGCGGCGAGCAACGGGCCGGCGGCGGCCTCAGGCACGGCGTTCGCCTCCACCAAGGCCTCAACCTGGTCCTCGAGCGACGTAGAGCGCGTACCGCCGCGAGCAGCCACGCTTGCGGTCAGTAGCGCCTGTTGGGCGCTGTTCGAGGCGATCAGGCCGTCGAGTTCCGCTAGCCGCGAGCGCGTCGCGGCCTGCTGCAACGCAAGCTGGTCGATCTGGCTCCTGAGGGCAACGCGGGCGTCGTCCTTGGCGAACGCCGTCCAGGCCGCCTGCGCCGCATCGAGGGTAGCCTTGCGCGCCTCAAGGTCCTTGGCGCTCGCCGCCACGGCCGCGTTGACAGTGTTCTGCATGGTGGCGGTGGCGGCCTCCGCGCTGGCGCGCGCCCAGTCGTTAGCGCGCCGCGCGGCCTCGTCTGCCGTGCCGGCCGTGACGCTGTGCTCGAGCGTCAACTGCCCGCGCGTCTGGTTGGCGGTGTCGATGGCCTTGAGGGAGAGCGTCTCGCTCAGGCGCGTGAGCTCTTCCGGATCGTCGGCCTGGACGTCGAACGCGGCGCGCAAGACGGAGCCACTGTTCGCCAGTGCGGTGTAAGCCTGCGTTCCGAGCCCAACTTGTGGGATGAGGTTCGCTAGATCGCCTCCGCTAGTGGGCTGCGGCGCAGAGACCAGCACGGTAGCTGCGGCCTGGTAAGTGTGAGGGCGCGAGGTCAGGTAGAGGTAGGCCACGCCGCCGACGAGCACGGCGGCAAGCACGATGCCGACTAGGCCACTGCGCAGGATCAGGTAGAGCTCGCGTAGCGAGATCTCGTCACGAGGTTCGTTCATTGCGTTCTCCAAGGCCTGCACAGGATACGCCACGGCGCCGGTAGGGCCCACGCGGCCCTCATGACGTCAACTCGCGCAGCGTGCCGGCGCGCTCAAGGCGCTCAAGTAACGGCTTGAGCTCACCCAGCTCGAGGTTGAGCGACTGCGCCGTGTGGCCGAGGGTATCGCCCTTGCCAAGCTCGGCCAGCACTTGTTGGCCAAGCGCGCCGTGCTCAGCGCGGAAGTTCATGTAGCGGTCGGTCATGGGGTTGAGAGCGTCGCGGCCGCGGAGGGTAAGCGCGAAGCGCCTGTCTTCCCAGCCTGGAGGTTCGTCAGGGAGCTCGATCTCGGGGGAGTTCGCAACCGCCTGCTCTCCCAATGCGTAACGCCGCGTCGGGCCCTCAGTCGTGCCGAGCACCTCGAGGAACGGTGTGCCTTGGCGGTAGAAGCGGTACCCGCCCGCGAACACCTCGATGCCGTCGAAGGCCGGGTCGTCCGCGCGCGCCGCCCGCGCCAACGCCAGCGCGGCGAGGGAGACGACGATGGCTGGGTCGATGGCGTCTAGCTCCAATGCGCCCTTGGCGCGCGCCTGGCCGGCCTTCTGCAGCGCACGCATGGCCTCCGCGCGGTCGTGGATAACGCCTGCCGACTCATGCATGGCGGCGCGCACGCTGCCGCCAACGAGCAGCGCTACGGAGCGCTCCCGCTCCGTGGCGTAGCTGAGCGACCCGTTGAAGCGCGCCTCGTGGAGGCGCTCGAGCAGCTCCGCGAGGTCGACCGCGCCAGGAGTCAGCCGCTGCGGCGGCGCTAAGCGCGGCAGCGCACGCAGGAGCGCTGCGTGGCTGGCGGGGAAGCGCGCAGGCAACTGCGGCGTTAGGGCCGGTTCGTGCGTGTGCAGGTGAAAGCGTTGGTTGGGGAGTTCGAGCCCCGCGTACGCGCCGAGCTTGAAACTACCCTCCAGCTGGCCGCGCGCCAACAGGAGTAGAGTCGTGCCGCCCGCATCCGAGAGGGCGAGGGTACCTGAGTGGCGGATGGTACGCAGGTTCTCGAGCAGCCACTCCGCGCTGTGCTGACCAGTGTCGCCAAGCATGCCCTGCGTGGCGGCGCTGATCGGCGTCTGGTCGTGCGAGCGCGGGCCGCCCGTCACTGGCTGCGTTCGCCTTCGTTGAGGACGCGCCTTAGCAGGTCGCGGTCGGTGCGGTGCGTCAACATCGTGAGGGCCTGCTCTGGCGGAAAGAAGCCCCCACCCTGGAACAGGTCCTCGGTGACGTTAGTCTCCTGGTCGTTCGTTTGGCAGCGGTACCAGGTAATGAGGCGCTGCACTCCCTGCGGGTTGCGGTAGTAGGTCGTCCACGTGCGCCCTGGGTGATCGCACGTGGCCGTCACGCCCGCCTCTTCCGCGATCTCGCGCAGGGCGGCCTGCAGTTGCGTCTCGCCGAGTTCGACGTGGCCCTTCGGGAACAACCAATGCCCGCTGGCGTGCTGCAAGATGAGTACGCGGCCGCTGCGGTCAAGCACCACGCCACCCGCCCCCGTCTCCGTTGCTACGGGCGCGCCGGAGCCAGCACGTTTCGTGCCCCCGGAGAGCGGCCGGTCGTGGCGGCGTGTCATGGTTGCCCATGCTATCACTGGTCGATTGATGCCCTGCACCCAGCGCGCAGCGGCGCTTTCTGCGCTCCGGGTTAGCGCCGCGCCACCATGCCGCCGCCCTTGAGGAACTCGAGCAGCCCATCCGCGAGCGCCCGCGCGAGGGTCGCTTGGTACGACGACGTGCCGAGCTTGCTGCCCTCCGTCGGGTGGCTCGTGAAGCCGAGCTCGACGAGGATGGCCGGAATGCGCGCGGTGCGGATGACGTAGAAGAGGTTGCTCCTGACGCCGCGGTCCTTCGCGCCGGTGGCGCTCACCAGGTTGCGCTGCACGGTCTCGGCAAGGGTGAGCGAGTAGTTGAGTTGCGCCTCGCGCAGGATGTCAGCAGCCAGGCTCTGTGCGCTGCGCCGCGCCTCTTCCGTGAGGGCCTGACCTTCGGCGCCGCCGCCGTTCTCCTTGATGGCGCGGTCGACGTACGAGGGGTCGAGGGGCTCGCCGAACACCCAAGTCTCGATGCCCTCTGCCGACTTGTTGCCGTCGACGGAGTTCGCGTGGATGGAAACGAAGATGTTGCGTTCAGGCGTTGCGAACAGCGACCGCTCCTGCAGGGTGAGGAAGGTATCGGTGTCGCGCGTGAGGATGACGGTGATGCCCTCGGACTCCAAGATGCGCTTCAGTTCGAGAGCAACGGAGAGCACGACGTTCTTCTCGATCGCGTAGCCGACGGCTCCCGGGTCGTGGCCGCCGTGCCCGGAGTCGATGACTACCACTTGGCGTTGCTCTGGCACGGTGAGGAGCGCTTGCGAGGCCGGCTCTTGCCGGGCCGGTGCTGGCGTCAGGGCCGTGACGGCCGCGCCCTTGAGGCCGGGAGCGAAGTCGACGTACAGCGTGCGCCCGTCTGCCTTCTCGACGACGCCCACCTTGTAGCCGTCGCCGTTACCGTTGACGGCGAACTTGAGGTGCAGCGCCACCGTCACCTGCCCACCGCTGTTGGTAACGCTTAGTCGGCCCAAGTTCGGGTCGTCGAGCGCAAGGTCGAGGGTTTCGGCGCGGGCGCCAGGCAGCACGATGAGGAACGAGCCGTCACCAGCGGCGACCTCGTAGGTTGCGGTGGCGGGAATGTCGATGGCGACGCGTGATACCCCGTCCGTTAGGCCGGTGCGTGGCCTCGCGACGGTGTAGCCGAGGCGCTCGGCGGTATCGATGGTGATCACTTGCCGCTCTGAGTTCCAGGCGCTGACGCCCTCGAACGCCGCGACGAACGGCGATACGGCGACGTAAGCCACACCATCGACGAGGATGGCTAGCGGGCTCGCCAAAGTGGTCTGACCGCTTACCGCGGGCGCGACCGAGATGGTGCCCGACACCTTCACGAGGCCAGCTGCGATGTCGGATGTTGCCTTGATGCGCGCGGTCCTGAAACCGTCGCTGAAAGTGAGGATCTTGTCGCTGGCATCGTACCGAACTGTAATACCCATGGCGTCGGCAAGGGCTTGGGCCTTGGCGTAGGCGTTCGAGCTGTCGCCCTGGGCGATGAAGTAGTAAGGCCCGGCAGCATCTACGATCGTGCCGTTCACGGCGAGGTAATTGTGGCGCACTTGAGCTGCGGCGGTGACCGTGGTCAGGAGCAGGAGGAGGGTCAGCAGGAGCCGCTTCACGTCGGCGAGAAGTCTATCACGGGCCCCCAACCCTCAAACATGAGGAAAATCGCCTTGGGAGCGCATGAACCTGATGTGTGAAGCCCGCCACGCTCGCCGTTGGTTGGACCACTAACGCGTGCCCGTCGGCCTAACGTTCGGAGGTCTTGCTCTGCTCCTCTAGTTCCTTCAAGCGCGTCTGGACGGCGTCCTCCGTCGTCAGCTTGGCGGCGCCCCGCTCGAGGTGAACGTAAAGCGATTCGACGTCGGAGCGCAGGCGCGTTATCAGCTCCCCCGCCTCCTGGAAGTGCTGCGCTACCTCACCCTGGAGGCGGTCGAGCACGCTGCGCATCTGGCGCAGACGCTGCTCGCTCGGGTCGCGCCTGTGCGACGCGTTCGCAAGCAACCAGCCCGCCACCGCCCCAACGACGAACGCGATCGCAACCCAAACCCACACGCTCATGCCTCCGAGCATAGCAACTGAGGTCCCAGCTTCTACTACACTGCCGCCAGATGTCGCCGTTGCCGCCCGACAAGAAGCCGCCCCCCACGGCAGAGCCGAAGAGCGCACTAGCCGGGGTTTACCTGCGCCCGCTGCCAGACGACGTGCTGCCAGCCAGGCACTCCGCGGGCGCGCGACTACGTGCGGCGCAACTGCAGGGGTTCTTGCGGCCGTTGCAGCAAAGCGCGCTTGCGGCCCTTGGGTCGCAGGCCGCCGTAACGCTGCTCGTGGTGGGATCGCAGGACTGGCACAAGCTCTGCCGCTACCCTTACGGTTTGCCGTTCACGCGGACCGGCATCGGGGGCACCAGCGCTAACGTCGTGGCGGCCGCCGACTACCAACCGCGGCTGTTGCGGCGCTTCGACGAGACCATGCTCGCCGCCGCACGCGCGGGCGTGAAGGCCCCAGCGCAGCCAGCGGAGTTCATCGACCTGATGGTTGGGCACGAGTGGGGCCACGCCGTAGCCAACCTCAGCGGCCTGCGCACGCGTCTCAAGTGGCTCGACGAACTGAACGCCACCTACCTGTTCGTGCAGGCGCTGCACGCCACCGGCCAGGAGGCCATGCTCGAGCGCTACGCCGCCTGGACGCGCTGGCAGGTGGCGGCCACGCAACACGAGATGGGCGACCTGGCCGCGTTCGAGTACCCGCGCACGCGCGCGGGCTGGAACCGCCTCCTCTGGTACCAAGGGGTGTTCGCCCAACGCGCGCTCGAACTGGCGCCGCGCCGCGGTTGGGGATACCTCAGGGCTCTGCGGCGCACGCTGCCGCCAGCCGACCGCGGTGAGCTAGCCAGGCGCCTGGTTGAGATCGAGCCGAGCTTCAAGCCGTGGTTCGCGGTCTTCGGTCGGGCGCAAGTGGTTGGCCAGGATCAGGTCTGAGGGCGGCTCTCACACGGCCATGACGAGGTCGTTGCGCAACTGCTCCGCCACCAACGCGAGGTTGTCCCGGTCGTCCGGCTGGCACGCAGAGATGAGATCCTCAGCGCGTTGCAGCGCCTCACGGGCGCGGCCGTCCTCACCCAAACTCATGGCGCTTTGCGCCATCGCAAGGGCGGCCTCTGCAGCGACCTCCGGCGGAAGCTCGAGGGCGGACAAGCGCCGGTAGAGGTCGAAGGCCTTGGTGGCGTCGTCTTGGCTGGTCGCCAGGTCCGCCGCAGCAAGGTAGTGAGCGTATGCGGCCTCGTGGGCGCCGCCAAGCTCGAAGTGCTCGGCCGTCAAGGCTGAGAACGCCAGCGGTGCGTGCTGCTCGAGCCAGGTGGCGATGCGCAAGTGCAGAACTGGCCTCTCGGCGTAAGGGATCATGCGCAGCACGCCATTGCGAAGGAGTTCGCTCTGGAAGCGGTACTCGATCTCGTTCGGGATGGAGGAGCTGGCCTGCGCTACGAGCATGTTCTCCGCCACCAACGCGCCGACGTCGGACGCTGCCGTGGAACCAGCGAGCTCGCGCAGGAGGCCCTCCCAGATCACCTCGCCAACCAGCGCGGCGTACGCGAGCACGCGGCGGTGGTGCGGGTTGATCATGTCGAGGCGCGCCTGAAGCAGCGAAGCGAGCGAGCCGGAGAACGCCTCCTCGGAGGCGACCGAGAGCGCTCGCCCCAGCTCGAGCACGTAAGCTGGCACCCCTCCGACCTGCTCGACGAGCTGAGCGACCGCCTCGCGCATGGGGGAGCCCGTGACCTCCGCAAGCAACAGCAGGGCCTGCTCCTTCGCGAGAGTGTGGAGGTGCAAGACCTGCGCGTCCTTGTGGTTAGTCAAGCGCCTGGCGGTGTGCACGATGAGCAGCGGCGCCTGTGAGTGCGTCAGCAGCGCGAGGAACTCGTGCAGCGCCGGGTCTCGCGGTTGGTTCTCGACCACTAAGACGAGCGGTTTGTGCGGCACCTCGCCTGACTCGTTGCGGCGCGCGAGCGCTAGGAGCAAGTCGCGCCAGGCGAGGCCCGTGCGGTCGACCCTGCGGCGCTCCGCGCGCTTCCACTCGCTGCTGGGCGCGAGATCGAGGCTGGCGAGGATGAGGCGCTGCCACCGCGACTCCCCTGGCAGCAGCGCCTCGAGTTGCCGTTGCACGCGCGGGGCCGCGCTGCGCTCCTCCTCGCCGACACGCAAGTCGAAGACTTGCCTTCCTAAACCGAGGAAGCTGAACTCTTCGCCCGTCGTCGGCTCGAGCCACAGCGCGCGCCCACCCGCCCCAACGCTGGCTAGGAACTCGCGCACGAGGCGCGTCTTGCCGCGGCCGGCCTCGCCAACGACCCAAAGCTCGCGCGCGGTGCCGCTGGCTGCGACCTCGTCGTACAGCTCCCTGATGTGCGTCATCTCCGCATCACGGCCCACGAACTTGACGTTGGCGTACGGGTCGGAATGGAGCCGGTTGCGTGCCACGAGTAGGTGGGCTGACGTTATGTCGGGGAAGCCGTGCAGGCTGAGCGGGCCCGTGGAGCGGTAGTGCAGGCGGTTGCGCGTCGAGCGGTAAGTCTCTGGGCCAACCCAAACTTGGCCGGGTTCGGCCGCCTCCTCGAGCCGCGCGGCGAGGTTAACGGCGCTGCCCATGACCGTGTACGCGCGCACGCGCCCTGACCCGATGGCGCCCGCGATGACGATGCCGGTGTTGACGCCTGCGCGCGCCTTCAGCGGCAGGCGCCGCGACTTGCCGATCGCCTCGATGGCGCTGAGGCTGGCGGAGCCGGCGAGCACGGCCCGCAGCGCGTCGTCAGGGTGAGAGTGCGGGGCGCCGAACAGCGCGAGCAGACCGTCGCCCTTGAGTGCGTCGACGTAGCCGTCATACGACTCGACCACGCCAGTGACGCTCGTGAGAGCCTCGTCCGCGAGATCGCGGAGGTCCTCGGGGTCGAGGTTGCGCGTCAGTCCGCTGAAGCCAGAGAGGTCGACGAACAACATCGTCACGCGGCGGCGCTCGCGCGTTGCCGCTTGCCTGCCGAGGCGCACGCCACACATGCCGCAGTAGCGCATGCCGCTAGGGTTGACGGCGCCGCAGGCAGCGCAGATCATCGCGTGAGGGTCCTCAGCTTCACGTGACTCCTCATCACCATAGAGCTACCAGCCTAGCAGCGGCGCAGCGTCGATGAACGGGCTGCCCCCGCTAGCCTCGCGCCGTGCGTAGAACTGCAGCACGTCCGGACGCGTTAGGGTGCCGCCGCCCAAGTAGCCAATGACGCTGCCTTGCGCCACGGTGGCGTACATCTCGACGAGGGGTTGGCGGAGGTTCACGTAGATGCTGACCATGTCGCCAGCGTGCTGCAAGGCGACCATGTAGCCGAGGTTCGCCCCCAAGTAGGTGATGGCGGTGACGCGCCCCGTCTGCACGGCGCGAACGGCGGCGTTGCTTACGGGCGCCTGGATGCCGAGGTAGGAGTTGTTGCCTTCCCCGAACCGGCTGATGAGCTTGGCGCCATCGAACGGCCGCACGAAACCGGTGGTGAGCGGCGCGAGCGGGGCGGCCAGCTCGTCAGCGCGGCTGCGGGCGGCGTCGGCTTGGCGCTGCAGTTCGAGTTGTCGATCGCGGTCCTGAGCGAACTGCGCGGCTGCGGCGCGGGCGCGCTCTTCCTCCGCCCGCAGCCGCGCGATCTCGTTAGTGCGTTGCCTGTCCAGGTCGCCGAGGCTGCGCTCGATGCGGTTCTGTTCCTCGAGCAGGGACTGCTGCTGGATGAGCTGACCCGCCTGGGTGGCGTTGAGTTCGGCCACGATCTGCTCCAAGCGCTTCGCTGCCGCCTCGAGGTCCGCTTCCGCGCGCTCCAGCTCCGCTGCCGCCGCGCTCAGTTCCGCGAGCTGCGTTTCTAGCTGCGCCTTGGCGCTGCGCTGCTCGGCCACCACGCCGTCTAGCTCGTTGATGACGTCCGCGTCCTGCTCCGCCAGCAACCCGAGGTAGTGGTTGCGCACGCGCAAGTCGTGGAACGACTGACTTGCGCCCAGCGAAGCCGCTAGGCGCCTACCGCGTTGCTTGTACTGGCTGAGGAGGAGGTCCTGTACCCTGTCCGCGATCTGCGCGAGGCGCTCGTCCAACTCGGCGATGCGCACTTCGGTCGCTTCTCGTTGCGCGTCAAGGTCGGCCATGCGCACGATCAAGGACTCGCGTTCCCTGCGCTTGGCTGCTAGGTCGTTGCTAACCGAGTCGCGTTCGGCAATGCGTTTCTGAAGTTGAGATTCCGTCTGGCCGAGCGCCGACTTTATCTCTTCTAGTTCGTTATTGCGCTCTTGGAGGAGGTTCTCGTAACTCTTGAGGTCGCGCTCGAGCGCCTGCAGCTCGGTGCTGGTCAACTGGACTTGCGCCAGGGCCGGCGTCGTCAAGGCCATGAGTGCCAGGCAGACTGCGATGAGCGCTATGTATGGGCGCGGCACCGCCCAAGTGTAGCAGCGAGCACCGCGCGCTTCATGCCGTCCAGGATTCAGAGCCGCAGGAACTACGCCTGCTCGCGCAAGTGTTGCGCTACCGCGATGGCGCTACCCACTAGGCCAACGAGCATGGCCAGTAACGCGAGCAGGCCAGCGATCCAGCCGAGCAACGCTGCGTCGCGCACGAACGGCACGAAGGTGAACTGCTCAGAGAGGCGCATGACCGCCACCTGGTAGCCGGGGATGGCCAAGCCAAGCGCGAGGGCGGCGCTTATCAGACCGAGCAGGAAGCCCTCCAGGAGGAACGGCAGGCGGATGAACCCACGACTGGCGCCGACGAGGCGCATGACGTCGATCTCTTCCTTGCGCGCCGTTATGGCGGCCCTGATGGAGTTGACGATGGCGAAGAGCGCCGCCCCAAGCAGCACGACGATGAGGATGGAGCCGCCGATGCGCAGCACATCGTTGAGGGCTAGGAACGTCGCTACCTCCGCGCTCGAGTCGTCGACCTCGCTAACGCCAGGCAACTGCTCGAGCCGCAGCCTGATGAGCGAGGTGTACGCGGGGTCGAGCAGGCGCAGATGGAACGTGTCTGGGAGCGGGTTCTCGACCAAGCCAGCGGCGCGACCGAGGGCTGGCAGGTCGACCACCATCTCGGCGAGCGCTTGGCTCTTGCTGACGAACTCGAGGCTCTCGACCTCTGGCCAGGCGCGCACCGTGCTCGTGAGTTGCTGCACGTTCGCCCCGTCAACGAGGTAGGCCGCCAACTCGAGCTCGCCCTGCAGTGACGCGAGCGCGTTGTTGAGGTTCACGGACACCAGGCTGAACCCCACCAGGATGGTGAGGGAGAGCGTCATCGTCGTGATGGTCGAGACGCTCGCGATCCAGTTGCCGCGAATGGCACGCATGGCCTGCAAGAACGCGTACATCATGCGCGCCACCTTAGCGCCGCACGACGAGCTAGTTCATGTGAGGTCACGGGAGCAATCTTACCTAGTGAGCCAAGCGCGTGCTCAGGCCAGATTCTTGATGACAGTGTCAGTGAAGCCCTCAGTGCTGGCGCTGCCGCCGAGGTCGGGGGTCAGCTCGCCAGTAGCCAGCGACTTGTCGACGGCTGCCTCGATGCGGTCAGCAGCCGCGCGCTCGCCCAAGTGATCGAGGAGCATGGCTGCCGTTAGGAACGTGGCGGTCGGGTTGGCTAGCTTGCGGCCAGCGATGTCGGGGGCGCTGCCGTGCACGGGTTCGAAGATGGCGTACTTCTCGCCGACGTTGGCGCTTGGGGCGATCCCGAGGCCGCCGGTGAGGCCCGCCATGAGGTCGGAGAGGATGTCGCCGAAGAGGTTGGTCGACACGAGGACGTCGAACGCCTCGGGTGAACGCACGAGCTTCATGGCGGCAGCGTCGACGATGATGTCGTACGTCTCGACCTCCGGGTACTCCTTGGCGACCTCCATGACGGTGTCGAGGAACAGCCCGGACGTGAGGGGCAAGACGTTGGCCTTGTGCACGACGGCCAGCCGCTTGCGGCGGCGCATGGCCTGCTCGAGGGCTACGCGCGCGATGCGCTCGCTAGCGTGGCGGGTGACGACCGCGTCCGCGATGGCCACGTCGCCGTAGCGGCGCTCCTTCTCGACGTAGAGGCCCTCGGTGTTCTCGCGCACCATGAGCATGTCGATGCCCGGCGCGGAGCCAGGCACTGGGCGCGAACGCGCGGGGCGCAGGTTCGAGAAGAGGTCGAGCGTGCGGCGCATGTAGCGGATGGCGCCCTGATGACCCTCCACGCGCTTTGACGGGCTGGTGAACGCTCCGGCGAGGGTGGCGTCCGCCGCACGCACGGCGGCTACGGTGGCTTCCGGGACGCTAGTGCCTTGTGCTTGGAAGGTGCCCCAGCCGGCTTCCGCTACGCTGAACTCTAGAGGCAGGCCCGTGGCCTCCAGCAAGCGGCGGGCCGCCGGGATGACCTCCTGACCGATGCCGTCTCCGGGGATCAAGCAGATGGTGTACACGCGCAACTCCTTGGGGTGCGCCGCTACGGTTACGTTTGGGCCGACACCCGAGGTGGCCCTGGTAACAGCTGCCGAGTTGGGCTAGGTGTTGGCGCCCACCGTGCGGCGAGGCGGCCCCAAACTACCACGGCACGCGGAGGCCGCGGCGCGCTGGTAACATGCAGAGCGATCGGAGTGGTGGAGTGTCGACTTTGAACGGCCGCTTGGGAGAGGGTGTGGTGGCTAACGTGCTGCAGTACTTGCAGCTTAGCCAAGGCACCGGTTGCCTGTCGCTCGTTCACCCAGCTCGGCGCCACGCCCAGGTCTACCTCGAGAACGGCAAGGTGGTGTTCGTCGAGGCGCGGCCGCTGTACGACCTGGCGGCGCTAACCGCTATCCTCGAGTGGCACGAGGGGCGCTTCTCCTTCCGCCCCGGGGTCGTGGCGCCGCGCCGCAGCATGAGCCGTAACGTCGACACCCTGCTGCTCGAAGCCACCCACTTGGCTGACGCTGGCGTGGCAGAACCAGGACCGACCGTTGCCCCTGACACCGTTCTGCGCATCTCGAAGCGCAACGCCCAGTACGACTCCGTCATGCTCTCCCTTGGTGCGCTGCACTTGTGGCGCTGCCTCGACGACGTCAGCAGCTTGCGGGAACTGGCAGTAAAGGCTGGCACGCCACTGGCCGGCGTGATCACCGCGGCAGAGGAACTCATCGATCACGGGCTCGTCGAGTTCGCGTCCTTGAGGGTCGCAGACCCGCGCTTCGCCCGCGAGGTGGCGCGCGAAGCCGTCGACCTGCTCGGTCCCGTTGGTTCGATCGTCGTGGAGGACGCGCTCATCGAGCTAGGCATCAGCTCGGAGGCGCTCCCTGTTGGGTTGGTGGAAGAGTTCGTTGACGAGGTCGCGCGCGCCTTCCCGAGCGGGGACCGCCGCCTCGAGTTCTCGCGGCGCGCCGCTCAGTTGCGCGCCATGTTCGCCCTCGACCCGCAGGAACCCCGGAGGTAGTCGTGAATTACGTTGTCTTGGTCTTGGAACCCTTGCCTGATGACTTGCCTGCAGCTGCAGAAGTCGTAGCCAAGGGCCTTACCATCTCGCCAGAGAACGTCATGAAGCTCTTCGCGCGCGCGCCTGGTGCAGTCACGCGCCCAGTCCCGGAGCGCGAAGCCCGCCGGATCCGCAGCGTCATGCAGGAAGCTGGCCTCACGATCGAGGTGCGCGAGGGCAGCGAGGCGGGCCCGGTAGTCGACTTGACCGCCCCAACTCTGCCAGACGTCGTGGTCGGCGAGCCACAACCCGCCGCCGACGAGCACGTTGCCCCCGCCGTTACGAGCACGCAGGACTCGAGCGTGACGAGCACGAGCGAGCGGCAACGCGCCGTGCCACAGCCTGGCCACACGACCGCTACGCCCCCGCGCGACCCCACCCGCACGACGCTGGTGCGTAACCCACCTAGGCTCGAGCGCAGCGGCCTGCGGCGGCGCATCACCAGCGCAGTGACCATGTCTGCGCTCCTTACCCTCATCGTGACGCTGGCGGCCATCGCCATCACGGTGCTCCCGCTCCTCAGACAAGAGGAGCAACGGCGCGTGTCGGGTGTCGTGAACGCGGTCACCGCCACCATCGAGGGGTTGTCAGGCGGGCTACCGCTCTCCGCGCCCATCCTGCGCCTCGAACTCGACGCCGTGCAGGCGCGCGGCGCCGCCTCGGCGTGGGGGGTCGATCACTTGCTGATAGTCGACGCCGACCTAACGCCGATGATCGCTTGGTACAAGGGCAAACCGGGGCTCGACGCCTTCCCCGCCGACCTCCGCGAGGCGGAACTCGAGCGCGCGCGAGTTGCTTTGACGGCCACCACGGCAGTAGAGGAGACGCAGCCAACCGGTTGGCTTGGCAGCCTGAGCGCCAGCGGCCGCGACCTCCTCGCGCTGGTCGGGCTGGGAGGCACAAGCCGGACCGAGGCAGCAGCGCAGCTTCGGCGCCTTGGCGCGGTCAGCGGCGCGGTGGTTGCCGGCGCAGAGCCAAGCGCACTCCTCAAGTTCGGCACTGCGCTCCTCACGGCCCTGCTCGTCGGCTTGGTGCCCGTGCTCTTCGGTGTGCTCGCTGCGCTCTCGCTAACGCGGGGTCTGCGCGAGTCGATCAACTACCTCTTGATCGCCGCCGACCGCATCAGCCACGGTGACTTCGAGCTACCAGTCGAACTGGCGCGCGACGACGAACTCGGCCAGATAGCCAGCGCCGTCGAACGCATGCGCATCAGTTTGCGTGAGGGCATGGAGCGCTTACGGCAGCGGCGCTAAGCCGCTGAGGCGCGTGGCCTCAGCCAGGCATGGGGTGACTGAGGGCCAACTCCCGCACCGCCGCAGCTACCGCTTCGCCGTCTATGCCTTGCAAGCCGCGGTCGATGAGGTCAGCTACCGTAGCCATCTCGGCGAGCTCGAAACCGCGCGTAGTGACGGCCGGAGTGCCGATGCGTATGCCAGACGTTATCCAGGGCTTCTCAGGGTCGAACGGCACCATGCTCTTACTGACGGTGATGCCGACCTTGTCCAGCCGCTTGCTGGCCGTGTTGCCGTTGATGCCCTTGCCCTGGAGGTCGATGACGAACAGGTGGTTGTCCGTACCGCCGGAAACGATGCGGTAACCGCGTCCAGCCAGTTGCGCCGCTAACTCCTTGGCGTTCGCTAGCAGGCTGGCGGTGTAGTCGCGGAAGTCGGCGGTGAGCGCCTCGCGGAACGCCACCGCCTTGCCCGCGATGACGTGCTCGAGCGGCCCGCCCTGAATGCCGGGGAAGATGGTGCGGTCGATCTTCTTGCCGATCTCCTCGTCGTTGCCGAAGATCAGACCTCCACGTGGCCCACGCAGCGTCTTGTGGGTTGTGCTGGTCACGACGTGCGCGTGCGGCAGCGGGTGCGGGTGCAGGCCGGCGGCGATGGGCCCCGCGATGTGAGCAACGTCCGCGAGGAGCAACGCCCCGACCTCGTCCGCTATCGCCCTGAACTGCGCGAAGTCGATGAAGCGGCTGTACGCGCTGGCGCCAGCGATGATCATCTTCGGACGGTGCTCGAGCGCTAGGTGCCGCACGGCGGCGAAGTCGATGGTCTCGGTTTCCTTGTCAACGGGGTAGCCGACGACCTCGTACGAGCGACCCGAGAAGTTGACCGGCGACCCGTGGGTGAGGTGCCCGCCGTGCGCCAAGTCCATGCCGAGGACCTTGTCGCCGTGCTCGAGGAGCGCGTAGTAGGCGGCGAAGTTGGCGTTGGAGCCAGAGTGCGGTTGCACGTTCACCCAACCGGCGGCGAAGAGCTCCTTGGCGCGGTCGATGGCGAGCTGCTCGACCAGGTCGATGACCTCGCAACCGCCGTAGTAGCGCTTGCCCGGGTAACCCTCCGCGTACTTGTTGGTGAGGACGGAACCGACCGCCTCCATCACTTGGCGAGACACGAAGTTCTCTGAGGCGATGAGTTCAAGGCCGCTAGACTGGCGGGCGAACTCTGCGTCTATGAGCTCGAATATCCGCTCATCGCGGTCGGGAACATGCGTTCTGCGCGTCATGGCCGCAAGTATAGCCCTTGGGTCAACTGTCCTGGCGCGCCGAATGAATGCATGACACGCTGGCATTAGCGCGGGAAACACCCGGGCACTACGGGAGGTTGGACATGAACGACGGCGGAATCCTCAAGGGCAAAGTCGCGATCGTGACCGGCGCGGCGTCCGGCATCGGCCGGGCGATTGCGGAGATGTACGCACGCGAGGGCGCTAAGGTGCTCGTCTCAGACCTCAACGAAACGGCCGGTGCGGAGGTCGTCAAGGGCATCGAGGCGGCGGGCGGCACTGCCAGTTTCGTGCGAGCGGACGTAGCCAGCCCGGAAGCGAACGAGGCGCTTGTCAAGGCCGCCGTCGAGCGCTACGGCGCGCTGCACATCGCGTGCAACAACGCAGGCATCTCTGGCGAGACTGCGCCGGTGGCCGAGCAGTCGATAGCTTCGTGGCGCAAGGTCATCGAGGTGAACCTGAGCAGCGTGTTCTACGGCATGCGCGCGCAGATCCCAGCCATGCTGGCGAGCGGCGGCGGGTCCATCGTCAACATGGCGTCCATCCTCGGCAGGGTAGGGTTCGCGAACTCCGCTGCTTACGTCGCAGCCAAGCACGGGATCCTTGGCCTCACGGAGACGGCCGCCCTTGAGTACGCGACGCAAGGCGTGCGGGTCAATTCCGTCGGGCCAGGCTTCATCTCGACGCCGCTGCTCGAGGTCCTCCCGGCCGAGGCCCTAGAGGCGATCAAGGCCATGCACCCGGTGAACCGACTCGGCGTCGCGACGGAAGTGGCCGAGCTGGTCGTGTTCCTCTCGTCGAGCAAGGCGTCGTTCATCACGGGCGCGTACTACCCGGTGGACGGTGGTTACCTCGCTAGGTGATCGCGCGTGACGCTACAAGAAGGGCGCCAGGAGGGCGCTCGCGCGCTCGAGTTTGCTGACGCTGCCAGCTACTAGCGGCATGAACTCCGCAAGCGCAGCGCCCACCTGCCGGAGTTCGTCGCCAGAGGTGCCACCGACCGCCTCGACCTCGACCTCTGAGAAGAGGGCTTCGTCGATGAGCGCGTCGGTTGCGCCAGCACTGGGCGGGCGGCAAGACACTTCGTCGAAGGCGAGTTCCGCCAGCGGCTGCCCGCCGCGGGACAGGAGGAACACCTCTCGCAGGGTGACTATCTCGAGACGCGGCACTAACGCGGCGAGGTCGACGATGCCAGCCAGACGCGCGGTGATGGGCGCCGGCCAGGCGGGCGCACCACCTGGCAGTGCAGGCGCGAGCGCTACCTCCAACTCCTCGCGCTCGAAGAGTCCGGCCGCCGCGTCGCCGCGCCCCTTGACGGCGGCGACCTTGCCGCCAGTGGTCGTGCGGATGCGCAGTGCCAGGCGGGCACGCTCGAGCGCGAGGTCGGGGCTGTCGAAGTACACGTCGCTCTGCCTGCGGGCAGTGCCTGGTCCGACGTGCAGGCCGAGTCCCTTGAACACTGCCTCGAGCTCGGGGCCTTCGGGTACCCGACCCTCCAGCGAGGAGTACTTGAGTTCCAGTTCGCGCGCCACGACCGAGTGTAACCGCGTCAGGTGGCGGTGCTACACTCACTTAACGGGCTAAGCATGTGCGTGCAACCTAGGCGGCCGCGGCCGCCGCAACAAGAGAGGGAGCCGAGATGTCGCAGATCCGCAACGTTGCCGTCTTGTCGCACAGCGGTGCGGGCAAGACGTCTCTGGTAGAGGCCATGCTCTTCCGGGCTGGCGCCATCCCCACCTTGGGGAAGGTCGAGGACGGCACCACCGTATCCGACGTGACTCCCGAGGAGAAGCGCCGCAAGATCTCCATCTACTCGAGCGTGCAGCCACTCACCTGGAAGGGTGAGGAGTTCAACATCATCGACACGCCCGGTTACGCCGACTTCGTCAGCGAGATCCGCGGCGCGCAGGCCGCGGCCGACGCCGCCATCATCGTCGTCTCCGCCGTCTCTGGCGTGGCCGTGGGCACGGAGCGCGTATGGACTTCGAGCTTCGAGCGCGAACTCTCGACCATGTTCGTCATCAACAAGATGGACCGTGAGAACGCGGACTTCTTCCGCACCATGGCTGACATCGAGGCCACCCTGCCGGGCAACATCGCGGCCATCCAACTGCCCATCGGGCAGGCGGAGAACTTCCGCGGCATCGTAGACCTCCTCACCATGCGGGCTTACGAGTTCCCGGAAGGTGACCCCGTCGAGATCCCGATCCCAGACGAGGTAGGCGGGCTCGCGCAGGAGTACCGCGACCGCTTGGTAGAGGCCGTCGTCGAGACCGACGACGAGCTGATGATGCAGTACCTCGAAGAGATGACTATCGACCAGGACGCACTGCTGGCGGCGTTCTACGCGGCCGTGAGGCGCAACGACCTAACGCCCGTGCTCCTCGCCTCTGCAAGCAAGGTCATGGGCATCAGCTTGTTGCTTGACTTCCTCACGCGCGGCGTGCGCCACGTCGCGGATCACGGGCCGTTACCTGTTGTGTCTGGCACGGCGCCAACCCTCGGTGATGACCAACCGTTCAGCGCCCGCGTGTTCAAGACCGTGGTCGACCCGTACCTCGGCAAGGTCTCGATGATGCGGGTGCTGTCAGGGAGGCTGAAGGCGGGCGAACCGCTCAAGGACGCCTCCAACGGCGCCGACCTGCGTACTAACCACCTCTACACGCCGCGCGGCAAGGACCTAACCGAGGTGCGGGAGTTGCTCCCCGGCATGATCGGGGCGCTGACCAAAGCGGACGAGGTGCGCACTGGCGACACGCTCACCGCGCCGGGCGCCGAGTTCGTGCTAGCGCCCATCCGCCTGCCGTCACCCGTCATGGCGTTGGCGCTATTCCCGAAGGCGCGGCTCGACGAGGACAAGATGGGCGAGGCGCTGAGCAAGCTCCTCGACGCCGACCCGACCTTGGTCCTCGAACGTAACCCCGACACCAAGGAGACCGTCCTGTGGGGCATGGGCCACGTGCACCTCGAGATAGCGGTAGCGGCGATGCGCGACCGCTTCGGGGTCGAGGTCGAGACGAGGCCGCCGGCCATCGCCTACCGCGAGACCATCCAGGGCACCGGTGACGCCCGTTACCGTCACAAGAAGCAGTCCGGCGGTTCCGGCCAGTTCGCCGAAGTCGCCCTCACCGTCGAGCCGCTACCGCGCGGCGGCGGCTTTGAGTTCGTGTGGAAGGTCGTCGGCGGCACCATCCCGACGCAGTTCATGACGAGCTGCGAGAAGGGCGCCCGGGCGGGCATGGAGGCGGGCGTGCTCGCTGGCTTTCCCCTGCAGGACGTCAAGGTGACCGTCTACGACGGCAAGGACCACCCCGTCGACTCGAAGGACATCGCCTTTCAGTTCGCGGCCACGCAGGCCATGCGCGAAGCGCTGGCGCAGGCGCTGCCGATCCTGCTCGAACCTTTGGCTCTCATAAAGGTGAGGGTGCCGGACCGCTTCACTGGCGACGTGATCTCCGACCTCAACACGCGCCGCGGGCGCATCTTGGGCATGGACAGCGAGGGGTCCGTGAGCGTCGTCAGCGCCCACGTCCCGCTCTCGGAGATCCAGTCGTATTCGGCTGACTTGCGGAGCATGACGGGCGGCAGGGGTGCGTTCTCGCTGAAGGTCGACCGTTACGAGGCGGTTCCGGCTCAGGCAGTCGAGCGCGTGCTGGCCGACGCCAAGCACGCGCCAGCCTCAGGCCAGGGCGGCTAGTTGTTCTGCTACGTCCTGCGCTAGTTCGCGGCCGAGGTCTTCCGCCTCACGCGCTTCGCCGGTCAGGCTCGCCTGCAGGACGGTCGCGCCTTGGGCGACCGCACCGAACAGGGTCAGCTCGCCGTCCTCGGTGACGGTGGCCAGAGCGCCAACGTGGCGGCCCGGCAGTGCCGCCGCGAACGCCCGCTCCGCACGAACGCGGTCGAGGCTCGGGCGGTGTTGCAGCGAGTACGCGGTCTCGAACGCCAAGTCGTCATCGTTCCTCACGACCAGGCCGACGGCGCTCTGCGCAGGAGACGGCGTGAAGATCGCCTCGTCCAACACGGCGTTAACGGCACTACGCAGGTCAAGGGCGACGAGCGTGGCGGCAGGCAGCACCACGGCGTCGACTTCGACGGCCAGACGCTTCAGGAGGATAGCGGGCGCGGACGTGTCTACCTCGAGGCGCAGCTGCGGTTGCGTCGCATGCAGGAAGGCCGCGTCGCGTTCTGACGCTGCCAGTACGGTGGCGCCGTCGGGTAGTGCGCTGAAAGCCGCGCGCCCCTTTGCCGCCAATGCGGAGCGCGGCTCAGGGCGCCGCAGTACCGCAGCTAGGCGCAGGCCGTCTGGTAGCACGAACGGGAGGGTCTCAAGCTGCACGACGGCGATGGCTACTTCGTCTCGCAGCAAGGCGGTGAGGAGCGGTCCAGATTCCT
Organism: uncultured Trueperaceae bacterium; assembly: GCA_937907415.1. The sequence goes on from CALCHY010000257.1 coordinate 25,641, forward strand.
GGCCCGCGGTCTTGGGCACGGTGCGCAGCGAGAGGTGGAGGTCGGGCCACTCTTCCGAAAGCCGTTCGAGGACGCTTCTAGCGTTGAGGATCGCGAGGGAGCCCTCACGGTTGCCCAGAACAATCCTGGTCATGGCAACATTTGTACCATGAGCCACTCAGGGCGAGGCGGCAAAATACGCGTGCTGGCGGGCATTAACCTGCTGCAAGCGCGGCTTTGAGAGAGTCAGCTCGCGCCACGCTCTCCCACGGGAAGCCGTCGCGACCGAAGTGGCCGTACGCGCTGGTGGCGGCGTAAAGCGGTCTCCGCAGCCCGAGCTGCTCGATGATGGCGGCCGGCCGAGCGTCGAACTCGCTGCGCACTAGCTCCGTGAGGCGTTCATCTGCTACCACGCCCGTGCCGAACGTATCGACGTACATGCCGACTGGCCGCGCCACCCCGATGGCGTATGCGAGTTGCACCTGGCAACGCTTAGCTAACCCGGCCGCCACGACGTTCTTGGCTATGAAGCGCGCGTAGTAGCTGGCCGAGCGGTCCACTTTGGTCGGGTCCTTGCCGCTGAAGGCGCCGCCGCCGTGCGGGGCCGCGCCGCCATACGTGTCGACGATGATCTTGCGGCCCGTAAGGCCGGCGTCTGCAGTTGGCCCGCCCTCGACGAAGCGTCCGGTGGGGTTGATCAGGAATGCCGTGCTGCTCGTGAGGAGCGCCTTCGGAACAACGGCCTCGAGCACGTGCTCCATGAGGTCGGCGCGCATCTGGTCGAGGCTGACGTCCGGGTCGTGTTGTGCCGATAGGACGACGTTGCGCAGGTGAACGGCGACGCCGTCCTCGTAAGCCAAGGTCACTTGCGCCTTGCCGTCTGGCCTGAGGTAAGGCAGGGTGCGGTCGCGCCTTACTTGGGCGAGGCGCGCGGCTACGCGGTGAGCTAGTTGGATGGGCAGCGGCATGAACTCTGGCGTTTCGTCGACGGCGTAGCCGAACATCAGCCCTTGGTCGCCTGCGCCCGTGAGGTCGTAAGCGTCGCCGCTGGCGGCCTCCTGCGCGTGGTCAACGCCTTGCTTGATGTCTGGCGACTGCTCGTTCAGTGCTATCAGGACGGCGCTATGATCCGCGTCGAAGCCGTAAGCCGCGTCGGTGTAGCCGACCTCGCGCGCTGCCTCGCGCACGATGGCTTGCACGTCGACGTCAGCGTTGGTGGTGACCTCACCGGCAACGAGCGCCAGCCCGCGGGTAAGCAGCGTTTCTGCCGCCACCCTGGCCAGCGGGTCTTGCTGCAAGATGGCGTCGAGCACGCTGTCGCTGATGCGATCAGCGAGCTTGTCAGGGTGCCCTTCGGTGACACTTTCGGCGCTAACTAGGCGCAACACGGTGAGAACCTCCACGTTCACGGCCACCGGCTACGCTTTGGCGGCGCCCACCAGGATATCAGGGGCGCAACTATAATCGGGTCGTGATCGTGAGGAGCGCCACGCCAGACGACGCTAACGCCGTGCGTGACCTCCTGGCTGGCATCTACCGCGAGGGTGGCGCGTTCGTGGGGGACGGCGCCGAGGGCGCTGGCGCACTGGCGGCGCGCATCGGCGGGTTGGGCTCTCGTAGTTGTTACGTCGTTGCCGTCGAGCGCGGCGACGTGGTCGGTTGGTTGGAACTGCACCGCTCACCGGCCCGCCGGCTCGAGCACGTTGCGGTCCTCACCCTGGCAGTGGCGCCGCGGGCGCGGCGGCGCGGCGCGGCTCATGAGCTGCTGCGCGCTGGTTACGCGTGGTGCAGGCAAGTAGGGGTCCTCAAGGTGGCTTTGCACGTGCGGGCGGGTAATGCGGCCGCCGTGCGCCTTTACGAGAGCGAGGGCTTCTCGCTAGAGGGCCGCGAGGTGCGCCAGGTGCAACGCCTGCAGAGCGAAGGTGGAGGTTTCGAGGATAACCTCGTCATGGGTAAGTGGCTTTCAGACGACTAGCGCTCGTCTGCGCGGCGCTTGGTGCGGGGTAGACTGCGGCCGTGGAGTCAGCCAACGTGCCGGCCGCGCCGTCGCCACTGCCGGGCGAGAGCCCAACGCAGCGGGTGGCGCTGTTCGTTGATACTCAGAACCTCTACTACGCGGCGCGCGACAACCATAACGCCAGCGTCGATTATCAGCGCCTGCTAGCTGCCTGCCTGCGCGGTCGCCACCTGGCGCACGCCAACGCCTACGTGGTCGAGCGCGACGGCGACACCACCGCCTACGGTTTCTTCGGGAAACTCTCCGCGCTTGGTTACCGCGTCAAACGCCGCAAGGTGCGGGTGCACAGGGTAGACGACGATGGCGCCGTCAAGCTCGAGGGTGACTGGGACATGGGCATCGCAGCAGACATCGTGCGTGGCCTCGAGAGCGCCGACGTCATCGCGCTGGCAAGCGGCGACGGCGACTTCGCCCCCATCCTCGAGCTGGCGCAAGAGCGCGGCAAACGCGTCGAGGTCCTAGCGTTCCGCGAGGTGGCTGGTCAGGCGCTTCAAGACCTCGCCGATCGCTTCCTCGCCCTCAATGACGTGCCCGGCATCTTCTTGGCCAACAAGTAGCGGCCTTCGACTAGCGAAAACCGTTAGTCGGTTGGCCAGCGCGCGTCGCGGGCGCTCAAGTGCGCGGCGTAAGCGCGGAAGTACGCCTGAATGCCCCGTTCGCGGGCGTCAAGCGCGCGGGTCACGGCCTGGGAGTTGCGGGTGAGGTTGCGGGCTTCAGTTGGGTCGTCGCGCCTGATGACGGCGAGCTGGAGGGCCTCGTCGAGCAGCTCGAGTTCGACTGTGGCGCGCTCCAGGCCGGTGCGGGTGGTTGTTTCAGTGGCTAGCTGCGCGACGTCGAACGCGGCTAGTTCCGCGCGCGCAGCCACTGCGTTCGCCTCCGCCCGAACCAGCGCGGCGCCCAAGCTCTCGTCTAGCCGCACGTTGGCGCTGAGCTGCACGCGCCAAGCGTCCTTCCCGCTAGGGCGCCAGCGCAGCGCAAGGTTGGCGTCTGGTCGGCCGGCGGCCAGCCCAACGCTGGCAGTGGCGCGGCCGCCGCCTTCTTGATAGTGGGCTTCGAGGCGCAGGTCGCGCACGGGCGCCCAGAGGGCACGGGCGTGGAGGGCCTC
>CALCHY010000258.1 GCA_937907415.1 uncultured Trueperaceae bacterium
GCACGCCCGGGAGCGGGACCGGCGGTTGATAGTACATAGCGACCGCGGCTCGCAATACCTTTCGATCCGCTACACGGAGAGGCTCGCCCAGGCCGGGGTGGCCGCCTCAGTCGGCAGTCGCGGCGACAGCTATGACAATGCGCTGGCGGAGACGATCATCGGGCTCTACAAGGCAGAGGTGATCCATCATCTGGGCCCGTGGCGTGGCGTTACCGATGTGGAGATCGCCACCCTGGAGTGGGTGCACTGGTTCAATCATCAACGGCTGCTGGAACCTATCGGTGACATGCCGCCGGCTGAGTTCGAGCAGATGTACTATCGCCAGCAGGGTCAGGCTGCTGCCTGACTCATGCAAACTAGACTCCGGAAAAAGCGGGGCGGTTCAGAATGTTCCGCGACGTATCGCATGCGTCGCGGCGCTCATTCGAACTGGCATCCCCGCCTCAAAGTCCGCGACCAACTGAGGCCGCCGTTCCGCGGTCAATCGCGTTTGAGACTTCGCCAGAAAACTCCCGACCGCACCTCGCGAACCCTGTCTATCAGGGGTTCGGTTCCGCGGTCCGCATCGCACAGAGCCCTTTAGAACGCGGCGATTCAACGTCTTCAGCGCCGGTCTTCTGTTTGAGAATCGCTTGGGAAGGCCCAATAGACCATTAGCGTAAGCGGCTAGGCGGACGGGACGGCGCTTGAGGTTGCGCTTGTATACACACACCTGCTTGCTGAACACGCGGTACTCCCAGCCGAGGCGCTTGCACCACGCTTCCTTCTTGAGAACGTAGCGGTGGGTTCAACTTGTCAGTGCAACAAGTCTCAGGAGGTGTTGCATGGCGAGGATGGGTCGGCCGGGGATGCCCGACGAGCGGAAGCAGGAGTTGTGGGATCGCTGGCGCGTTGGAGAGAGTCGATCAGCCAGATCTCGGTAGCGCTGGCCAAGCCGCCGGGCTCGGTGTTCACTATCCTGAGGCATTACGGCGGCATCGCTCCCGCGCCGCGTAAACGCCGGTCGGAGTTCCTGTCGCTGGCTGAGCGGGAGGAGATCTCTCGGGGGCTGGCGAGCGGCAAGTCGCTGCGGCAGATAGCCCGTGAACTGAAGCGGGCGCCTTCGAGCATCAGTCGGGAGGTGAGACGCAACAAGGGAGCCCGGCATTATCGTGCGGTTGATGCCGACGATCGAGCCTGGCGCCGCACCAGAAGGCGCTGCCCGTGCCTGCTGGCGCGTAACGAGGTGCTACGCGCCTTAGTGGCCGCTAAGCTGGCTGATGACTGGTCGCCGCAGCAGATCGCGGGTCACCTCGCCAAGCGTTACCCGGCGGGCTCTAGCATGAGGATCTCGCACGAGACCATCTACAAGTCGCTGTTCGTCCAGACGCGCGGGGTGCTGAAAGCTGCAGCAGTACCTGCGCTCCAGGCGCCCGATCAGGCGGCATAAGAGCAATTCCACCAAGGGTCAGAAGCGCTGCGAGATTAGCGACGCGGTCTCGATCCGCGAGCGGCCCGCCGAGCGCCGTTCCGGGGCACTGGGAATCTCAATGTTGTTGTCAAGCCTTTTTAGGCTGCGTTCGCTGCGGGCTCCTGGAACGGCGTTTGGTCTCGCAGCATCGCCCAGATGACGTTCAGGCGCCTGCGGGCCAGGGCGATGAGGGCTTGCTTGTGGGACTTCCCTTCGCTGCGTTTGCGGTGATAGTAGGCGCGGGAGGCGGGGCTGTTCTTGAGGCTGGAGTGCGCCGCTAAGTAGCAGGTGCGTAGCAGGATCCGGTCGAAGCGTTTCGGTCGGTGATTGTTGCCGGTGATGCGCCCGGAGTCTCTCGGCACGGGAGCTAGGCCGGCGGCGCTGGCGAGGTGGTCGGGAGACTCGAACTCGGTCAGGTCGCTGCCGGTTCGCGCGATGAACGCAGCTGCCAGCACGGGGCCGAAGCCGGGCATGCTCTGTAGAAGTGCTCCGCTGGTGGTGTCCTGCAGGCGGGCTTTGATCTGGCTGTCAACCCGGCTGATGTCGGAATCGAGTCTGAGTACGTCGTTGGCGAGCTCAGCGACTAACTCTGCGGCCACCGTTTGCGTTGGTAACTGTGTTGCTTGCGCTGCGGCGGCGGCTAGCGCCTTGTCCGCCACCTGGCCGGCGGTGCGGCATTCGCGGGCTTGTAGCCAGCGCGTCAGGCGAGCCTTGCCGGCTCGCCGTAGCGTTTGTGGGGTGGCGTACTTAGTCAGCAGTAGTAGTGCCGCCTGCCGCTTGGAGTAATCGAAGGACGCTTCTAGGGCCGGGAAGTACTCCAGGAGGGTGGCGCGTAGCCGATTGATGGTCCTGACCCTGTCGTGGACGAGGTCCAAGCGCCGAGCCGTCAGTAGGTGCAGGTCGACGCTGGCTTGGTCCCTTTCCTTTGGGGGCCGCAGGTCGCTGCGGATCCTGGCTTGGTCGGCGATGATGCGCGCGTCCTTAGCGTCCGTCTTCCCGTCACCACGATACGTGGCTGCCGCGTGGTGAATGATGCGGCCGGGAATGTAAACGAGTTCCTGCTCGTGAGCTGCGAGTAGTGCTACCAGTAACGCCGACCCTCCAGAGTTCAGGTCGATAGCCCACCGCAGCGGCGCTCCAGCGGCAAGCGCGATGACGGAGCTTAAGAGTTCGAGTAGCGCCGTTTCATCGTTCTTGACGGTTTGGCTTAGAAGCGTTTTGCCTTCAGCGTCGAGGAGTACGACGTGGTGCTTCCACTTTCCGGCATCAATGCCTACCCAGATTGTTGGCATGGTTCCCTCCTGCATCGCGTTCCCCTTTTCGATGACCACGCCGGCACGTCCTTACGCAGCGATGAAACTCGCGATTCTCAATCAGCGGTCAAGGCATCGAGCGAGCACTCGGCGGCCATTCCCAGTTAGTCGTCAACGCGGCAAGGCGACCTCAGCCATACCGAGCGCCCGAAGGGGTGAGAGAACATTACGACAGCCCTGAACTCACCCACCAACAGCGTAAGGAGGGCGACCTGCTGCTGGGCCGCGGCTTGTCGCAAGTCGCGACCTTGGTGGAGCGCTCTACGCGTTACACGCTGCTGGTGAAGCTCGACGGGCGCGACATGAGGAGCGTCACCGCGGGCCTTAAGCGCGAAGTGTTGCGCCTGCCTGAGGAACTGCGCAAGAGCCTGACTTGGGATCGCGGCATGGAGCTCGCGAACCACACGCAGGTCAGCATCGACACCGGCCTGCAGGTCTACTTCGCCGATCCTCGCAGCCCCTGGCAGCGCGGCAGCAACGAGAACACCAACGGCCTGCTACGCCAGTACTTCCCTAAAGGCACCAGCCTGAAGGGCTTCAGCCAAGCCGAACTGGATGAAACAGCTCGGAAGCTCAACACCAGGCCACGGAAGACCCTTGACTACGACACGCCAGCAACTAGATTGGAGGCAGTGTTGCACTGAGACATTGAATCTACAACTGCCAGCATGAGCGGCACGGGCGCGTTCAGGAGCGGTGGGCGCTGGAACTCCCCTGGCCGTCATGTTGTCTATGCCAGCGGGCATCTCTCGCTTGCCATGCTCGAGCTCCTTGTCCATGTGGACGACGCCGAGGCGCTTCTTGGCATCCCTCACTCGTACCGCTCAATAGGCTTCACTGCCGACGACGTGGCCACCCTCGCGGAAGACGACCTGCCTTCCGCCTGGAACGCACGTCCAGAGGCTCGCGCGAGCAAGTTGGCCGGTGACGAGTGGCTCGATAGCCGCAGCACCCTCGTTCTCGCCGTGCCAAGCGTCATCGTTCCACCCGACTTGCGCTACGAGCCCAGCTATCTCAACTACCTCATTAACCCAAGGCACCCGGCGTTCGCGGCCGCAATCACGCTTGGAGGCATCCGCGAGCTGATATGGGACCCCCGTCTGGTGCGCTGAAGAAGTTGTCCGCACCTGTTCATGGGGCGATTGGCCTGGCGGCCAGCCCTCGGCCGATCGCTTATCGATCTCTTCCCTATAGCCGCGCTACACGAACCCCGCGCCGAAGCGCTTGCACACAGAGTCCCAGAGCCCAACATCTGCGCGCTCGCGCAGATTGGAAGCCCGTCCGTGACTCAGCCAGTTTCCGACCAAACAAGAACGGCAACGCTGTCGACCGTGGCGGTCCTGGCGGGCGACCTTCGCTCCAGGCGCCGCGAGTTGGGCCTCACCCAACAGGAGCTGGCCGACTTGGCCGAAGTGTCCACGAGGTTCATCCACGACCTCGAGAACTCGAAGCCCACCGTTCAACTCGACCGCGTCCTGGCCGTAACTCACGCGCTAGGCCTCAACCTTAGGTTGCAGGTGCGGCAACCAGCCGTTGGTGGGACGACCCGGCCTTGAACAGCCAGACGACCGTTCGGGCAGGGCTATACAAGAACGGCCGGCTGGCGGCGTCGCTCTCGAAGGGGGTCGGGGCCTTAGAAGACCCTCGACTACCGCAGGCGCCAACTGACCTGACCCATTAGCGCGCGGCTTAGACCGGGGGGCGAGCCCAGCGCCACTATCGCGGCCGGCTAGCCCGGGCCCTACATCTCGGCCGGTGCGGCGATCCCCAACAGGCCGAGGGTGGCGGCCAGCGTGGCGCGCACACGGTCGACGAGCAGGAGGCGCGCCTCGCGCAACCCCGCGCCGGAGCGCATGACCTGCGTGTCCGGCCTGCCCGAAGCGTCCTTGTGGTTGTAGTACGAGTTCCAGGCCGTTGCCACGTCGAGCGCGTACTGCACGACCTGGTGCGGCGCCAGGGCGGCGGCGGCCTGCTCGACGACCTCGGGGTAGCGCCGCAGCACGCGCGCTAGGCGCACCTCGAGCGCGCCTAGTTGGGCGAAGTCGGCGCCCGCCCTGGCGGCGGCAAGGTCGACGCCCTCGCCCGCGGCCGCGCGCAGGATGCTGCAGGCGCGCGCGTGGGCGTACTGCACGTACGGCCCCGAGTCGCCCTGCAGCGAGAGCGCCTGCTCCCAGCGGAAGTCGATGACCTTCTTGGCCTCGTTCTTGAGCATGGTGAAGCGCAGGGCCCCGATGCCCACCTGGCGCGCCACCCGTTCGCTGTCCTGCAGGCCCGGGTTCTTCTCCTGCACCACGGCGCGGGCGCGGCGGGCGGCCTCCTCGGCCACCTCGTCAATCGAGAGCGTGATGCCCTTGCGGCCGCTCATGGCCTGACCCTCGAGCGTGACCACCTCGTAAGCGAGATGGTGCGAGTTGTCGTACGCGGAGCGGCCCTCGGGCGTGCCGGACAACGCAAGCGCCGTGCGCACGATGGTCTGGGGGTGCGCCTGGCGCGCGTCTATGACGTTGATGATCTCGGCGGCGTGCGCGAAGGAGCGGCCGTCTGGGTGCAACTCGCCCGCGGGGCTCGAGGTGTAGAGGGGCTTGCCGCTCGGCTGCACCGCGTAGCGCTCGAAGGTGAGGCCCTCGAAGATGCCCGCCTTCCAGAGCTGGTAACCGATGTCCTTGGCCACGTACATGGCGTTGCCATCGCTCCTCACGAGCACGACGGACGACTCTTCGAGACCGGGGAGGAACTCGCTCACGTCCATCACCAATGCGCCCGCATACTTGCCAGTCTCGGGCCGCGACACGTACGGGCTGGCCTCCATGACCTCGAGGCCCCGCTGCAGCAGTCCGCCCTGCACGATGTCCGACTCCCACACGAGCAGGTCGTAGTCGACGTCGAGCGCGTGGTACGTCTCGAGCTGGGCGTTGAGCACGCGCTCGACCTCGAGGCGTAGCTCGCCGCGCTCGAGGCGATGCATGACCTCCGTCACGCCCCGTTCGATGGCCTCGCCGTCCGTCTCCTTGGCGGCCGACAGCCGTACGTACAGCTCGCCAAGCCAGTGGTCGTACTTACGGCCGCCCTCGGCCGCGTAGCGGGCGTTGAAATACGTGACGGCAAAGATGCTCTCGGCCGCCTGGCGCCCCGTGTCGTCGATGTAGTTCTGCACCTCGACCTCGTGGCCGACGGCCTTGAGGATGCGCGCGGTGGCGTCGCCGAGCACGATGTTGCGCAGGTGGCCGACGTGCGCCTCCTTGTTCGGGTTGACGCTCGTGTGCTCCACCACGACCTTGAGCGGCTTCGCCGCGGGCTCGCGTGGCGCCAGGCTCACGGCGCGCACGAAGGCGGCCGGTTCGATCTCGAAGTTGATGTACGGCCCCACGGCCCTGGCGCCGGCCACGCCGTCAGGCAGGACGATGGCGGCAACGATGTCGGCGGCAATCACAGCGGGGTTGCGGCCTAGCGCCTTGGCTAACGTGAAGGCCACGGGCGTGCCGTAGTCGCCTGGCTTGCCCTCCGGCACCTCTTGGACCTGGGCCCCCACGCCCGCTGCTCCTAGGGTGGCCGCGGCCTGTTCTACTGCGTGCTGCAAGGCAAGGATGACGTCTGTCATGACCGCGTCACGCTACCACAGGGTGCCAGGGCCCTCAGGGCACGCTCGCGCCCGCCTGCCAGATAGTAGAATCGTGACTCATAGCTCGGCCATTGCGCCTCGCCGTCTCGGCGCCTGGTGTCTCACGATCAACCTGAGCGGGAGATTACCAGTAAACTTGAG
>CALCHY010000259.1 GCA_937907415.1 uncultured Trueperaceae bacterium
CCGTGCTGCCCGAGGTGTAAACGAGGGCGGCGAGGTCGAGCGGGATGGTGCCGGGTTCCGCCAACGCCGTGCTGGGGGCATCTGACAGCGCGTAGGTGCCGAAGGTGGCAGCGGCACCCCGCGCCGGAACCACGGCCTCGGGCTGGCCGCCGGCGTAGACGAGCGCCGCCAGGTGCGGCAGCACCGTCTCCTCACCCTCCATGATGTCCGCCACCAGGCGCGCCAGGCGCCCCGCGCTCAGTATGGCGGCGGCGCCGGAGTCGTGCAGCACGTAGCGCAGCTTGTCTTCTTTGGTCTGCGGGTTGACGACGAGGAAGACGGCACCCGCGTAGAGGGCGCCGTAGACGCCCACCAAGGCGTCGACGGAGTTCTCGAGGAAGACGGCAACACGGTCGCCGCGGCGCACGCCGCGGGCCTGCAGCAGGCCGGCGAACGCCAGAGCGCGTCGGTGCAACTCGGCGTACGTGACGCGCTCGTCCGCCGTTACGACGGCGAGCTTATCGGGGAGCGCCGCGGCGCTTACGGTAAGGCTTTCGTGGAGAAGCCGTGCGTACTTTGGAACCATCTGGCTTGCCCTTCCTGGCGGGCCGGTCGCGCGTCCTGGGCGCCGCTTCCGCCCACGGATTCTAGCGCCTGCCTGTCACGCCAGCCTTACGCCGCCCACCAGGCGCACGTCGGCGCCCACGACCTCGCGGGTGGCCGTTGCTGGCCGCGCCAGGTCGGGGCGCCTGACCAGCTGCTCGTCGAGGAGCATGGTGGAGAGCACGCCGACCAGGCCCATCTCGTCTGACTCGCTCAGGCCCACGTCGGCGTAGCGCGCGGCCTTGGCCGCCAGCCTCGTCACGTGGTTTACGTTGAACAGGCCAGTTGCGGCCACGCGCTCGGGCGCCAGCAGCTCCTGCACGTAGTCGGGGGCGCCCGGCCCGAAGAACGCCCGCAGTATGGGCGCGCGGTACGGCCGCTTCGGGCGGCGGTTGATCTCGTCAGGCAGGACGCCGGCAAGGGACTTGCGCAGCAGGTACTTCTCCCGCAGGTCGCGCAGCCGCAGGCGCTCCGGCAGGGCCGCGGCGAACTCGGCCACCTTGACGTCGAGGAACGGGAAGCGTCCCTCGACCGAGTTGGCCATGAGCATGCGGTCGCCCTGCGAGTGCAGCAGGAAGCCAGTGAGGAACGTAGCGATCTCGAGGTACTGCGCCTGGCCGAGCGGCCCCATGCCGCCGAAAGCGGCTGGCAGGCGCCCCATGACGCGCGCCTCCGGGTCGCCGACCAGGTCCCTCGTCGCCAGCGTGTCTTGCGCTAGGAAGCGCAGGTTGCGCGCCGTGGTCCTGAAGCGCGGGCGGTGGCTGTAGAGCGGGTCGCTTAGGTCGAGCATGCCGGCCCTGAAGAACTCCGCCATGAAGCCACCGCCCTGCTGCAGGTCGCGCGAGAGGTACGGGTAGAGCTTGCCGAGGAGCCTGGGTCGCTGCCGCGACCCTGGCTGCCGCGCCCAGAAACGCCGCACCATGGCCTCCTGAAAAATGTTGTAGCCGCCGAGGAGCTCGTCTGAGCCCTCGCCGGTCAGCACGACCTTGAAGCCCGAGCTGCGCACGAAGCGCGACAGTAGCAGGAGCGGCCCTGGAGCCGTGCGCAGCATGGGCTTCTCTGCGTGCCTGATGACCTCAGGGAAGACGGCAGCGACGTCGGCGTCGGAAACCCTGATGCTCCTGAGGTTCACGCCCAACTCGTCGGCCATGCGCCGCTGGTAGCCCGACTCGTCGAAGCGCGGGTCGTCGAACGACACACTGAACGCCTCGAGAGGCCCACGTGAGTGCCTGCGAGCCAAGGCTGCGGTAGCGCTGGAGTCGAGCCCGCCGCTCAGGTAGACACCCACGGGCACGTCGGCGCGCAGCCTTATGCGCGTGGCTTCGTCGAGCAAGTGAATGAGCTCCTCCTGCAGTGCCTTGACCGAACCTGCCCGCGAGCCTTCCAGCGGCCCGAAGGTCAAGTCCCACCAACGCACGGCCTCCTTGGGGCCGTCCTCCCCCACCCATACGTAGTGGCCGGCCGGCAGTTCTCGGATTCCGGGGAAGGCGCTGCGGTCGGGCTGAACGGCCCAGATGGTGAAGGTCTCGACGAGTGCGAACGGGTCGATGCGCCGCTCTGCCAGCGGGTGCCGCAGGAGCGCCTTGGCCTCTGACGCGAACACGAAATCGCTACCGAACTCGGCCATGAACAGTGGCCGGATGCCGAAGCGGTCGCGGGCGAGGAATAGGCGCTTCTCCAAGCGATCGTAGACGGCCAGCGCGAACTCGCCGTTCAGCTTGTCGAGGCAGTTGGCGCCCCACTCCTCGAACGCGTGAACGATGACCTCGGTGTCGGAGCGCGTCCTGAACAGATGCCCAAGGCCCTCCAACTCGGCCATGAGCTCGGGGTAGTTGTAGATCTCGCCGTTCTGCATGGCCCAGTAGCGGCCGTCCTCGTTTGGCAACGGCTGGTCGCCGCCGGCCAGGTCGATGATCGACAAGCGCGTGTTGACCATCCCGAAGGCGCCGTCGAGGTAGAGCCCGACGCCGTCTGGGCCGCGGTGAGCGAGTTCGCCCGCCATCACGCTCAGGAGAGACTCGGTCACACGCTTCTCGTAGCGGTAGATTCCAGCTATTCCACACATAGAGGGGTCAGCAAGGGCTCCCTAGCCCGACCATTGTGTCACGCCTTCCATCACAGCGTTCTGAGCGGGCTCCGTAGGACCAGGGTCACAGCTTTCGGCCGGATGAGACATGCTAACATCATCGCACCTATGTCGGAGACAGACGGCATTAGCGTCTTGCTAAGAACCTGAACGGGGACGGTCGGCGTATGTACAAATCGCAGGTTGGAAGATGGCTGCTTACGGCGCTCTCGCTGGCGCTGATCTTTACCGGTTGCACGATGCCGACCCCACCGCAGACCGCACTGCCGACCATCAGCGCCTTCTCGGTGGAACCCGACACCATCACTGAAGGGGAAAGCGCCACCCTCAGTTGGACTGTCGCGAACGCGAACACCGTGAGAATCGTCGTCAACAACGTTGTCATCCACGAGTCCTCGGAACTGAGTGGAACCTTGAGAGTAACGCCGCTCGCTACCACCGAGTACCACCTGGTCGCGCTCAGAGGCACGCGGTCGGTGAAAGAGGCCGTCACGCTCAGCGTCACACCGGCTCCCGTCCCCCTCCGGATCGAGTCATTCACCGCCATTCCCGCCTCTCTCCCCGCCGGCGGCGGCACGACGCAGCTCTCTTGGGCGGTGACGGGCGCATCGGGGATAGTCATCGCGGCAGTCGGGGGCGATGTCGTCTACACGGGCGAAGCGGCCAGCAACGCCATCGAGGTCGACCTAACGGACACTACGACCTTCAAGCTGACAGCTACAGCCGAGAACGGCGTGACGGCGGAAAAGGACGTCACCGTTAGCGTTACCCTACCGGCTCCGACGATCGACTCGTTCAGCGCTTCGCCAGACAGCTTGCCCGTGGGCGGCGGCACTACCACCCTAAGTTGGGTCGTCTCCAACGCCGACACCGTGCTGATCGCGGTCGTGGGCGGCAGCAGCATCTACAACGGCTCCATACTCGCCCACTCCGTGGCTACCAGCGTGCCCGTTACCATGACCTTCCGGCTCACGGCTTCCTCGAGTGTCGGTTCCGTCGAGCGCGACGTGATCGTGACCGTCGACGCACCGCCACCGCCCGTGATAGTCACGCTGCAGGCCACGCCCAGCAACCTGCCCTACGGCGGGGGAACTACGGACATCAGTTGGACAGTCACCGGAGCAACGAGCGTCCAGCTGAGCCCGGTCGGCGGCTCTCCGGTCTACTCGGGTGCCGAGCTCACGCATTCCGTCGATGTGCCCGTCAGCGTCACCGCTACCTACCGGCTCGTCGCCACATCTCCGGTCGGCAGCGTGAACGCCGACGTCACGGTGACCGTGGCTCCGCCGCCGCCACCGCCCGTCATCACGGCCTTCACCGTCACCCCAGCCTCGTTGCCGTACACGGGCGGTGACGTATCGGTCTCCTGGAACGTCACTGGGGCAAGCAACATCGTCGTGCAAGTCGTCGGCGGGTCGACGCTCTACGACGGCTCTGCAGCTGCGAGTTCCGTAACGCACACCGTTACAGCGGACACGACGTACTCGATCACTGCGACCAACGCCGGAGGCTCGGTCAGCGACACGGCGAGCGTCACGGTCGCCGCGCCCCCGGCGGCCGTCATGCAAGACCTTTCCGCCACCGTCATCTCAGGTAGCCGCCTGCAAATCGTGTGGCATGCTACCGACGCCACCTCGTTCGATGTCTACGCGGTATCCTCGGACGATACCCCCAGCCTTCTCAGCGGCAACGCCACTTCTCCCTTGACCGTCCCCATCCCCGCGAGCACCAACCAGATCATCCGGGTCGTGGCTCACGGCCCCGGTGGTGACGACTCCGATCAGGTGGTCCCGGCGAACGTGGTCGTGTCTGCCGCCGACTACGACCAGTACTACCTGCTTGACTACTCGCCCGAGACGCCGATACCCGGCACCTTGCGCCAAGTACTCGCCGACGCCGTGCCAGGGTCGGTCGTAGGCTTCGCCTCCGACATCACCGAGATAGCGCTCGAAGGGGTCGACCTGCAATCCACGGCTGGCGGCACCGTCGACGCCCACCTGATACTGCGAAAAGACGTCACAGTGAGCGGCCCGACGTCACGCGTCACACTCCGGGGCTCTTACAACATGGACCTCCCCGGCATCGTCGACCCCTTCACGTACGAGAGCAGGCTCATCTGGATCGGTCCGGGGCGGCAGATCGTGCTGGAGAACCTGAACCTCCGCGACGGCACCTTCATCTTCAAGGGCGCCGGCATATTCAACGGCGGCACCTTGACCGTCCGGGACACCGACATCCTCGACAGTAGAGCCTGGGAAGGCGGAGGCGGCATCTGGAACTCGGCGACGGGCAACCTGCGCCTCGAACGGGTCGTGCTCAGCGGCAACGAGGCGGCGGTGCTCGATACCGAGGACGGCAACCCTCTCGTGATTCGAGATCAAGTTCTGGCCGGTCAGTGGTTCAACCTTCAGGGCTACGGCGGCGCGCTCTTCAACGACGGTGGAACGGTCTATATGGAGGACACCACCGTGAGTTCGAACCGTTCCCGCTTCTCGGGAGGGGCCATCTACTCCAACGGTGGAAGCCTTGAGATCGTCGCTTCGACGGTGACCGGCAACTCATCGAACTACGCCTATTACACGCCTGGCGGCAACCAACCGGGCTTCGGCGGCGGCATCGTGCTCACGAACGCTGCGGCACTGACCCTCGCCTCCGTCACTCTCTCAGGCAACTTCGCTCAACGCGAAGGCGGGGCGCTCTACATGGACGCAGGGACTTCGGTCATCCATTCCGGCGTCGCGATGAACAACAACAGCGCGGACTATGGTGGTGGGATAAGCCAGAAGTACAACCAGGCGGTAGGCGAGCTCGACCGCACAGGGATGACGTTCATCGGTAACACCGCCACCAGCGCCGGGCCCGACTACTACGGCGTCTGCCTTGACTGCCTACCCGCCGCAGGCGCGACTCGGAATGGCACGCTAGATCTCTCGTCCCCAGGCCTATATACCCCTTCAACGGACGGCTCGCGCTTCAGATGAGACGGAGGCCCTAGCCCTAAGACGGTTCACATCCTGGCTGTGTATTGTCAACTCCAATGTGCGCAACCGGATGTGAACCGTGATCGAAAGCAAGCAGTCCGTTAACCTCCTGAACGACCCACGACGTGTAAAGCCGCGGAAGCGGAAGGGGGCTGGCTTTCGCGTGGCAATGCTTCTCCTTCTTTTCGTCGCCCTTTGGGGCTGCGCGCGGGTATCCCCATCCGGCGAGGTGGAGCCCCCCGAACCAAGAAGGCCCGAGTGGCGCGCCTCAGACATCGGAACCGTGACGCTTAGCGGCGCCTTCGAGTTCCTAGACAGGAACCTGGGCGACTTCGTCCTATCTGGAAGTGGACTCGACATCTGGGATCCCGCCGACAGCTTCTACTTCCTTTACAAGGAGTACACGGGCGATTTCGACGTGATCACGAGGGTCTCCGACATCCTTGACACCCATAGTTGGGCGAAGGCCGGGCTCATGGTAAGGGCGAGCACCGACCCGGACTCGGCCCACGCCCTGGTATCCCTCACCCCGCGGGGCGTAACAGAGTTCATCTTCCGCACCACACATGGGGGCCCTTCCGATTTCGACCTCAACTACGACTTCAGCGACCCGAGCGGGCTCAAGCAACCCCTGTGGCTGAGGCTCTCCAGGAGCGGCGAGTCGCTCAGCGGCTACGTGTCGACCGACGGGGACACCTGGGAGTTCGTCGGCGACGCCGACATCACCTTGAGTAGCAAGGTTCTTGTCGGCGCCGCGGTCAGCAGCCGGAACGCTGCTGAACGGACACGCGCCCACTTCGTGGACTACACCATCGCGCGCCCCAATGGCGACCCGGTGGAACCCATACCCACGCCGAACCCCGATCCAACGCCCAACCCCAATCCCACCCCGGATCCGACGCCTACCCCCGAACCTACTCCCGACCCGACCCCCACGCCCGAACCCACTCCAACACCCACCCCCGAACCGACGCCCCCACCGGCCCTCCCGCTACCGACATCCGGGTGGGTGTGCCCCACCACGCCGCTATCGCCTTCCTACGCGGGAACCATCTTCGTCGATGCTTCGAGCGGCAGCGACCAGGGCAGCGGCGCGTTCTCCCAACCACTCAGATCGGTTCAAGCCGCGGTCAACCGCGCCAGACCAGGTGACGTGGTCCAGCTGCGCGGGGGAACCTACCCCATCGGCTTCACCGTCCGGAACTCCGGAACCGCAGCGGCGCCGATCGTCGTCGAGTCCTACCCCGGGGAGTGCGCCATCCTTGACGGCAGCGGCTACAGAAACGGCGAGCGGGTCGTTCTGGAGGACGTGCAGTACGTCATGCTCCGCAACTTGGTCGTGCGCAACTCCTCGCATGAGGGCGTGCTCGTTACGGGCGGCAACAACAACACCGTCTCAAACCTGCAGATGTACGCGAACCATTACAGTGGTCTGACCATCCTTAACAGCAGCAACAACAGCCTCAGGTACCTAATCAGCCACGACAACTACGACGGCTCTGGGGGCGGCGACTCCGACGGCATCAGCATCTCGACCGGCTCTGGGAACCGGCTCTCCTACTGCCTCGTCTACCGCAACTCCGATGACGGCGTCGATACTTGGCGTTCGACGGGTACGGTGGTGGAGCGCTGCATCAGCATCGCCAACGGCTTCCAGGGAGGCAACGGTGTCGGCTTCAAGATGGGATCGCCTGGATACACCGTCGGTACCACCGTGCAGTTCTCGATCGCGCACGGCAACAAAACCAACGGGTTCGACAACAACCAAGCCAATGACGTGACATTCATCAACAACACGTCTATAGGCAATGAGGCGTACAACTACAGCGTAGGTAACGCCAGCTCGATCACGAACAGCCTCTCCGTCAACGGGAAGGTGGCCATATGGACGGGCGCCTCGGGCGACAGGGTCAGCAGCCACCACAACAGCTGGGATCTCGGTCTCTCAGAAGGCAGCCTCCTCTCGGCCACAGACCTCAGCAACCCGTGGTACGCCACGCTTGCCACCGGTAGCCCGGGCCGCGGTGTCGGCGTGAACGGAGCCGACCTAGGGGCCCTCGCCTACGGCAGTTCGATCGAGAAAGCGCTCGGACTGATCCTCTCGGATTTCCTCAAGTAGGCCCCGTCCTACTGACTGTCATGTCGATGTCTCCCGCCGCGCACGCCCGCACGACGAACGACGCTACGCGCCCGGCGCGGCATGCAAGAGAGTTCATAGCGTCCTGGAGGTACGGCATGTAAGCATCTGGCAAGGCGCTCGCATCAACGCGAGTAGGCCTAGGACGTACTTCGAATGCGACGATGCATCGGCCTGTGATTGGGCGCTTGGGGCCATGCGGAGCATATAGCGCAACCGGTCGAAGTCGGTTCACCCGTTTTCACGAACTCGAACTCGGCCGCAAGTACCCACCTAGTCGGACATCCACAAGAGGGAGTCCGGAGGCGATGAACCGTTGTTCCCAATGTGGGCATCAAGGGACACGGGGAGCCAGTGATGCAACCGGCCGGTTTACTGTGCAGCAGGTTGCATCCCGACCAATGAGGAGTTGGTTTGGATGCGAGAGGTTCTCGATTTACGCAAGGGGCGCCCGTCTCTTGCCAGTGTCATCGGAATAGCGTTCCTGACGACCATCCTGAGTGCTTGCGGGGTCAACTCAGATCTCGGAAACCGCCCCAACAACGTCCTGAGGCTTGCGGTCTCCTCGCCCTCGTCCCCGAGCGAAGACGGCGCCAGCCTCGCAGGAGCGACGCTCTCAGGCGTCGTGAAGCTCATCGTGAGTTCGTCCACAGAACTCGGCGACGTGAGTTTCTATCTGGACGACTCCGCCTTGCCGGCAACGGAGGTCAGTGCCGACAGCGCGCGCGCTTTCCTGCTCGATTTGAGTTGTCAGGCCGACGGGCAGTACACCCTCGCCGTCACGGCCGAAGCCGCAGACGGCAGGCTGCTTCGCGGAGACTCCCTGGTGACGATCTCAAACGAGGATGGCACCTTGTGCGAACCCGGGACACCCCCGACCACACCGCCCGTGCCGCCGACCACGCCACCCGTAGTACCGAGCCTTCCCGGCACGGAGCGACCACTCCCCGCAGCAACGATGTACGTATCGCCCAACGGTAGTGCGTCGGCCAACGGTCGCTCGATTGACGCGCCAACGACCCTGGCACACGCGACCGAACTGGTCGGGCCGGGAGACGTCGTATACCTAAGGGGTGGCACCTACCCCATCCAGGTGAGGTTCAAGCGCTCCGGAACCGCCGACGGGCCCATCGTATGGGCCTCCTACCCTGGCGAATGGGCCGTCCTGGACGGTTCGGACAAGCCGGTAGTCGAAAGCAAGGACCGGGTGTGGGTCCAGGGGATCCAATACAACGAGTTCCGCAACTTCGAGGTGCGCTATGGCCCCCAAGAAGGCATCTACGTAGAGTCATCCAACGACAACATCTTCAGCGGCATAGTCACGCATCACAACCACTACAGCGGCATCCTCAACGTTTACAGCAACCGGAACCTCTACGAGTACGTGGTCAGCCATGACAACTTCGACTACGCCAACCCGTACGGCCGGATAGGCGACGACGCCGATGGCATCAGCATCTCCAGCGGCGACGGCAACGAGCTCTACCGTGTGATCGTCTTCAACAACTCGGATGACGGCATCGACACATGGGTCTCGACGAACACGGTGGTCGACGGAGCCATCTCGTTCAGCAACGGCAACGGGGCGTACGGCAACGGCAACGGCATCAAGGCCGGGGGTCGGGATGCCACGGTGAACACCATCGTCCGCAACTCCATCGCGTTCCACAATCGAGCGCATGGCTTCGACGACAACAGTGGTAGGGGCGTGCAGTTCATCCACACCACGGCGTTCGACAACGGCGGCTACGCGTACGTCGCCGGCAGCTACACCACTCTTCGCTACAGCATCGCCTACGGTGGGAGAGGCGCCGGCCTCTGGGACGCCAAGAGCATCGCCAACACGTGGGACATGGGCATAGCCAACCCAGGCTTCATCAGCACGAACCCCACAGACGATAACTTCCTGACCCCGGACCAGAACTCACCCGTGGCCGGCAAGCTTGATGGTGAGCAGAGCGATCTCGGCGCCATCCAGGTCGGCGACAAGTTCGGTGCGTGGATCGCTCCATTGGCCAGCTACGTCAACCTGGCGAGCTCGGCCGCCGCGATGACGTTCGCGACGGCCGGACGGTAGAGAACGGCCGGACGTTCGACCGTGCCGGCCACCAACGCCAGTCACGCCCGTTTGCATCCCGGCACTACCGAATGAGCCTGTAGCGCGACACGGAGGCCACAGGTCCGTCGGCCGGGCGGCAGCCCACAGAAGCGTAGAATCTGTGGGCTGCCGCCCGGCCGACCTGGTCTAGACGCCCTTGGCTATGGGATGACCACATCGGATGGCCAGCTGTAGCTAGGGAAGAGGGCCGGCTGTGCGAGCAGTTCTGAACAATCTGGTCAGCCTGGGTGGCATGCAGTTCGTTCTCGCCCTGACGGCCGTCGTGCGGAACAAGGCGTTGGCGTACCGCCTTGGAGCGGAAGGCTTCGGGGAGTTCAGCCAACTCGCCGTCCTCGTCATCTTCGGCAGCACCTTCGTAGCGCTCGGCCTCGGCATGAGCCTCAACCGCAACACCGCCGCGACGCCGGACGCCGGGCTGAGGCAGAGGTTTCTGGCGCAAGCGAACGCCGTCAACTTGGTCGGAAGCGTGTTGGTGCTCTCAATCGGCCTCGCCATCGCACTCCTCCGCCCGGAGTTCCTGGAAGCCGCCGGGCTTCCCGCCGTCGAGGGCATCCGACTGTCCTTCGCGATCATGCTCGCCTTCATACCCCTGGAGGTGGCCATGCAGCACCGCATCGGGTTCCTGACGGGGATGGTCGACGTGCAGGGACTCTCGGCGAGCCGTAGCATGGCGCTGCTCATAGGCACCGCTGCCTCGCTCCCCCTGATCTGGTTCTTCGGCCTGGTTGGCGCCGCCGCGCAGTTCGTTCTTCTCTCCGCGCTCAACGTCCTGCTCCTCGACAGGCGCTGTCGCTTCCTAGGAATCAGGCCCTGGCGCGTGGTGTGGGACAGGGGCGCCCTCAAGATCCTGGCCGGCCTCGGCGTGGCCTCGGTTGCCGCCGGGATGCTCCACCAGCTCTCAGATACCCTGAACCGCATCTTCCTCATGCGGTGGACGGACGCGACTCAGAACGGCCTCTACCAGGCGGCCGTCTCCATCACCTATCAGGTAAAGGCCGTCGTCCTCGGCAGCGTCGGCAGTTACGCGGTCGCCACCCTGAGCCAGGACGCCAGCTCTACCAGGATGAGCGAGGTAGCCAACCAACTCCTTCGACTCGTGTTGCCCATCGCCGCCATCGCGCTCGGCCTTCTGGGGCTGTTCTCAGGCCTAGCCATCCTGGTGCTCTACAGCCCTGACTTCCTCGGGGCTCAGCAGATTCTGCCGATGCTGCTCGCCGCAGAGTTCCTCAACGTCATAGCTTGGGTATGCGGGGCTCCGCTCCTGGCCGAGAAACGAGTAGCGGCGTGGCTATTCCTCGAGGTCCTGTACGCGACGACGAAGCTTGCGGTCTCACTACCCCTGATCGCCGGCACCGGGGCCACGGGGCTCGCTGCCGGCTACCTCATAGCGACGGCTGCACACGCTTTCTGGACCGTCCTCTTCTACCGACGCTCCGTCGGGTTGACGATCGAGCGCGCCAACAGCCTCCTCATGCTGCTGGGGGTCGCGACTGTGGTCTTTCTGGGGCGGCTCGGCGAGAACGCGGTCGTAGACTGGGCGAGGTGGTCCATCGGCGCAGCCACGGTAACTGTCTTCCTGCTGGTCGCAGTGCGAGCCACCATGACCTACGCGGAAGCCGCGCATCTAGCGCATACGATGTTCACCAAGATCCGCAAGCGGTGAGAGGCGGCGGTCGACTTTGCAGCCGACGGTAAGCGTGGTCACCCCTGTCTACAACGCCTCCTCGTACGTAGAGCGAGCGGTGCAGAGTGTCCTCACCCAGGAAGGCATCGACTCTGTCGAGGTGATCCTGGTCAACGACGGCTCCACGGACGGATCGGACGTGGTCATAGACGAGCTTGCGGCCAGGAGCGCGCAGGTCGTCGCGATCCATTCGGAGAACCGAGGGCCTAGCTCGGCGAGGAACCTCGGCATCAAGAGAGCCACCGGGCGCTACCTTGCCTTCCTGGACGCCGACGACTGGTTCTTACCTCACAAGCTCGCTTTCCAGACCGGGATACTCGAGGCTCGCCCAGAGCTCGGCATCGTCACGGGCGACCACCGGCTGCTGAACGAGGACACAGGCTTCGCGCTTGACGTAGTACGGGGCAAGCCGGCTATCCCATATGCAGAGGCGCTGGCGTACAGGAACTGGTTCGCCCCGATGGCCCCGCTACTGCGCATGAGTGTGGCGGAAGCGGTCGGGGGATTCGACGAGGGACTGCGGGCCTCGGAAGACTGGGACTACTGGTACCGCTGCGCCCAGCTGGCAGAGATCCACTACGAACCCGGCGTGGTGGGCGTCTACAGGCTACATGGCGAGCAGTCCCACCGGAACCGCGCCAAGATGATCGCGTCCCACCTGCGGTTCATAGAGAAGCACCTAAGCGATAAGCCACGGTTGCGTAGGGGTGCCCTCGCTTACTTCCACAGGGAAGAGGCGAAGCTGGCGAAGGGCCGTGGCGACTGGCCGGCCGTGTCGACCCACCTGGCGAAGATGTGTTACTTCGCCGGTTCCGCAGCCAGGGTAGCTTTCATTTGGAACCTACCGCGATGACGACGCTCCGTAGCCACCCCCCGACACCGAAGTGGGCCATCGCGCTCCTTCTGATACTCGCCGGAGCCACTGGGGCGCTCGTCGTAGTCTCCCCGGTCGCCGCCGTCTCCGCTCAGCTACTCCTCATCGGGGGCATCGTGCTGATGCGCTACGAGCACTTGAGCGAGTTCCTCGTCGGCGCTTACTGGATCACGTTCTGCGCATACGAGACCATCTTCAAGGATGTCCAGATCGATGGTTTGTTCTACCCCTTCTACGCTCTGATGCTTGTCGGCATCCTCCTGCGCGTCGGGTTCGCGGAGATCAGGAAGCCCCGGATCACGATCTTCTGGTACGTGGCGTTCCTACTTGTTGTCCTGCTCTCGTTCGTCGGCTTCACCGATCCGATCGCGTTCGCCGTGATCCAAAGGATCCTTGCCTACGTGTTCGGTCTACTGATAGTTCTCCAGGTCGCCTCCCAGCGGGGCGTGACAGTCGTCGCGCACATGGCCATCCTGTCAAGCACGATCCTCTCGGTATGGGTGATCGTCGTCGCCATCCAAGGCGGGTTCGCATACCGTGGAGGCGTCGAGGGCGACCAGAACGTCATAGCCATGTTCATAGGGCTGGGGGCAGTGATCGCGTTCGGTAGAAGCGTGCACGGCCTCGTGACCCGCAACGCCGGCGCGACGGCGCTATCCCTCCTTCTGTCCGCGGTCTCCATCTACGCCCTCCTCCTCCTCGCCTCGCGCGGCATCACGATCGCATTCGCGATAACCGCCGGAGCCATGTTCGTGAGACTCGTCGCGCAGGCGCCGAAGACGGTCTTGCCCACCCTGCTTCTGGTGGTCGCGCTGTCCGGGGCCTCCTTCCTCCTCCCTGGCGGCTCGAGTCTGGTCCAACGCTTCAGCGGTGAGCGCGTCGAGAGCGGGGGCAGCCGCCTGCCCCTATGGGAAGCCACCTGGAGCGCCTACACCGAGAGTGACGCGACCCAACTGCTGATCGGTCACGGCTTCGACAGCAGCAAGGCGCTCATAAGGCAGGTCTCTTACAACCTGACCTCCACGCACAACGCCTACTTCCAGGTCCTGTACGAGTTCGGCCTGGCGGGTCTCGCCGTCTTCCTAGCGCTGCACGCCGCCATCATGTTCGTATCCTGGCGGATTCCGTCCCCAAGCGGGTGGGAGGCCTTCGCCCTGGTGTGGTTCCTGCTCGGGTCGGCCCTCACCATCAACGTGCCGGACGGGTTCATGTACTGGACCGCCCTGGGGTTCACGCTGGCAGTGGTCACATGGATCCCGACAGCAGTAAGCCGGAGTACCCGCGGGAGGCGGGCGCACCCCTCCGGCTCGGCGCCGGGCCGACAGTTGGGCACCGAGGGCTCATGAGCCACCCCCCGCGACGTCCGACCATAACGTTCCTACTGCCGGCGCTCACCATGGGCGGCGCGGAGGCTCAACTCCTCTCCGTTCTGGAGCGCGACCCGAGCGCGCTGGCCAGGTACTCGGTGCGGGTGCTGATTATCACGTCTCAACGGCATCCGCTAATCGACGCACGGCTGGCTGCGCTAGGTATACCCGTCGACGTGATAGACCGTGAGTCGCTGAGCTTCCCGAGTTTCCTCGTCACCCTAGTGCGCCACTTCAGGTCCTCTGCCCCGTCGGCGGTCCACGTGTTCCTGGCCGGGTCCACATCCACTTGGGGGCGCCTGGCCGCGTTGTTGGCCGGTGTGCGGGTGATCATCTACTCCGACCTGTCCCTCAACCCGACCACGACGAGGGCCCAACGCTTGCTGACACCACTGTTGCATCGCACAACGAAACGGTTCCTGCCCAACGCTCGAGCCATCGCCAAGCGCCTCGAGCGGGAAGGGGCCTCACCCGAGCGGATCGTCCTACTGCGCAACGGCGTCGAACTGGGACGCTTCACACCAGAAGGTCCCGACCTGCGTTCGACGCTCGGCGTCGCCCCGGGAGCACGGGTAGTGGGCTTTCTCGGCATGCTGCGACCGGCCAAGCGCCCAGACCTGTTCTTCTCATCCGTGCTCACGCTGCCGGAGGGCCAGCGCCCAGACCTGCTCCTGATGGCGGGTGACGGGGCCTTACGCAGCGACGTCGAACGCCAGATCGCGGAGGACGGCTGGCTAAGGGACCATGCCAGGCTGTTAGGGGTGGTCGGGGACACCCCGGCCTTCCTCAGGACCCTTGACCTACTGGTCCTGACCTCGGACACGGAAGGTCTGCCGAACGCCGTCCTCGAGGCGATGTCGGTCGGGGTGCCCTGCGTCGCTACGGCCGTTTCGGACGTGCCAGAGCTGCTCGAAGGCGTTGGGCTGGTAGTTCCGGCCGGCGATGCCGGGGCCATCGGTGACGCCATCGCCCAGGCGCTCTCCAATAGTGAGAGCGCCTGGGCGCCCAGGCTGAAGGCGGGCCGCACGCGCATCGAACGGGAGTACGACATGAACCTCGCGGCCAGACGTTTCTGGCGCGCTCACGACGAGCTGTTACTCCCCAGGGACGCCGGATGACGCCAAAGCGCGGGGGGCACATCGCGGTCTTCCTCCCGAATCTCGCGGGCGGCGGAGCCGAGCGCGTCGCCGTCGACCTCGTCAACAACTTCGCCGCCAGGGGGGAAGCCGTCGACCTGATCACGGCACAGGCCACCGGACCGCTCCTCAAGGACGTGGGACCGGGCGTCACGCTCACCGACCTAGGGCGCAAGCGCGTGGCCACCGCATTCTTCCCCCTCTTGGCGCACCTACTGCGAACCCGGCCGAGCGCACTCTTGGCGACGCTCGAGCACGCCAACGTCATGGCAGGTTGGGTCGCGGCGTTCACTCCGGAGCTTCGCCTCGTGCTCAGAGAGGCCAACACCCTGTCGCGGGACCTATCCACGAACAGCCTGGGCAATCGTCTGTTGCTGGGCGCGATGCGCAACGCCTATCGTCGAGCAGACGCCATCGTCGCCGTCTCCGCCGGCGTCGCCACCGACCTCACGACGGTACTCGGTGTCCCGAATGAGAGGGTTCACGTGGTGGGCAACCCGGTCTTGACGACGAGGGTCACGCAGGGCGCCGCCGCCAAACCCGAGCACCGCTTCTTCGCACCCGGCCAACCACCCGTCGTGCTCGGAGTAGGCCGGCTCGCTCCACAGAAGCGCTTCGGCATCCTACTGGAAGCGGTAGCCGCGGTGCGCGAAAGCCGACCGTGCCGGGTCCTCATCCTGGGCGACGGCGAAGAGCGGGAAGCGCTTGAGCGACGCATCGCCGAGTTGGGGCTGCAGCAGGACGCTGACCTGCCTGGTTTCTCCGCCAACCCCTTCTCGGCCATGGCGGCAGCTGCCGTGTTCGTGCTCTCATCGGCGTGGGAAGGGCTCCCGAACGTGCTGATCCAGGCGATGTCCCTTGGCACGCCGACCGTCGCGACCGACTGCCAGAGTGGCCCGGCGGAGATCACCGACCAGGGCAGGCTCGCGAAGTTAGTCCCCGTGGACGACGTGGCGGCCCTAGCCGCCGCTATCGCCGGCTCCCTAGACTCACCCAGGCAACCCCCGCCCCCCGAGTGGTTGGAGCGCTACGATAGCGACCTCGTGGTGGACAAGTACCTGCGGATCCTGCGCGGTCGGGCATGAACCGTCCGCCCGACGTGAGAAAACGCACAGGGAGTTTTGGCGGATACACTGGCTGAATCCTCATGTTCCCTCGTGTAGGCTGGACGAGGATTCGCACATGCCCAACGTGAGTAGGCGTGTGCTGTATCGACAGAAGAGAACGACTTGGCGCGTTCGTTGTTTGGTCTCGTAAGAAGGGATTGAGATGATTAGGAAACTGTCTGCGTTGTTCGCCGTCTCCGCACTCCTCTTGGCCGCATGCACTCCGCCGGCGCTGACAGCCCATGGGTTCTCGCCCGCCGGGGCAGCGACTGACGTGCCGGTCGACACGACGGTGTCGGCCACGCTCAACTTCGCGCCGCTGGCCGCCTCCGTGGTTAACGCCCTGACACTCACTTCCGGCGAGGAAGCGACCCCAGTCGCCGGCAGCGCCGCTTACAACAGCTCCACGCGCACGATCACTTTCACCCCCGCCGCTCCCCTCGAGTATGCGACCACATACACGGCGTCCTTGTCCGCGAACATTAGGACGTCCGATGGTACACGCATCTCGGGCACGCGCACCTGGAGCTTCACGACGGAGGACGCTTCCACGGCCGGCGTCGTCAGCGTGACGATCGATCAGGGCGACATCAGCCTGCTGACGGGTGAGACCGCTGCCTTGACCGCGACCGTAGAAGTCGATGGCGAGGTCCCCGAGACAGTCACTTGGAGCTCCGACGACGAGACCGTCGCCACCGTATCGAACGACGGGGTGGTCACCGCCGTGGCCAGTGGGACGGCCGCCGTGACCGCCACGAGCACGGCCGACACCTCCGTGTCCGACTCCGTGATCGTGACCGTCGCGGACGAACCGGCGGTGATCAGCGTCGCCATCGTCGAGGGGGATCAGGAGTTGTACCTCGGGGCTAACGTGCAGCTGGCCGCCGACGTTCAGGTCGTCGGAGGCGCCGATGCGTCCGTGACCTGGGGATCAGACGACGAGACCGTCGCGACGGTGTCCGATACCGGCCTCGTCAGCAGCGTCGGCCTTGGCGCCGCGGTCATAACGGCCACCAGCGTGGCCGACCTGGGCCTGGCCGACTCCGTCACCGTCACCGTGGTGGTGGCCCCTGCAGTGACCGATCTGAGCATCGACGGCACCGACAGGGCGGTGACCCTCTCCGACGCTGTTGCCTTCACGGCCACGGTCACGGTAGAAGGCAGCGCCTCCGACGCGGTCACGTGGACTAGCTCCGACGAGACCGTCGCCACCATCGATCCGAATACCGGCGAGGCCACGTTGGTCGGCGCAGGCGACACGATCATCACGGCGACGAGCGTGTTCGACGACACCTTCTCCGACAGCGTGACCCTCACCGTCGCCGCACCGCTCGTGTTCGCCGGCGACTACTCGACGTCGAACGGCACCGCCAACGTACAGACCACCATCGACCTCGAAGCGCCCGCCACCACTGGCGGTTACGGGGCGGTCACGTACGCCTTGGTCGCCGGCAGCACCCTCCCGGCCGACTTCATCGTCGACGATGGGGTCGACCCCGTCACCTACAGCGTGACCCTCGACGGCGCCACCGGTACCATCAGCGGCGCGACCGGCTACCCCGGAACCTACACGGGCTTCGTCGAAGCCACCGACGAGCTCGGCCAGACGACCACCGCCGCCTACTCCATCACGCTGCTCCTCGACTTCACCTACGTCGCGGCCGACCTCGTTACGCCCACCACCGAGTTCGTCTACAACCCGTCCGCGGGCGCACCGGAGTACGTGGTTCCCGGCATCCAGGTCCGCATCAGCGGCGTGGAGAACACGGACTGGCTGCCTGCGGACCTTAGCGACGATCTCCAGTTCTCCTTCGCCGTCGTCGGCGCGACCGACATCTTGGGCGATCCCATCGCCTCGCCCGACTCGAGCGGCCTGACGATCAACACCGTCGAGGGCACCTTCTACCGTGCGGGTCCGATAACGGATGCCGACTGGGCGTTCGACGTAACCTTGACCAACCTCGCGACTTCGGAAACCGTCACGCTGCCCGTCACGTGGCTGAACGCCGATTGGATCTAGGTACCGTAGGTTCCTCCACGGACTCCGGGTCCAGCACTACTCGAGGTGGGGCGCGCGGTTGCGCGCCCCACTATCTTGCGCCCCCTCACGGTGGACATCCAGGTAGGAGACGATGGGCCAAGAAACCCGACCGATGAACATCCAGTTCGTGACCACTTCGCTCATGCAAGGCGGAGCAGAGTTGCAGGTCTATCTCTTGGCCACGCAGCTCAAGCGGCGGGGCCACGAGGTCTCCGTCGTGAGCATGCGAGACCCTGAAGCCTTCGTCGACGGCCTGCAGGAGCTCGGCATCCCCTTACATAGCCTGGCCATGGAGCGGGGCTCGCCGGACGTCAAGGCCATCGCCAAACTAGGCAACCTCGTCAGGGAACTCAAACCCGAGGTCGTGCACAGCCACATGGTGCACGCTAACCTCCTGGCGCGCCTCACCCGCCTGTTCGCACCGTTCTCGGTCCAGGTGTCGACGGCGCACAACCTCACAGAGGGCGCTAGGTGGCGCGACTACGCGTATAGGCTGACCGATCCGTTGTGCGACCTCACCACCAACGTCTGCGGCAAGTGCGTGGAGCGCTTCATCCAGGTCGGCGCCACCCCCGCCAACAAGATCAGGTACGTGCCGAACGGCCTGGACTTCTCGACCTTCAAGCCGACGCCAGGCAGCCACGCTGCCAAACGGCGCGAGCTCGGCGTGGACGACAGCACCTTCCTGTGGCTCGCCGTGGGCCGCTTGGAAGAGCAGAAGGACTACCCAACCCTGTTCGAGGCGGTGGCTCGACTAGTCGCCTCGTTCAATAGTGCGCCCGGGCCGTGGCGTGGCATGAAGTTCGTCATCGCCGGAAGCGGCTCCCTCGAAGAGCGCCTCAAGTCGTCCGCGCGCGAAGCCGGTCTCGACCCGCATGTCGCCTTCCTTGGAGACCGCAAGGACGTCGCCGATCTGATGGGCGCCGCCGACGGCTACGTGATGTCGTCGGCCTGGGAAGGGCTGCCTATGGTCCTCCTCGAGGCGGGGGCCGCGCGGCTCCCGGCAGTGGTTACGGACGTCGGTGGGAACCGGGAGGCCGTCACGGGAGAAGCCGTGGGCGCCCTAGTGCCGTCTGCTGACGCTGCGGCGCTGGCATCGGCGATGACCCGACTGATGTCATTAGGCAAGGACGAGCTGGAGCAGATGGGACAGCGCTTCAGGGAGCACGTCGAGGGAACTTTCGGCATCACGCGTGTGGTCGAGCTATGGGAAGCCGTCTATCACGAACTCCTGACCAGAGCGCGCGATGGCGCCAAGCCAAGGCGGTGGGCAGCCTGAAGACTTCCGACGCGCCGGGGCGCGGCCTCCTCATCACCACCAGCGTGCCCTCGACGGTGACCGCTTTCCTCCTGCCCTACGTGGAGCACTTCAGGCAGTTGGGCTGGCGGGTCGAAGCGGCCAGCAACGGGATAACCGCGGCGCCCAAGTGCGTGGCGGCGTTCGACGCCGTTCACGATGTCCCCTGGACGAGGAGCCCGACCGACCTCGTCAACGTCACGACGGCGGCGGACGCGCTTAGGCGCATCGTGCGGGAAGGTCGTTTCGACCTAGTCCACACGCACGACCCCGTAGCCGCGTTCATAACGCGCTTCGCTCTGCGCCACGAGCGGCGTGCCGGCCGACCGAAGGTCGTCTACACGGCCCACGGCTTCCACTTCTACCGCGGCGCACCCTTGGCGCAAGGCACCGTCTTCAAGGTCGTCGAACGGCTGGCAAGCAGTTGGACCGACCATCTCATCGTCATCAACCAGGAGGACCTCGCCTCCGCCCGGCGCTTCCCGCTAGCCAGGAAGGGGAAGGTCAGCTTCATGCCCGGCATAGGCATAGACTGCTCTGTCTACAGCCTGGCGAACGTGAGCAGCGCGGAAGTCGAGCGCATCCGGCGTGACCTCGGCCTGGTCTCTGGCCAGCCGCTATTCACCATGATCGCGGAGTTCAACCCCGGCAAGCGCCACCGTGACGCGGTGGCCGCGCTGGCCGCGAGCGACCTGCCGACCGCAGTACTGGCGCTCGCGGGCGAGGGTCCACTAATGCAGGAAGTGCGCGCTCTCGCAGACGCCGAGGGGGTCGGCGACCGCGTGAGGCTGCTCGGTTACCGCAACGATATCCCGGCCCTGGTCGCAGCCTCGGCGGCGGTGCTGCTGCCATCGGAACGCGAGGGCCTGCCACGCTCGCTGATGGAGGCCTCGGCACTAGAGAGGCCCGTGATAGCCAGCCGCATCCGGGGCGTCTCGGAACTGGTCACGGAGCGGACGGGCTTCTTGCACGAGGTGGGAGACGTTGGCGCGATCGCTGCGGCGTTGAGGGCCGTGGTGAACGACCCCGAAGGCATGGCCGAGATGGGGCGCGCCGGGCGCAGAGCGATGGAGCGCTACGATGTCAAGAACTTGCTTGCCCTGCATGATGCACTGTATGCAAGCCTATTGGGTGATCGCTAGCCGTCGCGCACCGCAGGCGCGCCACCTCCGCCGCGTCCGACATGGACAGGCTGCGGAAGCCGCACTCTCCGCTCAGTTTCCTGTAGAGCTCGAGATGGCGGCGCAACGCAGCCAAGTTCTCGGCCAGGTTCACGCCGAAATTATGCGGGTGCCACCAGAGGTGGTACAGGTCGCCACGCCGCGCGGCCGCGACCATGGAGTTTGCAACGCGGTTCCATCGCATGCTCTCGAACACCATGTTGGCCGTCCACGGCCGGAGGAACCGGCTCCCCCGCACGTCGACAAGCTCGCCTCCGCACACGAGGTCGGTCCAAGGGACCGCTCCTGAGCCGGTCAGGTTGAGGAAGGTGTCCGCGAGCCTCACGGCCCTGAGAGGGGTCGACCCCGAAGTTCCGGGCCTCGGACGGTTCAGTAGGTTGGCCTCGGCCCCCCTGTAGGAAGTGAAGCCGTGCGAAGCGAGCGCACCTAGGTAATCCTGCCGGACCTGGTTGCGCGGGAAGACGAACGACCGTAGGAAGAGACCTCGCGCAGCCGCTAGCCTCACGGCGCTGACGACGTCGGCCTCGAACTCCGCCAAACCCTGCCCAGGCTCGAGGCAGTAGTAGTGTGAGAAGCTATGGCTTCCGACCTCTTGCCGCGGTCTAGCCGCGATCTCCTTCACGAGCGACGGCGCGAAGTGGAGGGGGTCGTCCCGCTCGTTCTCACCCAACAGCTCGGCGTAAGGATCCAGCGCCGGGTTCGCGTACCTTGGCTTCATGCTCGGCGAGCAGTGCTCTAGTTCCTCCCTCGATTCAGCGAAGAGGAAGCCCACCGTGGCCCATGTGGCGGCAACATCGTACTCAGCAAAGAGATCCAGGATGCGAGGCACCGCCTCGCGAGCGCCATAGAGGTTATCCCGGTAACCCCCGCCCGCAGCCAGAGTGTCTCGTATTCCCCACATCAGCTCGAAATCGAGCGATATCACAAGCGCACCCTGTCGCACAGCCCCGTCCACCCCTCACTTCTGCCTCTGGGTCACTCTGGCAGAGACCCTTGCCCGCGGAGCGGCCGCGCCCTCTCGTCGACCATTCGCGATCATAGGCTTAGGCTCCTTGTTGAGTGAGCCTCCGGTCAGTACGGCACCGCGAAGCTCGACCTCGTTCATCTGCAGCAGAGCTGCCGCGTTGGCGGCTTGCTTGCCACTGCTCCCTACGGACACTGCTAGGACGATACCGCTGCTGCAGGCCGGGGCCGCCGCCAACGCGTCCGGGTAGGAGAGCACCGGAGGAAGGTCTATGACAATCACATCATACGCGGTGTCCACCCGCTTTATGAAAGCCTCGAACCCGTAGGCCAACAACTCGCTCGGCTGTTTGGAGGGTGTCCTGACTGGGATTATGTCGAAAGCGATCTTGGAGTCGGCAGTTATAGACACGGTGTGCAACGGTGCGCTCTGGTCCTGGAGGTAGGTCTCCAGGCCAGGAGTCTCCGTCTTCGAGACGTCGATGTCAAGCCCCGGTCCTTTACGCCTAAGGTCGGCGTCGATAAGAAGAGTACGGAGCCCGCTCCTCCCGAGACTCTCTGCCAAGGAGACGGCTACGCCCTGCTTGTCGGCATAATCATCCGGGCTCGAGATACCTATGACCCGAGGACGGACGTTGCGCAAGACGCTCAGTAAGCTCGCCCTGAAGAAGCCCACTTGATCGGGCGAGAACCTGGTGCCGTTGCGCCTCACGCGCTTGAGCTCGCCGAGCACCTGCGTGTCGAGGAGTGCCGACAGCTCCTCCCGGTCCTTGATTGAAGTGCTGAGGGACCAGATGAAGAACTGCACGCCGTAGCCAAGGACGAGGCCGAGAAGGACGGCCAGGAAGACGTTGAACACGAGCCTGGGCCCGCTGGCCATGATCGGCGGCGTGGCGACGCTCAGGTTCTCCAGCAGACCAACGATGACCGCCGAGGCGCTACGCGCACGCGCTGCCTCCAGTTCGCGCACCCGCTGCTCGCGCAATGTGGCGCCAAGCGCCTGCAAGCGTTGAGCCTCGGCGGCATCGCCGGATGAGACGGCAGCGGCGATCTCACTGTCAAGTTGGGTCACCGACCTCTCAAGGGCGGAGATGCTGTTGGCGACCATCTCCCGAGCCCGGTTCCTATCCCAATCGATCAGGCCGTTCGCGATGGCATTGGCATAGTCGGCGGCGCGCACCGGGTCCGTATCGGTGATCTCGACCGTGATTACGCTCGAGATCTCCTGATTCTCGACCGAAACCCGCATCCGACGTTTGAAGGCGATGACCTGTGCTTCGCCGACCTCTCCGCCACTGAGTCGCTCCATGGCCGTCTTGACGAGATCTCCCTCGAGAAGCGCGCGCTGATAGACACGCGGATCGACGGGTGGAGGCGTAATCAAGTCGACGTTACCGAACGAGCTAGCCGGCCTGGAGGCCAGCAGGCTCGCGGACGCCTGGTAACTGGGGTCCATCCGCTGTGTTAGGAGGAACGCCACGACGCCGGCGCACAGCGCCACGACCAAGGCGATAGGGGCCCCTCGCAGCAGCAAGCTCACAATCGAGCGAAGGTTCACCCTCTCGGTCGACTGGTTCTCCCTGGTAGGCAACACGCTACTCAACGCACCCGCTCCTTCGTCATCACGGCTCCTCGTCGCTCGGAGCTCGATTGATTTCGCGCTCGTAATACCCCGCCCCGGCGGCGTCCATTATCCATCCTGGCAGATACGCTGGGGGTGAACTATGCTCCGCGACAGGCTGAAGCCCTAGCGCCTCGGCCCTGGTGTCCCGACCTCCATGGCGCCCTCGGACCTGAAGCGACGCCCCCGTCAGTACTCAACGCTGGTCACTCCCCAGCCGAACCCGGACCCCACGAGGCGTACTTGCGCCGCGCCCGACGCGCTCTGCCGCGCGCCGCTCAGGATCTCTCGGACGCTTCCCGAGTAGGCGACGGCCACGTTGGCCGTGGTGCCGCTGCGCCGGAAGCTCGTTATCGAGTACTTGTAGTTCGGGTCCGAGTAGACGCTGCCGTAGGTGGCGCGGGCGCTGAGGATCCAGTCGTCCACCATGACCGCGATGATGTCCGGGACCTGGTCGCGGTCCGGCTCGGTTGGCGCGGTGCAACCCGAGGCCGCGGGCACTGGCTCCTCGCCAACCGTGCCAGAGGCCGGCGTTGTGCCGCCGACAGCTCGACCGAGATGGCGTAGCTAAGCCCGACGGTGAGGTGCGGCGCCCACGCGCGCTGATCGGACTTGCGGAACGTTAGCGACGCCGCCCTGAAGGTCGAGGCGCAGCCTTGATACGGCTGGCCCCATGGCGCGCGCCTTCGAGGACGCTGTGCTGCTGCTAGCGGCTATGCAAAGGCGGAATCAGCGCGGCCTCGCTACTGCCGATGCTCCGCTTGGCACCATGGTCGAGCCAGCCGACGTGCTGCCCAGGACGAAGGTCTGAGAGGCGACTTCCCGTCACTCGTTCAAGTACACCTGTTCCATGACGCTCCACGATGTCCGTCCAGGCAGCGGCAAATGCATCGGATCACAACGCGCCAGCCACACTCGGTTGCGCGGCTCCGCGTCGAGGGCCGCCAGGTCTACTTCGAGGTCGCTTCCGCGATACTCGTAGTAGCCGAACTCGTACAGGCGCCCATCGGGGAGGCGGTGGAGGAAGATCGAGAAGTTGGTGATGTGGTGCTTGCGCAGCAGGTCGCGGACTCCTGGCTCGTCGACGGCGTGGAGGCGCCGGTACTCGTCGACTGCTTCGTCTCGGAGGCCGATCACCATGCCGACGCGTTGGACAGAGGCTTGGTTGGGCGTGGGCATACTGGTGCTCCTATCGCTAAGCGCAGCGATGCGTCTGCGCCCTATTCGCGCCGCGTCCGTGCCGCATCCGCGTTGTCAGCGCGGCGTTCGCTCACGATAGTCGCATGTGGGCGCTGAGGAGGATCACTCAAGCAGGAAGCTATCGCCGTCATCGGGGGCGAGGATGCGGCCATTGAAGCTCATAGATGCATCGGCAATCATCCGCCCCGCCTCGGCATTAGTGCCGAAGTGAACGAGGGCCAAGGTCTTCACCTTGGCCTGTGCAGCCATCGCTCCAGCTTCATACGCCGAAGGATGCATCAGAGTTCGGAGGCGCGCGAGCCTGTGCTCTCCTTCGTCAGTTGAGCCTAGAGCGTCACATACGAAGAGGTCGGCGTCTGTCGCGCATTCGACAACGGCTGCACAGGGCAGCGAGTCGGAGCTGTAAGCGAAGACTCGGTCCTTCAGCTGCATACGAACCGCGTACGTTGGAACACGATGCTGGGCCTCGAAGAATGAGATCGAGAAGCCCCCGACCTCGTAGGTGCCGCCGGGAAATACCGCTGAGAGGGCGACCTCACGGGACAGACCCCGCTCAGGGAACGTCACCTTCGCCAGCTCTTCGACCGCGCTGACCGCGTCCGCCGGGCCGTAGAAGCGCCGGGGTCGCTCCTGCATCAGTAGCGCCATGGAGCCTCCTATGTGGTCTCCGTGGCGATGCGTGACTATGACATCCGTCAGGTCATCAATCGCATAGCCAGCGTGATGGAGTCGCTGGACGAGTTCGAAGCCGCCGCACGTGTCGATCAGGACGGGGCTACAATCCTCGGCATCGACCAAGATCCCGAGCCGGGCGCGGTCATGTCGCAGCGGCCCTCCAGTGCCCAACAACGTCACCCTCACGTCACTTCTCCTCTCGAACAACTCAGTTCGGCGCTACCTTCGTGCGGCCCGAGCGCGGCCTGCGCGGCCGCGTTCCACACATCTTCCACGATAAGGACATAGAATGTAAATTGGATGGACATAAGACCACCGCCTCGCGCCGTGCTCGTCGGAGTGGACGTAGGTACCTCAGTGGTGAAGGCCGTCGCCTTCGCCGACGACGCCCGCGTGGTGGCAGTCGCACGTCGTCCGAACACTTTCGCTTCACCTCAGACTAACTGGGCCGAGTTCGATATGGACGACGTCTGGCACCTCGTAACGGCGTGCATACGTGAACTGGTGTGGGCTCTTCCCGACGCAGGCGCGGGAATTTGTGCTATCGGCGTGTCCGGGAACATGGGCGGTGCCTGGCTCATCGGTGCCGATGGCAAGCCCGTGCGTTCCGCGATCCTGTGGAACGATGGGCGTGCCGCCGACCTTGTGAACGAATGGCGCAGTGAGGGCGTCTTCGATTTGATCTTCGCCAAATCGTGTAACGCGCCTGCGCCAGGTTTCACGCTGCCTGTGATGACCTGGCTCGCTCGCAACGAGCCGGCAACCCTCGACCGAGCACAGCACCTCCTGTTCTCCAAGGACTGGATTCGCTTCCGGCTCACAGGTGAGATCGGCACTGACGA
This sequence comes from uncultured Trueperaceae bacterium, assembly GCA_937907415.1. The sequence goes on from CALCHY010000259.1 coordinate 25,893, forward strand.
GTCTGACGCCAGCCATGTCCCTGGTGATGTCGAAGCACGAGGCTACTCCCAGGAGTTGTTCAATGCAGTAGGGATCCCGGAGATGAAGCCTCTACTGGCTCCCGTGCTCGCGTCCGGGGAAATCGTTGGGCGGGTGACGGCAACTGCGGCCCAGGCTACGGGGCTCACTGCCGGGACACCCGTCATAACGGGTCTTGCCGATGTGACCGCCATGCTCACTGGCGCCGGTGCTGTCACGCCCGGATCCGCAACCGTGATCCTGGGCACCTCATGCCTCAACAGCGTCACAACGACCAGCCCCGTCTTCGAACCTCACGGTGTCGGGTTGAGCTTCCTGATCCCTGGCCGGCGCTGGACGCGCACCCTCTCCAACCAGACGGGGACACTAGCACTGTCATGGTTCTGGCGTGAGTTCATGCAGCCTGTAAGGGGAGGGCAGCGGCCTGACTTCGCGGAGATGGAGGAGATGGCGCGAACGTCTCCTCTGGGTGCGAACGGCCTCGTGTTCCACCCGTACCTCAACAGCACTGGGCTGAGTGCGCCCGTCTACGAACCAACTGCTCGGGGCCGGTTATGGGGACTTGGAGCCAGTCACACGCGTGCGGACATTCTGCGGTCAGTCTACGAAGGCGTGGCCCTGTCCATCGCTGACTGCTTTGAGAGCCTGCCCGCTTCGGTCGACACGGTCCAGTTGCTCGGCGGCGGAGCGCGTAGTCGCTTCTGGGCACAGATGCTCGCCGACTCGCTCGGCCGCCCAGTGGCCGTGAACCAATCGGAAGAAGTGGGTGCCTTGGGTGTCGGGCTGCTGGCCGGTGTCGCGACCGGGTTCTGGGGTTCCTTGGAAGAGGCGCTAGAGGTGTCCAGCCCCAGGACCGAACCATTCTTGCCAGACCTTGACAACCACGAGCGCTACGCTCGAGTGCTGTCTGTTTACCAGTTCCTCAGACGGGACCTGGCGGCCGAGAGGGCCCTTGGAGGCACGCGATGATTCTGGCAGGCAAGGTCGCTTTGATTACGGGCGGCGGAACTGGGATCGGACGGGAGATCGCTCGAACCTTCGCCGCGAACGGGGCAGATGTCGCAGTGTGCGGGCCACACAGCGCCGACCTCGACCTAGTCGCCAGCGAGGTGCGCGCACTGGGCCGACGGGCGCTCGCACTTGTAGCGGATGTCTCTGTCCAGGCTGACGTGCGGCAGATGGTCGCTAAGACCGTTGCGGAGCTAGGCAGTCTCGACGTCCTGGTCAACAACGCGAGCGTCGTAGGGCAGGTGGCACCTGTCGCCGACCTCGATCTCGAGGCATGGGAGCGTGTGCTGGCAGTCAACCTCACCGGCGCCATGCTTTGTAGTCGCGAGTCCGTACCTCATTTGTCGCGGCGGGGCGGTGGGGCCATCGTCAACATCTCCTCCAACGTCGCGCGGCGTGGTGTCGCGAACAGGGCCCCGTACGTATGCAGCAAGTGGGCGCTCAACGGTCTTACGCAGACGCTCGCTCTCGAAGTCGCGAGACACAACATCCGCGTCAACGCCGTTTGTCCGGGACCGGTCATGACGGCACGACTGAACGGCGCGATGTCGTTGATGGCAAGTGAACGCGGCCTGGGCCTCGACGCACTTCGCGAGGAGTGGGAAGCCGAGTCGCCGATGAAGCGATTCGCGACCGCAGAGGAGTGCGCTAACGTTGCGCTCTTCCTCGCCAGCGCCTCGTCTTCGGGTATGACCGGCCAGGCGCTCAACGTGACAGCCGGGATGCTGATGACGTGAGCCGCGCTCTCCCGAAGCGCTGCGTCTACGCCGCACCCGAGGCTGTCGTCAACTCGCTGGACTACGCGCACCGTCTCGTGGACGAAGCGGGTATGGACTGCATCCTTTTGCGCACAGGTTTTAACCCGGCCGACCACGACGTGTCACTGGGACGCGCGGTTGCTCTGGTCAAGTCCCTCGGGATCGAATGTTGGCTGCTCGTGGGCGCCTGGTGGGGTCACGGCTTCGATGTGGGGGAGGAAGCCATGGTCGGCATCGCGGACGACATGGTCGCGGGAGGCTACGACAGCCATGAATCGCAGTGGAGGATGGCGAGCCCCGGAGGCAGAGCTGACGACATCATCGAAGGGTCTCTCCGCCACCTGAGCCGGCGGTACGGTCCGGACGGCTTCTGCCTGACGCATGCCAGGTACAGGCATGCGGCTGCGATCGCTGGCCTTTTCGAAGTCGGTGGAGATGCGTTCCGTGCGCTGATGCGCGAGCGTGGCTTGAGTCAGCAGGAACTCCGCCGAGCCCTCGAGCTCGCCAACGTTACCCTCAAGACCATGGGGCCCGGCGACCTCACCAGCCGTGCTGGCATAGGGGGACTCGCCCCGTTCCTCGACTCACTCGCTGAAACCGAAGTCTTCACGCGGTGGTTCAGCCTGCGAGCCGCGATCGTTACGCGATCGGTGGTCCGTTTCCGCGATGCTGTGAAGGCGGAGCTCCCGACCGCCCGCTTCGGTACCAACGCCGTCGGGCCCATCGGTGCCTTCGAGAGCGGTCAAGAGTACGCGGCTCTCACTGAGTATTGCGACGTGGTCCAGCCGCTGCTGGGGTACGTGTACTGGCACGTCTTGCAGTCCGTATCGGCATGGCAACGCTTCTTGGCCGATCGCGTGCGCGGCATCAGTCGTGATGACGCACTAGGGGTTGCCGCGGCGCTCTTCGGCCTCACCGACGTCAGCCTCGACCTGGACCGACGCGACGAAGGGAACGACATGAGCACAGCGCCGCGCCTCGTCGACGAGGTCGTACGCCGACAGCTCCAGCTATTGGAGGCGTACCGTGACCGACGTCGGCTGTTCATGCCGGTCCTCAACGCCAGCCACTGGCAACGAGCAACCGTCAACGCGATCACCGACAAGATCGTTGATAGTGGCTATGCAGGTGTGGCCTATCAAGGTACTGGCGCCCTTGCCGATCCCGTAGACGGCAACGGCTGGAACTGACCCCGGGAGTAACCAACCGTGCAGAAGGTAGGAACCGTGCAGCCCATCCCGAAGAGGCCCTACCTGCAAGGCGTAGAGCTACTCGCGAGCATCACCGAGAGCCGCCTTGGCCCGAACGAGGTCGCCGTGTGGTGGCTCGGACAGAGCGGTTACGCGTTCAAGACTCCCTTGGTCACGGTCTACATCGACCCATACTTGTCAGAGCATCTCACCAGGAAGTACGCAGGAACGGCGAAGCCCCATGACCGCATGACCGAGGCTCCCCTGCGCAGCCATGAGGTCTCGAACGCCGACTACGTGATTAGTACGCACAAGCACTCCGACCACATGGATCCTGAAACCGTTCCTGCCATCCTCGAGGCTTCGCCCCGTGCTCGCTACGTAATGCCGCGAGCCCACCTGAACCACGTCCTGGAGTGGGGCATCCCAGAAGACCGAATCATCCCAGCCGACGCGCACGTGGCCCTCGCCTTCCCGGGGCTAGAGCTCGTGCCCGTGCCTAGCGCTCACGAACAGTTCGATGTCGTCGACGGGTTGGGGCACCCGTACCTGGGTTTCATCCTGCGTTCGAACGGAGTCGCCCTCTATCACTCCGGCGACTCCATCCCGTACCCGGGACTAGTCGAAACACTGCGCCCTCAGCGACTCGACGCTTGCTTCTTACCGGTTAACGGGCGCGACGCGCGTCGCCATTCCCTCGGAACGCCAGGGAACTTCAGTATCGAGGAGGCGCTATGCGTGACCAACTTGGCTGAGATTGCCCTGCTCGTTCCTGGTCACTACGACATGTTCGCGTTCAACACAGCAGACATCGACGTCTTTCGGCAGCGCGCGACCGAGCTGTACCCAGCCCTCAAGACCCTGGTGATGGAGTGTGGCCGAGAGTACAGGATCACTTCCGCGAGTCGAAGGCGCTAACGCCGCTCAGCCCTTCACGGCACCAGCCGACATGCCCGCGACGAAGTAGCGCCCAACGAACGCGAAAAGCACGACGACGGGGACTACCGTCAGGACCGAGACGGCGGAGACTTGCCCCCAGTTAATCGAGTACGCGGAGGTCCAGCCCGCGATGCCTACCGGGATGGTCTGGTTGGCGGGCGACGACAGCAGGATGACGGGGAACAAGAAGTCGTTCCATGAGGCGACGAACGCGAAGATCGCGACGGTAGCCAGGCCAGGTCGCATCAGGGGGAGGTAGATCTGCCACAGGGTGCGGAGCCGACTGGCACCGTCGATCCTCGCCGCTTCCTCGAGCGAGACCGGCACGGTGTCGAAGAACGACCGCAGTGTCCATGAGCCGAACGGCAGCGCCAGCATGACGTGTGTGAGGATCACGCTCCACAGGTTGTCGTAGAGACCTGCGGAGGCCATCACCTTAAACAGCGGCACCACCAGGAGGATGCCTGGGAACAGGTACACCGCCATGATGCCAAGGCCGAAGGCTTGCTTCCCCCGGAAACGTAGTCGGCTCATGCTGTACCCCGCACCTATCGATAGTATCAGCGTGATAACGGTGGCAGCAGCGCCAACATACAGGCTGTTCTTCAAGAAGACAAAGAAGTTCGAGCGCAATATTACATCGTAGTAATGCGCGAACGTGAGGTTGCGGGGAATCAGGGTCGGCGCACTCGCCATCATCTCCGGCAACGTCTTCAAGGACGTCGACAGAGCCCAGAAGAGCGGGAACCCGTAGATGACGACGAGCACCGTCAGGGTGGCGTAGATCAGCACGAGGCGAAGCGCCTTACGGGGCCTGGTCATCCATCACTCCTTGGTCATGCTTCGCATACGCTTGAAGTAGATGAGCGCCATGGGAACGACGAAGAGCACCAGGAGCAGCACCGAGATCGCAGAAGCCTCGCCCATCCTGAACTGCTCAAACCCCCGCTTGTAGATTAGCAACGACAGGGTCGTCGTAGAGTCGACTGGACCGCCCTTTGTCATGAGCCACAAGGGTGGGAACATGTTGAACAACCAGATCAGCAAGATGAACACGGTATTCCCTAGGGCTGGCCAGATTAGGGGCAGCGTGATGTGGCGTGACACCTGATACCCGTTGGCCCCATCGATGCGAGCGGCCTCGTAGTACTCAGGTGGGATCGTCTGGAGCACGGCGAGGGCGACAACCGCCATGAACGGCGTCCAGCGCCACGCGTTGACGAAGACGACGACGAGCATCGCCGACGTACCGTCCTGGAAGAACGACAAGGGTGAGTCGATGACGTTGAGCGCATGTAGCAGGTAGTTCAACGCCCCCGCTACGGGGTTGAGGATCCATTGCCACAGCAAGACTGTCACGACGATTGGGAACATCCACGGAAGCAGCATCCACGCGCGGAACAAGCGCTTGCCGGGAAAGTCACTGTTCAACAGCAACGCGACGAGCACGCCAATCGGAACAATCAGCACGATGTTCATGGCGGTCCATGCAACTGTACGGACCGCGCTCATCCAGAAGTCGGCCCGTTTCAGCACGAACAGATAGTTCTTGAGCCCCACGAACCCGGTGCTGGTGAACGTCGCCTGGTCTTGAACGCTGAACCAGAAGACCAGCAGGACTGGGTAGGCGACGATCAAAGCCATCCAGATCACCGAGGGGCCCGCAAGAATGGTCGCGAGGAACGAGTCTCTCTCGAGCCAACGTGAGATGCGTCTCAATCGCTCCAACTTCCCATGAAGGAGGCGGGTGGGGCATGCCCCACCCAAACGTGACCTATTATCTGATGATGTCCCTGTACTGGTCGGCGCCCCAAGTGACCGCGGCCTCTGGCGACATGCCTTCCAGGACGATGCGCTGCAGGACCTTGCCGAGCGTGAACGAGCTCTCCAGTTGTGAGGCGCTCGGTGCCGGCGTTGCGCCCGTGAAACCGATGATGCTCACCGAATCGGCGATAGCCGCCTGAGCACTGACCAGCCCTCGGTTCTCGGCGATCACGGGGGCGTTGAGGAACGCATTTGACTCGGCAGTCGCTCGCGTTACGGGCATGAACAGGCCCGGCTCCATCATGAGCAGAGCCGCATGGTTCTCGGGCTGGTACAGCCACGACAGAAACGCCGTGACGTCGTCCATGTTCTGCTCAGCAGCCCGTGTGACGACCAACGCACGAGGGTAGCCCGTATGAGCTTCCTGACCACCTTCTGGGACCGGCATGGGTTTCATGGCGTACTTCGCTAGGAGTTCGGGGTCGTTCTCTGCGAGCTCTCGTATCCAAGCTCCGTTGTACATGACGTTCGCGCACTTGCCTGACTTTATCAGCAGCTCGGTCGCGCCCCAGTCGAAGTTCTCCTTGCCCGGTGGAGAGAACTTTGCCAGGTCGGCCAGGTAGCGGTACGTCTCCACAGTTGCGGGAGAGTCGAAGACGATGTTCTGTTGGCCGTCGACGACCTCGACGATGTCACCGCCGTTGGCTCGCAGGAAGGCCCACACGACCTGACTCCCGTAGTTGCCGTTGGACGAGACCGGCAGGCACATGCCGTAGACCTCAGGGTTGCCGTCACCGTTCTCGTCGATTGTGAGGGCTTCGGCAGCATGGCGGAGCTCGTCCCAGGTCGCTGGCGGCTCAAGACCGGCTGACTCGTAGAGGTCGGCGCGATACGTCAGGGGCCAGAAGACCCCTAGGACGGGGATGCCGTACTGTGTGCCGTCGATCTTGTACGGGGCGGAGAGTGCTGCAGGGATGCCATACTTCGCATCGAGGTCTGCAGCGAGCTCGTCGAGAGGGATAATTGCGCCTCGCTCCAGAAGCAGAGGTACCTGGGGCGGGTTCACCATGAGTATCTCGGGAAGCTGGTTCGCCACAAGTGCGGCCAAGATCTTCGTCTGGTAGTCACCGAAGTTGATTGGAACCTGTTCGGCGGTCAAACCGGTGTCCGCTGCGAACTTCTTGAGTAGAGCGTCCATGGCCGCAACCCGCGCTGGTGGCGTTTCCCAGTGCCAGATCGTGACGGGTTGACCGAGTCCCAACGCGGCCATCGTCAGGACCGTGATCGCTATGGTGAGTGGGATCAATCTACGACTCGTTCACTTCCTCCATCCGACGTGCTTCACGTACGGGCGTGCGTGCGCGCAATCCTGCGGTGTGTGCGTCGACCTCCACTTCTCTCACGTGTTCAGGAGCTGCTCGCGGATCGAAGATTCGTTGGTCTTCGTCGACGACGTTGGGGTGCCCAGGTACCCAGAAGGGTTGGGGTCGAGTGTCTGGTAGAGGGGAAGGGTCGCTGCTCCCAAGGCGGCCGCGTCGCCACCAGCTTTGCTGACGAGGAGTTGCAGCTCGTAGGGTTTGTTCTGCGTACGGAACGCAGGCAGTGTGGCCCCCAGTCGTGCCACGAAGTCGCGAAGCAGAGGCTCCGGAAGCCGGCCACCGAAGACGACAGCTTCAGGGTCGAGCACATACTCCAACGTCGTGATCAGTGGGGCTATATGCCTGGTTGCGTCCGCCATCCACTCGAGCACTAGGGGATGCCGTTTTTCGAAGAGGCCGGCGAGGTCTTCGACCTCGACCCCGCGCTCGCCCGACTCCTCCAGTCGTTCTAGCAGCACCGCTGGGGAAGCCACCTCGCTCAAGGATTTGTACCGACCGCCTTCACCAGAAACCGAGGTAGGAGCGTCCCCGAACTCTGCTGCGAACCCGCCTGAGCCTGTGTACAGCTGGGCGTTGAGGACGACACCACCGCCGATGAAGAGGCCGAAGGAGAAGTAGACAAAGCTCTTGACATGCTGCCCTGCGCCGTACCAGCGCTCGCCGATAGCGCCAGCGTTGGCGTTGTTCTCGATGAACACTGGTACTCCGAGGATCTCCCGGAACTCCTCGACCACGGCCGCTTCTCGCCAGGCCGACAACGCGGTCTGTTCGGGATGGTAGACCGTGCTGAGCGGGCCGGGTAGGCCGATGCCTGCGCCCCACAGGTCTGACTCTTGGATGCCCTCGGCGGCCAGGAGGCTGTTCACTACCTCTTTGATGACGGGTGCTGCACCCTCAGGTGTTGGGAGGCTGATGTGGCGGTGAACGCGCTGATGGATTGTGCCGGCCAAGTCAAGCAGCACGCCTGTCAGCTCATCTAGGTAGAGGTTCACGCCAACCGAATAGACACCAGATGGGTTGATCTCAAGCTCATCGGATGGCTTCCCGCCACCCTCTGGCCGCTGTTGACCAGTCACGACAATCATCCTGGCGCGCGAGAGGTCGGCAACGATGTTCGAGATGGTCTGCCTCGTCAGGCTCGTCCTGCGTGTGATCTCTGCACGAGAGATTGGGCCGTGGACCCGGATCATCTCCAGGACGATGCGGCGATTGAAGGCCTGAACCTGGCCAAGGTTGCTTCCAACGGTCATCCCGGCTCCTCCCGTACGTATGCTCAGAATCTGTACGTCAATGTAAACCCATTTGATTTACTTGTCAAAGGGAACATCCTTGGCCCGTGGCCGACCGGCAGCGCGGCATGGAGCGGTATGGGTAACGGGTCTAGGCGTCGTTCAGTCGAGTCGGTCTCTTGCGCGGCTGGTTGAGTTGGGTGTCTTCAAGCTTTCAGAGCACTACCGTCAACGGGCATTTCACCACCGAGGGACCTCCCATCACGTCCCGGAACCAACCGCCCTCTTCTTCGCCGTCCTCTCCACCAACCTGATGCTCCGCTCGATCACGAACGCCTCGAGCTTGTCCAACCCTCGACGCATAGGCTGCTCGACCTCGAGAATCATCGCGTCGAGGTCGTCGCCTTCCGCCTGCGCGACGCAGGAGTGTGGGCGTAGGGTACAGCCGCAGTGCAGTATTGCGGGGTGAAGTAGAATGGGAGCCTGCCGCGCCGCAGGTTCCGCGACTCGATGAGGCTCCGGTGCTTAGAGAACTCTTGGACGAGCCCGTGCAGGTCCATCTCGCGCGTGGGCGGCCGTAACTGGTCGACGACACCCTCCTAGACGAGTTGAAGGATTGCCGTGCGCAGCGTCCCGCTGGCGCCCTGCGCTCAATCGATAGGTTCCAGTCGCTCGACCACTCGCCGCCTCCTGCCGCCTTACGTTGCACGCCTTGGCCTCGGAGTACGGCTCCGTCAACACGGCGGTGAGGGGGCCCGGGGGATCCGCTCTAAAGCGTTCGACACTCGACGACCGTGACCGGTGTCAGGACGTCGTAGGTGCCCGCGACGAAGGCTCAGTCGGCGCCGTACACCTCGGTGGTCGAGGTGTCGCACTCGACAACGGGGATGCGGGGTGCGCCGCACAAATCGTGTAGTTCGCCGACGATGGCGTACATGCCCTCACCAAGATCGTCCAGCCGTAGGGATTCTCCGACAGGCATGGTGGTGAATGGGGCGGTGTCGCCGCGGCAGACCAGCCATTGCTCACCGGCAGAGTCTTCCAAGCAGAAGTCGACGAACCTCAACCCTGGCCCCGGTTCGGTTACGAACAAGTGGAGCTCGCCGCTAATGCGCTGACCGTCCAGGGACAACGCTTGGCTTAGTGATGCGTGGTGGCTAGCGAAAATGATCCTGGCGGCCACTCTTGGCGCCCGTGAGCCGCGCGAAGTAGCAACCAACTTGCGTCACGCGCGAGGCTCTCCCCGCGCGCCGGGCGGTTAGTAGTCGATGCTGCCGCCACCCCATGCGCAACCGGTCCAGGTCAGCTGCACTTTGGCCGTGCCCGATGCGCTGTGGCTGGTTCCGGTGAGGATCTCGGTGACGCTGCCCGAGTAGTTGACGCTGACGTTGGCCGTCTTGCCCGAGATGCGCACGCTGCCGATCTTGTAACCGTAGCTGAGGCCCGTGTAGACGCTGCCGTAGGTCGCCCTTGCGCTGAGGATGAAGTCGTCGACCATGTCATCGATGACGCCGGGGATCTGCTCGCGGTTAGGTTCGCTTGGGGTCTCGCAGCGCGCCGCGGGCTGCGGCGCGGAGCCGCCGACGGTGGCCGAGGTCGGGCCCGTGGCTGCCGACAGCTCGACGGGGAAGGCGTAACTGATGCCAGCGGCGAGGTGGGGCACCCAGCCGCGCTTGTCTAGTTGTGGAACGTTCGCCACTCCACCTTCGAGGTCGAGGCGTAAGGCAGTCCCAAGCGGCACGTGGGTGCCGACCGCGAAGTGGTAACTCGCGAACGGGCCGTAGATTCCGCCTCCCACGCCAACGTACAGGGGGATCGGCACAGGGATGGGCGGGTAGGCGCGTAGTTGGCCGCCCAAGTACACGCCGGCGGGGGTCCAGCTTCCCTTGAGTTGCGCGCCGACGAACTGCGCTTGAAGCGAGACGTTCAGCGCGACCGTCTGGTAGGCGGGGAAGCCAGCTGAGAGGCCAACCGCGAAGACGGCTGGTGCGGCTTCGTCAGCCAGGTCGCGCTCCACCGCCGCGAACTGGCCTTCCGCGAAGGTTTCTTCTGGTTCGCCCGCGCCGCCTTGAGCGAAAGCGGCAGCGCCGTACGCGCAGGTGCAGATCGCCACCAGGGTAAGTAGCAGGCGCCTCATCACCAGTGTTGGCGCGCCCTTGGCCGCGGCACCCTTAACTACTCCCGTCACGCCTTCTATCACGACGCCCCCCGAAATTCCTGATCTCATGGGGCGACACTATCAGAACAGCGTCCGGGGCAGCTGAACG
>CALCHY010000260.1 GCA_937907415.1 uncultured Trueperaceae bacterium
CCGCTTAAGGTGGTGGAGCCGAGGGGATTCGAACCCCTGACCTTCTGAATGCCATCTGCAAGCAACACGTGACGGCCGAAACCGCCGGGGGCCAGAACGTGCTCCTGGACGCGGTTTCGGCGCCATGTCATGTTGCTATGAACCGCCGCGGCGCATCCGATATCGGCCGATAAGCTGTATATAAGCTGTACGGTCGACTTCGGAGGACCCCACCTACCTCTTCTTCCTTCGGCCCCTACTGTCGGCTTTTTCTGGCTCCCCCGTAGAGACCTTGACCGTGTACTGCGTCTTGTTGATGAGCCACACCCCAAGGGCGACGAGAGCAAGACCAACTGGTACCGATGTTCTCACGGTGATGCCAAGGAAGCTTATGAAGGGGATGCCGACTCTCGCCATGAGGTCCAGATCCGGGAACATAGACCCCACCATCATCAACACACCGACAATGATCAGCCCTATCCCGGTCCATCCTCCACGCGCCGCGTTCGCCCGCTCACCCTTGACCACGTCTTCCCAAAGGGGTCCTTGAGCATCGGGAGGCAAGGCGGCGGAGCAGCCAGTTACTACAACTGCAAGCGCCAGGACACCGCCAAGTAGGAGCGCCTTGTGATACTGCTTCATTGACGACATCTATGTGACCCCACCTTTGGAACTCTACGTGCTCGACTGTGTCGGCTTTCCTATGGTCCGCCAAACTAGGTTGTAAGCAGGCACTGCCATCATATCGGATGCCCTTCCGGGGCGTAGCCTGGGAAGTCCTTGGGCCGTAGTACAGGCTTAGGCCCCAGTGCTTCTGTCGAAGGCGGTCCGGCAAGCGCCGGCCTCTGTAAGGTCTCTTGCTGCTGACAAAACTGACGAAAGTAGGCTGGTCCGTAAAGAAAAATGCTTCCGCTATCCTCCCGCTCCGCCGTGCAATGACCCCAGAGATCTAGGGCGCCTAACGCGAGTAGTACACGCCCTAGGCGGGCAGCATGGGGTTTGAGACAACGAGCCCACGTGGGACACGGATAGCTGTGACGCTAAGTAGTGGTTTTCTACGCGCGACGCCAGCGTCAACTAGCCAGGAGTACATCCAGCCGATCGCGCCCATCGTGGCAGGGGGGCGAGGCGGGTTACCCTACATGACGCGCAAAGCAGTGTCATGGCCCGGCGGGCAGAAGGGGTGCGTTTGTGCCGGAGCTAGTCTTCAAAGGTAAAGAGTTCGTCTACAACCATCACCTAAGCGTGCCGTTCCGGCCGCTCGTGGTGCACGCCGATAAGGGCATAGGCGACGCCAACCTCGATGACAACCTCATCATCAACGGCGACAACTTGCACGCTCTAAAAGCACTCCTTCCCATGTATGCCGGAAAGGTGGACTGCGTGTTCATCGACCCGCCATACAACACAGGTAAAGAGGGCTGGAGCTACAACGACAACGTCAACAGCCCCATGCTCCGCGAGTGGCTAAACAGCAACCCCATCACGATCGAGGACGGACTGCGCCACGACAAGTGGGCAGCAATGATGTATCCGCGCTTGAAACTCCTTCACGAACTCATCGCCGATACCGGCATCCTGTTCGTCACGATCGATGAGCACGAGGGGCATCGACTCGAACTTATCCTCGACGATATCTTCGGTTCTGAGAACAATCTCGGGCGCATCATTGCTCGCCTAAACCCGAAGGGTCGACACTTAGATCAGTTCTTCGCCAAGACCCACGAGTACGTACTCATATTCGCCAAGGACGTGAGCGCAACCGAGCTAACTGGCGTTCCCAAGACCGAGAAAATGCTCGCTGAATACAACGAAGAGGACGACAAGGGTCGTTTCCGTCTACTAGAGCTGCGAAACCGCAACTCCGCCTTCAACCCAAAGACACGACCAAACCTCTACTTCCCTCTGTACATAAATCCGCACACCGGCGAGGTGTCTCCAAACCGCGACGAAGAGCACAGCGAGGAAGCCTTGCCGCTCGACTCAGCTGGAAATCCGACCTGCTGGACGTGGAGTATTCCAAAAATACGAAGCGAGAACCACTTAGTTGTCGGACGTCAGTCATCACAAGGTGGATGGCGGGTCTTTCGCAAGGACTATCTTGCAGACGAAGAAGGCAAGGAAGCAAGGACGAAACCCAAGACCATTTGGTTGGACGCTGACCTCAACATGGACTTGGCCCGAAAAACTGTTACAGAAATCATGGGCGGGAACGTCTTTGACTTCCCAAAACCTGTTGCCTTGGTGGAGAAGCTTCTGCAGCTACTTCCGAACCCAGAAGCGCTAGTTCTTGACTCATTTGCCGGATCAGGAACTACGGCCCATGCAGTCCTAGCTGCTAATGCCAAGGATGGTGGAGATCGGAAGTTCATCCTGGTCGAGATGGAGGACTACGCCGATGATCTAACTGCTGAGCGAGTTCGCCGCGTCATCAACGGTTACTCCTTTGCGGGGACACAGCGTGACGAACTGCTGAGGGAGAGGATCACCTGGACGAAACTCCAGCAAGCTAACAGGCTCTTAGAGCAGGTAGAAGGGCTTGAGAACGCCTATGGCCCCAGCTATGACACGATCCGGAAGTCGGTGACTAACGGAGAGTTGGTTGTTACCGGGGAAAAGAAGGTCGAGGAGAGAGCAGAAGGTCTTGGCGGTACGTTTACCTACTGCACGCTTGGTGATCCTATCGACATGGACAGCCTACTGACCGGCGAGAACTTGCCATCCTTCGAGGCGCTCGCAAGCGTCCTCTTCCACACCGCCACGAACACACCACTGCCCACAGAGACGATGGAGACGGATGCGCTGGGTCAGCCGGGTCACGGCTACCTAGGCGAAGCCGCAGGGGTCCACGTATGGCTCATCTATCAGCCGGACCTAGAGTACCTGAAGTCGAGCGACGCCGCCCTCACCCTCACGAAGGCTAGGAGCATCGCCGAGACACGCGAGGGTCGCCATGTGGTGTTCGCACCCGCGCGCTTCGTATCCCAGAAGATGCTCAACGACTCGGATCTCCCCGTCGAGTTCGCACCGCTCCCGTTCGCGCTCTACCGCGTCGAAAGGGAATAGCAGTGCTGCGCGACCTGGACTATCAAGCGCGAGTCCTAACCGTCGTTGATGACTACCTGACGCACCTCATCGACGAGAAGAAGCGTGCCGACCGCGTCCACGATCTGGCCAAGCAAGACCCTGACCTGGGCCTGGAAGTACCAGACCACGCCGAGAAGGCTTGGGAAGCCTTGAAGCAGGCGGGTAAGCTCCCCGCCACACGCGCCAACATCCCCTTCTCGCCCCGTAAGGACGGCATCGGCCGTAGCGTGCCTAACGTGGTGCTCAAGGTGCCTACCGGCGGCGGCAAGACCTACCTCGCTACCGCCTCGCTGTCTCGGATCATGGGCCGGTACCTCGGGCAGAACTCTGGCTTCGTGCTCTGGATCGTTCCGAACGAAGCCATCTACACGCAGACCCTCAAGCAGCTCAAGGACCGGGAGCACCCGTACCGGCAGATGCTGGACCGCTCGGCAGCGGGCCGCGTGAAGATCATGGAGAAGAACGATCCCCTCAACGCCCGGGACGTCGAGACGCACCTCTGTGTCATGGTCCTCATGCTGCAAGCCGCCAACCGCGAGACCAAGGACTCCCTCAAGATGTTCCAGGACCGCGGCGACGTCCACGGCTTCTTCCCACCCGAAGGCGACCAGGCCGCGCACCAAGCTGCGCTTGACGCCACCCCGAACCTAGACGCCTACAGCGCCGCCGCAGGCTCCGGGAGCATGTGGCCGATGGTCAAGGACTCCCTCGGCAACGCGCTGCGGCTAATCCGGCCGGTCGTCGTCATGGACGAAGGGCATAGGGCCATCAGCGATCTAGCGTTCAGGACGCTCTACGGCTTCAACCCTGCCTTCGTCCTCGAACTGACCGCAACCCCCGTGGACGTCGCAGCCCGAGGCGGGAGAAACCCGCGCGAGGCGCGCTACGCCAACGTCCTCGTGGACGTCCTAGGAGTCGAGCTGCTGCGCGAGGGCATGATCAAGATGCCCCTCAACCTCGCCACCCTCCAAGAGGCCGACTGGCGCAACACCCTCAACGCCGCCCTCGATAAGCTCGATGAACTACAGGCAGCCGCCAGCGAGCACCGGGCCAACGGCGGAAACTACATCCGCCCCATCATGCTCGTACAGGTCGAGCGTACCGGCGAAGACCAACGCGACGGCAACCACATCCACGCCCTAGACGTCAAAGAGTGGCTCGCGCAAGCCGGGCTCGACCCCGACGCCGAGATCGCCATCAAGACCGCCGACGTCAACGACCTAAACAACCCCGAGAACCAAGACCTGCTAGCGCCCACCAACCGCGTGCGCGTCATCATCACCAAGCAAGCGCTGCAAGAGGGCTGGGACAACCCCTTCGCCTACGTTCTCTGCTCCCTAGCGGCCAGCTCCAGCCTCAACAGCATGACCCAGCTCGTCGGCCGCATCCTCCGGCAACCCCACGCCGAGAAGACCGGCGTCGAAGCGTTAGACGAGTGCTACGTATACGCCCACCATGCCTCAACCGCCGACGTCGTTCAAGCCGTCAAAACCGGTTTGGAAGAAGGCGGCCTCGGCGACTTGGTAAGAGAAGTCCGCCAGGAAGACGAAACCGGCGGCACGACAAATGGGCCCCGCAACATCCCCCGCCGTGCTGAGTTCCGAACCACCGAGATCTACCTACCGAAAGTCCTCAAGATCGAGCGGGGACAAGCCCGGCTGCTCGACTACGACACGGACATCCTCTACCAGCTCGACTGGACCGACCTCGACATTAGACCTCTCGTGGCTCGCATACCAACGAACTTCCAGGCGGCCGAGAGCCAGCTGCAGCGCATCACCCTCACCGAGGGACAAGAACGCATCGTCGCCGAAAGGGTCGAAGCCAACAAAACCGTTCACGCCCTCGACCCCGCCTACCTGGTCAGGCTTACCTCCGACATCGTGCAGAACGCCTGGATAGCCCGCGACATCGTCGGCAGGCTCCTAGACGGTCTCAGGGCGTGCGGCTTCACCGACGAACGCCTCGGACAACTCTCCAGCCTGATCTTGAGCGAACTCCGCAAGTACCTCGCCGAGAAACGCGACGAGAAGGCTGAGCAACTCTTCCGCCACGAGGTCTCCTGCGGCAACGTGCAGTTCCGCCTCCGCGCCGACGGCGCCAACTGGCGCATGCCCCAAGCGTCCATCACCACCGAGCCCGAGAACGCTCCGCAAGTCACCGGCCTCGACGGCGGCCCCCTACAGAAGAGCCTCTTCGCGCCCCAGTACGCCGCTGAATTCAACCCCGATGAGCGCGACGTAGCCGTCTACCTCGATGCCGAAGAGACCCTTCGCTGGTGGCACCGCAACGTCGCCCGCAACCAGTACTACGTGCAGGGCTGGCGACGCGGCAAGATCTACCCCGACTTCATCTTCGCCGCACGACCCGACGGCACCGCGAACCGCATCACCGTCCTAGAAACCAAAGGCGACCACCTCGGCGGCAACGAGGACACCACATACAAGGCGGCCGTGCTCGACCTACTCACCGGCGCTTTCCAGTGGGACAAGACCGTCCCGGCCGGACAGATGGAACTACTCACCGAAGACGGAACCACCGTCCAGTGCGAACTGGTACTCATGGATGCTTGGCGAACAAGATTGCCTGCACTTTTGTAGGTTGATGAGCCTGGTTCAGCGCCTCTGTCCTGACCCTCATGTGCACCTGAGTTGCTGGTGAACCGCGGGAAGGTAGGCGCCCGCGCCCGCACCGTTGACCGACCTGCGTAATGAGTGCGAACGAAGAGTGGCTGCAACTTCCCTAGCGTCCGCCAGAGAGTTGCGTTGCCAGGCTCCCGGGAGTCGCCCTGCGAGAACAGGCTTCTCCAAGATACTGGGGACCTACTCTGTACGTGCAACTGACGTGCCCACCGGGGCGGGCTCTAGCTGCGTTAGTCACCGCTCGCCTCTACCTATAGGCACTCAGCTCTGGAGCCCGGGACACTCCCTATTCGAAGTTGATCTCACTCGCCATCTTTTGGACCTGCGCTTCGTGTTCCTCCCGCTTCCTTTGAGCCTGCTCTTCCTCTAGTCTCCGGCGCTCCTCAAGACGCAGTAAGTTGGCATTCGCTTGCTCCACGGCAAGGACGAGAGTATCCCGATGGTAGTTCCTTACTTCATCCATTGTGGTTCCATCGAGCAGCACCTTGTCGCCGACCACTCGCGCGATCCCAGGACGATGCATGGAGGTGAAGCGCGGGGGATAGTTCCAAGCCTCTACGAAGAGCCTCGACCACTCGACTGAGGGCGTTCGTGAGAGGCGGAAGGGCACTCTGTAGAGCCCACTTCCAGGACTTCCATCTAGTGTCGGTTGTGTCACTTCGTCTACTATCACACCGACGATGCGTATGGGCTCATCTGCTTCAACTCGTGCCTGCGCGTCCGTCCGCTGACTTCCACCGGACGGCCTTCGAGCGACCACCGGAGGAGCTTGTTGGCGCTTACCGAGGATCGTTGCCAGCAAGTCCGCATAGCCCCTCTCGTAGGCGCCGTCTCGAACATCAACAAAGACTTTCCCTCGGAGCCACGACGGTGCGCTTTCAGCCCACTCGCCAAGTCGCAGTACAGGAATGAACTTCCTATGCCGCCTTTCGGCCATGACCTCAGACGTCATGATGTCGCCCTCGTACCCGACACCGCCTTGGCGAGAGTCGGACTTAGCTCTATAGGTAGGGGTGCACACGATGAGGACAAAGTCGTTGGTTCTGACCGCATCTTCCATGAACTGAGGCAGCTGGTCCCCCGGCGCAAGGTGCCACTGATCCAGAGTGACGTCAACCCCATCACCTCTGAATCGGGTTGCCAGGTCACGAACCCACGACCGCACCTCGTCGGACTCCCAAGCATATGAGATAAAGGCCTTGGGTGGCATAGGACTATAGTACCCACTCCCGAGGCCCAAAGCTTCCGTGTCTGGAACGGCTCTTGAGGCACGCCGTACAACCAGATATGGCCCGAGTATGCGAACCCAACTTCTGATGTGCCCAAATGCCGCTTGGCTGTACAGCTAGGCTGAGAAATATCCCCTCCTCCTGTTTTGGGTAGCCCCCCAACACTTAGATATCCGCGGGGTTGTTAGACCCCCCCTCCCCTCATTACCTTCGTGTCGCGATCGAAATAGGAAACCCGAAACCTAACAGCGCCGTCCCTAGCGCCTCCATCACTCCGTTGCATCCCACCAGAGAACCCGCCTAACGGCGGGCTTTCTCATGCCACAGGCATAAACCCCAACGCCCACCACAGACCGAAAGGAGCAGCAGCCATGTAGACCGTCGCCACTCGCCAACCGCCAACCAACAACCGCAAGACCGCCCCGATCTTCTAACGAAGGTCGGGGCTTTTCTCGTTTAGGAGCACGCCATGACCACCACCGCCAAGCAGGACAGCAAGCAGGCAGCCCTCGACATCCTCCATAAAGGAGTCACCGACCTCATGACCAGCGACGGCTGGAAGCGAGCCCTCAAGTTCCGCCAGCGCTTCCACAACTACAGCTACATGAACACCCTACTGATCCTCGCCCAGCGCCCCGACGCCACTCTCGTCGCCGGCTACCGCACCTGGCAGGCCAGCAACCGCTTCGTCCGCAAGGGCGAGAAGGGCATCGCCATCCTCGCGCCACTACTCGTCCGCGACCCCGACGACGCCGACCAGCTCAACCTCGTCGGCTTCAAGACCGTCTACGTCTTCGACCTCGCCCAGACCGACGGCGAACCCATCCCACAACGCGACGGCCCACGCCTACTCATGGACACGCCGGACGTCCAGGCCAAGCTCGCTGGGCTCCACTTCCGCCTCGCCATGTTCTGCGCCAGCCAAGGCGTCCGCGTCAGCTGGGACTTCCAGCACGAACACGCCCTCGGCGTCTACCGGCCAGCCACCAAGCACATCGCCATCCGGCCAGGCCTCAGCCACACCCAAGCCTTCAAGACTCTCTGCCACGAGGCGGCGCACATGCTGCTGCACACCGGTAGCGAGGACCGGCCCAGCGCCGAGCTGGAAGCCGAAACCACCGCCTTCCTCGTAGCCAATGCCCTCGGCATCGACACCAGCACCTACTCCTTCGCCTACCTCGCGAGTTGGACCGACAGCCTCGAAGACCTCATCCAGGCCGGAGACAGAGCCAGCAAAGCCGCCGACCAGATCCTCGAACAACTCACCGCCGACCCTGACGCCATAAGCACCGAGCCGGAAGCGGAGCCCACCACCAACCCGTCCACGTCCTCCGGCCCAGCGCCGAAGCGCCCGCCGCTCACCTTCGTCAGCAGCTAACCAGGAAGGAGCACCAGCCTGACTAACTCACCTAATGGATCCGCCCACAACCCGAACTCCTGCTAGCGCCAGCGACCCACATAGGTCCTGGCGCTCTTTTGCTTTAGGAGCCAGACATGACCCTTCCGCAACTCTTCCGCGCCCTCATCCACGCCCTCACCACCAGTCCAGAAGGCCACCAGGTCGACGTGCTACTAGCCGACCTCGCCGCCAGCGCCGCATTGACCCTCCACGGGACCGAGGGCGACAGCCTCAAGCTCGCCTGCCTCACCATCACCAACCCCGAGCCCTACATCGCCGCCGACCGCCTCCTGCGCCACTACGGCTTCACCCTCACGGCTACGCGCCACCAAGACGCCGCACACCTCATCAGCATCAAGCGGTTCCAAGCCCCCAACACCGACCTCGAAGGCCGCGTACGCGCCACCAGCACTAAAGGAGCGAAAGCCGCATGACCATCAACCTCACCACCCTGCTCAGCGAAGACCCCAAGATCCCCTGGGGCTACACCTGCCAAGGCGACGGCTACCTCGTCTACGTCGGCGGCCCCGGCTACTACAGCCTCAGCTACGGCAACTACCTCCCCAGCGAATCCATGGAGCCGTGCGACGACTGCCGCGGCAGCGGCCGCAACGACGACGGCAACAGCCCCACCAACGCCGTCAGGCAACAATTACGAACCCTCACTACCAGCCAACGCCTCCACCTGCAGCGCCTAACCCAAGGCCACCAGCTCGCCATCACCCCCGCCAACCACCAAGCGCTCGAAGACCTGCTCAGCGAGACCGAGAACGAACTCGGCAGCAAGCACCCCATCACCGTCGAACTCGAGGCGGCGCTAAACAACGCCCAGCTGCTCGAACCCACCACGCCGCTCATGGTCTCCCCCGGACCGCGCATCTACTAGCCGCCTCAGAAAGGAGCGCCATGAACGACAACATCGACTGGCACGACCTACTCCAACGCCTCGCCGAACCGTTCGACGTCAGCGAGATCAAGTACCGTGCCGAAGCCACCAACCGCGACAAGACCAAGGCCATCGCCCTCGCCTACGCCGACCCCCGCGCCTACGAAGATCGCCTCAACGCCCTCGTGCCCGGAGAGTGGCACGTCCAGTTCACCCCCTGGGGCGAACACCGCCTCATCTGCCACCTCACCATCCTCGGCGTCACCAGAAGCAGCACCGGCGAAAGCGGCGACAGCAACCCCGACATCGCCGGCACCAGCGCCGAAGCCCAAGCCTTCAAGCGAGCCTGCACCAAGTTCGGACTCGGCCGCTACCTCTACTCACTACCCACCCAGTGGGTCGACTACGACGCTAACGCCAAACAGCTCAAGGGATCACCCAGGCCCGCAGCGCCGAAGCGCGCGCCCGAGAGCCAAGAGCAGGTGAGCGACGCCATCGGCCCGAAACGCGCCGTCAAACTCCGCAAGGTGCTGGCCGACCTCGGCATCGAGCCGCGTCAGCAAGCTGGCTACGCCAGTGAGGTTGTGGGCCACACGGTGCGCGCGCTAGGAGAGCTATCGGAAACGGAAGCCCGGATCGTGTGGAGCCGAGCGCGCGGCGAGCCCGCAAGCGTCCTGGCCAACTAACGCCATCCTCGCTCGGCGCCGCTAAGAGACGACGTTACGCCTGGTCAGGGAGGATCGCCCTCAATAGGTTCCGGAAGGTTCCGTGTCTCTCCATCAACTGCGCTACGAGTACCCGGTAGGTGCTACGGTCTCCCCGCAAGATCTCAAGTTCCGTCGCTGCAGCCTTGCTAGCGCTGATCAAGCCCACTTCAACTCCGTGCGCTAGCAGCGCCTTCACCTCTACTGGTAGGGCGTCACGCCGTTCCTGCTCCATGGCTGCGAGTAGGTCCGGGTGAGACCGGAACGCCTGGACCCACCGCCGCACGCTCGGGTGTGAAACCTGGTTGTCGCGGGCGGCCTCTCTGTATGAAGCCCCTCCGTAAAGCACTTGGCCAGCAGCTTCGACGATCCGCTCCTTGGCATGCCTTAGCCGGTGCAGAGCCGTGCCCGTCGTCGAAGAGAACGTCTTCCCGCACGTCACGCATCTGAAGCGCGGTACACCACGCGCAGTCGTGCCTTGGCGGTACAAGTTGCCAGCCCCCTTCACCCCACACTGCGAGCAACTGGCGTTAGGGCACGAATACCCACCCAGGTCATCGGACAGCACAGCGTTCCACTCCGTCGGTGGCCACTTCGGCTCGGCCACATCGGCATTCCAACACGGAACGTACCACCGCGCCAAGTGCTCGGGCGCTAAGAGCCCAGAAACGCGCTCGCAGCTAGCAGAACCCCCAAGTAAGTTGGACGTGTGCGGGACCAAGCGTCACGCCACGATCCCGGAACCACTTGAAGCCGAAGGGGCGTGGGCCAGAAGCCACCCCTACATCAACCGCGACCTCCGCCCACGAGAAGGTGCTAGGAGTTCTTGTGCAAGACCGCAACACGAAGCCCCTTCTTAGCCCCGACGAGTTCCGCTACGCGCTTGGCGGCGCCATCGGCCGCGGCAACGTCTACGAACTTCTCCGAGCGGGACGCATCCGGCACATCAAGCTGGGCCGCAAGATCCTCATCCCGTACAGCGAGGTCAAGGCGTTCATCGAACGCGAAGCCGCCACGAGCGCATGACAGCCCCAGCCGCCACCCTCCGGCGCATCGACGGCAAGCTGACCGCCCTCGCGCAGCTCACGGCCGCCGCCCCCGGACGCGTCGATCAGCTCACCGCCGAGTACCGCCACCTCAGCCTCTTCGACTGGCCTGCGGACGGCGAACAGCGCCTCGCCAGCCTCGAAGCTGAGCTTGACGCCGCCCTGACCGCAGACGCCGACCAGCCCCTAGATGGAGCCTGCTGTCCTGACGACGCCGAGGAGCCCGAGGTTACTTGGCCGCAGCCGCTGCCCCTGACCGAGGCTGAGGTCGCGCCCGGCATGCCGCCTGACCTCCTGCCAGAGCCGCTACGCGCTTGGTTGGTCGACGAGGCCGAGCGCATGAGCGTGCCCGTCGAGATGATCGCCATCCCAGCCGTCGTGTCGCTCGGAGCCGTCGCCGGGCGCAACATCGGCCTATACCCCAAGCGCTACGACACCTGGCAGGTCGTCCCCAACCTCTGGGGCGCCGTCATCGCGCCGCCTAGCTCTATGAAGTCCCCCGCCCTGCAAGAGGGCACGCGCCACATCGAACGGCTCGCCGCAGACGCCATAGCCGCCTACGAAGCCGACCGTCACGTGCGCGACGCCAAGGTCGCCATCCAAGAGGCCAAGCTGTCGAAGCTCTACAAGGAGGCGGCAGGCGCAACGCCCGGGATCACCCTTACAGAGCAGATCGCCGCCGCCAACCGGGAGATCGAGGCGCTGCAGCGCCCGGTGAAGCGCTACACCACTAACGACCCCACCGTGGAGATGGCCACCGAGCTGCTTCGCACCAACGAGCGGGGCCTGCTGGTCATCCGCGACGAGCTGGTGGGCTTGCTCGTCTCGTGCGACAAGCCTGGCCGTGAAGGCGACCGCGAGTTCTTCCTTGAGGCATTCAACTCCAAGGCGAACTACACCGTCGACCGCATCGGCCGCGGCACCATCCACGTGCCCGCACTCACGCTAAGCATCGTCGGCGGCGTGCAGCCCGGGAAGATGGAGGCCTATGTGCTGGGCGCCGTCTCCGGCGGCAGGCAGTCCGACGGTCTGCTGCAGCGCTTCCAGCTCGCCGTCTACCCGGAACCGCTGACCGACTACGTGCACGTCGACCGCCCCATCGACCCCACCGTAAGGGAGGGCGCGCAACGCCTCTACCAGGCGCTCGCCGACCTCGACCCGGCCGCCCATCCCGAGCTCGAACGTCAACCGGGCCGGTTGCCCGGCCTGCGCTTCACCCCCGAGGCGCAGGAGGAGTTCGACGCCTGGTTCACGGCGCACATGCGACGCCTCCGCTCACGCGAGCTGAGCGACACGCCCGCCTACCTGGCTCACCTAGGCAAGTACCAAGCGCTCGTCGCCAAGCTCGCGCTGCTGTTCCACCTGATCGACAGCGTCGACGACGCCGAGCTGCGGCCGGTGAGCGCCGCAGCACTACGCTTGGCGATCCGCTGGACCAAGTACCTGGAGGCGCACGCGCGCAAGCTCTATGCCCCCGAGTTGACGCGCAAGACGGAGAACGTGCGCCAACTCGCTCACCGCCTCATCGCCGGTGACCTGGAGGACGGCTGCTCCGTGCGGGACATCTACCGGCGCGGCTGGCGCGGCCTCAAGACTAAGGCCAGCGTCCAACAGGCCGTCGAGCACTTGGCTGCGCGCGGCTGGCTGCGCCTCGAAGGCAGCCCCTCCGGTACCGGACGCCCCACCGAAATCATCCGCACCAACCCGCTGCTCGACTTCGCAGCCGACCTCGACCTCTAGCCACACACCCCAGCAGCCACTGACAGAACCGACGAAACCCTCCGGAGGCTACGGGGGGTTTTGTCAGCTCTGTCAGTGGCCGTTCACCTCTAAGGAGACAGACAGCATGACCCACGCCACCCGCCTCTCGATCGACCGCTCGCGCGAGTTCATCGACTACAGCGGCAGCGTCTTCAAGCACCTCACCGACGCCAATGTCCGGATCGCCAACTGGAAGAGCCGCCTCCCCCGTGCCGCCTTCCAAATTCAGGAGGAGCTACGCGTCCCGCCCACGACCCCAGGTCTAACCGACCTCCTCACGACGTTCTGGCAGGACCTGGATGCTCTCACGTGTAGTCCGCTAGTCGAGGAGACCTTCGGCGTAGACCTGACCGGCGTGCCAGATGACGCCATACGGCTCATAGCGTTCTACGCGCTGACCACCCTGCTGCCCGGCCAACGACCGGATAACCCCCTTATGACCCCAAGCATTCTCAACATCAAGATCCTCGTGGCCCTTGGTCTAGGTCTTCTTCAGGACGGACGTCGAGACGAGGCGCTAGAGATTCTGGCGGAAGCAGTGAAGCACGTGCCCGTCAGCTAGTAGACCCTACAACCCGATCTTCGTCTTCACCGAGCGCAGCCCCCCGGCTGGGCTCTTCTCATTCCCCACTTTCTAAGGAGCGCCCGCATGGCACGACGCCGCGCGAAGGGCGATGGCAGCATCACCCGCCGCAAGAACGGCCTCTGGCAGGCCGCCACCACCATCGGCTACGACGAAAACGGCAAACAGCAACGAAAGACCGTCTACGGCAAGACCAAGGAGGAGGTGCGCAAGAAACTCGAAGAGCTGCGCCAACAGGCCAGCAGCACCGGTATCCCCATCGAGGACCCTACGCTAAGCGCATACCTGGAGCGCTGGCTGACCGAGAAGGCGCGCCAGGTGAAGCCGCGCACCATTGAGTCGTACCGCTACACGGTCGAGAAGTACATCACCCCCAATCTCGGCCGCGTGAGGCTCGGCAAGCTCACGCCACTACGCGTCCAGGCAGCGCTCGGCGAGATCGCAGACGAGGTAAGCCCCCACACGAGCAACTACTGCCGTAGCACCCTGCG
This sequence comes from uncultured Trueperaceae bacterium, assembly GCA_937907415.1. The sequence continues at coordinate 13,808 of CALCHY010000260.1, forward strand.
CACAGCGCTCGACCAGGCCGTCAAGTGGCAGCTCCTGCCGCGCAACCCAGCCGCGGCGGTCGACACCGTCCGCGCCGAGAAGCGCGAGATGACGCTATGGACCACCGAGCAGATCGGCCGCTTCCTAGCGCAGGCCGAACGGCACCGCCTCCACGCCCTCTTCTACCTGGCTATCACCTCCGGCCTGCGCATCGGCGAGCTACTGGCCCTCACCTGGAGCGACCTGAAAGGCAGCACCCTCCACGTCCGGCGCAACCTCACCAAGCAGGATGGCCGCCTCACCCTCGCCAGCACCAAGACCACCAAGGGCCAGCGCCTGGTGGCGCTCGCAGCCGACACGCTGGAGGTCCTCGCGGAGCACCGGCAGCGCCAGGACGCCGAGTTAGAACTGGCAGGCGAAGGCTGGGCGAACCCAGGCCACATGTTCACCACCGAGATCGGCACCTTCCTCGACCAGCGCAACGTTCTGCGGGTCTGGCACCGCCTACAGGACCAGGCCGGCGTCCCACGCGCTCGCCTCCACGACGCCCGGCACCTCCACGTATCGCTCCTGGTTCGGCACGGCCTCGACGCCAGCACCATCGCCGACCGCGTTGGCCACACCAACCCCGCCTTCACGCTGCGCCAGTACACGCATCTCTTCGAGGAGCAACGCCTAGCGGCCGCGGTGCCACTCGATAAACTACTCGCCCCGGTGAACCAGACCTAGCCTCCGGGATCCCCCACCGACTGCCCGGCCGTGCCGATAGGTCCAAACCAATTATGTGAGACAGGCCCGCGGCACGGCACAAGCATCTTAGAGCGCCTACAACCCGCCTCTACTTCTTAGGCTAGAAGGGGCAGGCGTCAGTGGACGTTGTTCCTTTACCGCCCGCCACCAACTGTATCGCCTTGTTATACTTCCAGATACCTTAGAATCGTGGACAAACAGCACAGAAACCCAAATCACGACAGGGAAGATGATCTCGGCCCACTACGGAGGGTCTAAAGGAGATACGTGGCACCTTCAGAAGATGTAGCTGCGCGAGCGACCACATACTTCAAGAGTCAGCATGACTGGTTACAGGAGGATGGCGACATCCCATATGAACTTATCGAAGGAGTGGTCGAAGCATCTGCATGGTGGTTTACGAACAACGGGCCTCTAGAAAGCCCTGGGGATGCGCGAAACATCGAATTAGGTCCGCTTGGATATCGCGTCTATACGTCTAGAGGGAATAGCTTTGAGATCACATGTTTCGTTGTCATGGCGCGCATTGTGCTCGCCAGAGTAGTCAACCTTCTAGCCGCGAATGACAGAGACTTTGATCCAGAAGATATCCGAGACCTAATTGCACGGCACGCCCATTATTGCGTCAGCAAATATGACGACAGTCTGTATCCACACTATGGAGAAGCTGGTTGGCTGCCTTTTGGAAATCACAGCATCAGTACTCACTCGGCGGCCGAGTACTTGATCCAAGCCTCAGGCCTCTATAAGGTCATCTCAAGATTTCGTCAGATGGTCCGCTAAGACACCGGGGGCTGGCCTCGATTCGGGCCATACCAAAGTCGGCTCATAAGCTGTACATAAGCTGTACGAGGTCCATAACGACAGAACCCCGGCTCTTGGCCGGGGTTCCTGTTTGCGTCTGGGACGCGCTTTACTGTGGTGGAGCCGAGGGGATTCGAACCCCTGACCTTCTGAATGCCATTCAGACGCG
>CALCHY010000261.1 GCA_937907415.1 uncultured Trueperaceae bacterium
CTCCGAGCGCTAGAAAACGCCACGGTCGCTCAACTCGTGAAGCTGTTCACGCTGTGAGTCGCGCCGGGCTTTTCGGAGGCTAGTTTGCTTGAGTCAGGCGGCTGCCTGACCAAATCTGAACTATCACATCTACGGCCTCGTAGAGGCGGAGGTGATCGAACCAATGCACCCAATCCTGCGTGGCGATCTCCACATCCAGTGGGTGCGCCCAGGGCCCCCGGTGAAGAACCGCCTCAGCCTTGTAAAGGCCGTTGATGGCCTCTGCGAGGGCATTATCGTAAGCGTCGCCTCTGCTGCCCACGGAGGCGGCGACACCGGCTTCCGCTAGTCTTTGCGTGTAGCGAATGGATAAGAACTGCGAGCTGCGGTCGCTGTGGAAAACCAGGCGCTCAGCATGATTGCGAGCCTCCAGCGCCTGCTCCAGCGCGTCCAACACCAAACTAGTCTTCAAGCTGCGCGTCACCCGCCAACCGACGATCCGTTTCGAGAACGCGTCGATCACGAACGCCACGTAAGTGAAACCACCCATGGTCTTCGCGAAAGTGACGTCGGAGACCCATAACGCGTTGGGTCTTGAGGCGCTGAAGTCGCGGTTCACTAAGCCAACTGGCCTCTCCGGAAGCTCATCTGGAATGGTGGTGAAGACCTTATGCCCGCCGCGGCCGACGCCACGAATGCCGAGCTGGCGCATGAGGCGCTCCACAGTGTAGCGTGCCACCTGCACGCCAGCGCGCTTCAGCTCGCGCCACACCTTCCTAACGCCGTACCGCTCCTTGCTATCGACCCTCGCGCGCCTGATCTTCTCCAGTAACACCGCGTCGCGCTGCGCCCTCACTGATAGCCTCTGGGGGTCGCGGGCGCGAGTCTGATGCTCGAAGTAAGTGCTGGGTGCGATAGGCAGTTGTTTGCACATCGACTCGACCCCGAACTCACCCCTGTGCTTGGTGATGAAAGCGACCGTCACTTCGGTCGGCGGTCGAGCTCCGCCTGGGCGAAAAACGCCGCGGTGGATTCAATCCGTCAGTGCAACATGTCCATGGAGGTGTTGCGTGGCGAAGATGGGCCGGCCGGGTATGCCTGACGAGCGCAAGCGAGAGTTGTGGGATCGTTGGCGCGCTGGGGAGTCGATCAGCCAGATCTCAGTGGCGCTGGCGAAACCGCCGGGTTCGGTGTTCACGATTCTGCGGCACTACGGTGGCATGGCTTGAGCGCCGCGTAAGCGCCGGCCGGGGTTCTTGTCGCTGGCTGAGCGCGAGGAGATCTCCAGGGGGTTGGCGAGCGGCAAGTCGCTGCGGCAGATAGCGCGAGATCTGGGCCGCGCGCCCTCGAGCATCAGCCGTGAGGTGAAACGCAACAAGGGCGCGCGGCATTATCTTGCGGTCGATGCCGACGATCGAGCCTGGCGCCGTGCGCGCCGGCGCCGCCCCTGCCTGCTGGCCGGGAACGAGGAGTTGCGCGTTTTCGTGGCGGGCAAGCTGGCCGACGACTGGTCGCCGCAGCAGATCGCGGGTCACCTCGCCAAGTGTTACCCGGTGGGTTCTGGCATGAGGATCTCGCATGAGACCATCTACAAGTCGCTGTTCATCCAGACGCGCGGGGTGCTTAAACGCGAGTTGCAGCAGCACCTGCGCTCCAAGCGTCCCATCCGGCGGCACAAACGCAGCTCGACCAAGGGTCAAAGGCGCTGTGAGATCATGGGCGCGGTCTCCATCCGGGAACGCCCAGCCGAGGTCGAAGACCGGGCCGTTCCCGGGCACTGGGAGGGCGACCTGCTGCTGGGCTGCGGACTGACGCAAGTCGCGACCCTGGTGGAGCGTGCATGCGTTACACGCTGCTCGTGGAGCTCGACGGGCGCGACATGAACAGCGTCACGGAGGGCCTGAAGCGCGAAGTGATGCGCCTGCCTGAGGAGCTGCGCAAGAGCCTGACTTGGGATTGGGGCATGGAGCTCGCCAACCATAAGCAGGTCAGCGTCGACACCGGCCTGCAGGTCTACTTTGCTGACCCGCGCAGCCCCTGGCAGCGGGGCAGCAACGAGAACACCAACGGCTTTCTGCTCCAGTACTTGCCCAATGGCACCAGCCTGAAGGGCTTCAGTCAGGACGAGCTGGATGAGGTGGCTAGGAAACTCAACACCAGACCAAGGAAGACCCTTGACTACGACCCGCCAGCGGCTAGATTGGATGCACTGTTGCACTGAGACATTGAATCTACACTCGCCGTCTTGAGGATCTCGTTCGCCCGCTTCAGCTCCGCCACTTCCTTGCGCAAGGCCTTGATCTACTCGCGCTCCGCGCTCGTCACGCCCGGCTTCTCCCTGGCGTCAACGCGCGCCCTATCCACCCAGCCACGCATCGTGTCCATCGGGATGCCCATCAACTCACGCAAGCGCCGGAAGAGGAGCCACTCAGAGACTCCTCTGGAGCTTCCTGACGCCGCTCGTAGTACATCCGGATTACCCGGTCTCTCGTCTCCTGGTCGTACTTGGTCCGCATGCCTCATTCTCTCCTTTCGCGTGGAAGGAGAGTCTCCATCAAACCCAGTGCAGTTTAGGCCGCCCTATACAGGGCGAGGACGGTCTTCCGGGTGCCGGGACCACCTCGGGCCCAAAGTTGGCGATCGAGAGGTAGATTTATGACGAGCATCTGCTCGCTCTGGTCGAGCAGATCCCAGCGAGGTATACGTAGCGGCATTCTTACCCCCCCAAGGTGCAGCCCACAGAAAAGAATGGAAACAATCAGGTGGGCTCGTTTCGCTCTTGCTATCGAACAATTCTCATTCTTACATGGCTGTCACACGCATTTTCGAGCCGCGCTAAGTACCCGCGTTCCTAACTTGGGGTGCAGGCTCTGGGAGCGACTTCAGCCGTTGCAGGATCCGACGGTTCGTTTGGTAAGTGGTGGTCAACTCGTGAAGTACCTGGGCCTTCCTTCGGCCGACCTCGCTCAGGAAGCGGCTGGACACCGTGGCCAGCACCCCCAGCCACCAAGTATTCGTTACGGCGGCCACACCGCCACCTATGAGGTAAGCGAGGTACGCATGTCCGGTCCTGTTTCCAGCCAGTTCAAGTTTCTTGTACAGCGATAGGCTCTCGGCTTTGTACGAAGTGAAGGCGATGAATGCCAGCGTGAACCACGGGGGCAAGAAGTCGAAACCTAGGTCGGCCGCATCTGCAGCAGCCTCTAGGCTTGCAGTAAGATCGGCGTTTGCGATCCCGCTGTTAACAATGCCTTCGCTGATGCCGCTAAGCACTAGGTGGCTGTAAACCTCATCGGTGGTGACAACATCTATGGCGGGGTTCTGCTGCATGGCAGCCACCACATATGAAACCGAGTCCGTGGCCTTCGCTTGGATCAGGGCAGCAATCTCGGGATCTGGCCCCGCTACCGCGATGTCCCACCCAGGCTGATTCGCAGAGTTAGCTAGAGTTGCCTCATATCCATCGGGAAGGCGGCTGGCGTTGAGATAGTCAACGTACTGCTGCTCGAATAGTTTGCCCTTTACCGCGCTTAGGAAACCAGGAAGTGAGCTTTCGTCCAAAGAGCGAACCTTGTCCTCGAAGGAGATGGACTGTGACATCTGAGGATATGCGGCCTCGTATGCCTGGACCACCTCTTGCGGGATGTGGCTAACGGCTAGTAGAACAGCCAGCGGTTCGCCTCCTACGAAGATGGTGTCCCCGGCCCGTTTGCTCCTGATCAGCTCCCGATACAGGCCGCCTTGCGCCTCGATATCGTGTTCCAGCTTCTGTATCTCCTGCTCGTGGTCCGAGAATACGGACGCCAAGCCCTTAGCGCTGGAACGTAGGCCGACTACTGTAGAGCGCGTGAAGGTTGCGGCTCCTTCTACACCAGAACCTACGGCCTCGGCAGCTTGCCTAACTCGTTGCTTGGCCTTGTCGAGGCTCTCGACCGTTCTCGCTTTGGTGACGGTTTCAAGAACTGCGTCCTTGGCTTCACGGACTGCGTTCTTCAGGCCGCGGTACAGCTGACGGCGATTTGTCGACACATCCGCCGCACTTGGGCGCTTGCGATCACGTCTTCTCTTAGGGTCGGTCATCGCTCAGTAACCATGTGGATCCAGCGCCAAGACCTTGGTCGGCATACGTAAGAGGGTAAACGGCGTTACCTCCCCAAGGTATTCGGAGATTCCCACCTCAGCTATCTGCTTTTTGGTGTCCAGGATCTTCGGGTGAGACGCCTCCCACAACGGGTGAATCACGGTCACCGCCCGGCGCGCTCCTTTGAATCTGCTTGTGAATACGGGAAGAGTTGTGCTCTCTGGCAACGGCGTGAATCCGAGTTGTCCAAGGCTATGCACAATGCGCGAGTCTTTATCCTCCACCATTGGAGCCCAATGACCGTCCCTCAGCTCCAACGAACTGGTGCGATCCGAGAGGAGGCTGATCATGTCCGTTGCTAGCCGCCAGTCGAGGATCGGGTGATACGCCATGTTGTCGTAATCGCGCATGCAGAGCGCACAGCTAGCGTCGCAAGAATCGCTATGAGCTATCCAGTCTGATACGACTTGGTGCTCGAGAGTCTTTAGGAGTCCGGAGAACCGCTCAGGGTCATGGAAGTGCGTGGCGTAACCGGCGCCATTCTCTAAGGCGTCGCACAAGAACGCTTGGCCCTCTGCCATGCCATCCCTTGCCGTAACGTAAAGCCCACAATCGAGTTCATTGGTTTCAATGTCGAGGGCTCGGGCAGCTCCGCTTCGCAACGCGAAGGCAAGGCTGTACCAAGCTGCGCGTCCTTCGACGGATTGGGGTTTGGCCGAATGTCCATTCGGCCAACTACCCATTCCGACCTGAAGTATGTCGGTAGTTCTGCGGGCTAGGAGAGCAACGGGGGCGGTGGAAAGATCGTCCGGCTCTCCGCGCGAGTTGCTGGATCCCACTTGGTAGGCGCCTGGGCTCCCAGGTGCTTCTCTGAATACGAAGCCTCCGCGCCCATCGTTATCGTTTAGTGATAACACCGTATCGTTTCCGCTGATTACTCTAGAGTTGGCGACGTCGTTTACAGAGCCTTCTGCCGAGAGCCCAAGCATCGGTCGACTGGTGCGGCCTCTGAACTCGAAGAACCCGCCGTAGTCCTTAGGTTGAGAAGCCACGTAGAAGTCCCGCGGTTCTCGAGCGTCCAAGACCCGAACCTCTGGCTGCCCACAGGTGGGGCAAGCTTCATCTTGATTGCCTACTTTGCCTTGTAGCGCCATGGATTCGATCAGGGTATGACACGACGAGCAGATGCCGATTGGCCTTGGATTCTCGTTCCCGAGGGGTGGATATAGGCCCGGCTCCGTTCCCGTCCGACGGTTTCCCTTCGGAGTGAGGGATACTACGCCTGCGACCGTATAAACGAGTTTGTCTTTTACGAGGCTTGCTCCAGGCGCAAACGAGGAAATGGCCTGCTCTAGGTCCCTATCAACCACGTTCTTCGGTGGCCATCCGCTTCTTAGTCCGTTCAGGTATAGACGCCGAGTACGAGTAGGGAACCCGAACATTGGCAGTAGGCCAGCATTTGCAAGCCGTTCGCTTATGTCGCGTTGTGTAAACCGAGAGTCGGACGCAACGTTCGAAATGACTTGAGGAATCTCGGATAGCGATCGGAAGGAAAGGTCGATATCGCTACTGTCTAGCTTCGTGTATGTCGCGAGCTGGCCGGCTAGTCCACGAAGTTGAGCGAGTTCTCTTTCGTCTGCTAGATAGGCTTCGAGTTGCTTTCGCCAATGCGACGAAGGGGACTGCCAGTCCGCCGCTGTTCCGAAACTCCCATGCACGCTTTCGCTTCCGGCCTTGGGGTTGTCCGTTACGGGTCGGAAGCTCTGGAACGCTCTCCGTAGTGCTTCCTTGACGAGAACTCTTTGGAAGATCGAAGCACTCGCTGTGTCGATGAACGGCGGCGGCGGTGGGTCACCGGTGATGGCTTTGGGATTCGCAAAGTAGTACGAGTCGTGTGTCCTGCCTCTGCAGAGCGTTACAGCGAGGCTAAGACCAGCACCTCGGCGTCCGGCGCGGCCCACTCTTTGCTGATAGTTGAAGCGCCGCGGGGGCATATTGCCCATCATTACGGCGCTTAGCGCACCGATGTCTACGCCGGCCTCCATCGTGGTCGTAACGCTCAACAGGTCTACGCCCTGGGCCAGGGGGTTCTCGCCATCCAAGAAGACGTTCTGGAAGCGCCTTTGTCTACTTATGCGATCAGAGCTGTCGGACTGGCCAGTAAGCTCTTCGGAGTTCATGCGGAATAACTGACCGCCTGGCCCTGCCAAGTAGCTGTAGTAGTCGATGGAAGCCTGACCGACGCGTGCGTCGGCCTCTACTACACGACCATCGCCGCAATGTACGCACCAGCCCGCTGCGCGATGAAGGTACTGCGCATTGCACTTAGTGCACGTGTATCGATCCGTGTCTTCGCTTGCAAGGACAAGTACAAGGTTCTCTGGGTTCAGCATCTCTCCGAACATCCCAGGCAGGATGATCTTGGCGTCGAGGAGCAGATGCTTCATCCTTTCTTCGTCTAGGCCGGCATTGGCTAGATGAGTCCTTGTGGCCTTCGAGAAATTGACCTGAGTTCCCGGCTCGACGAGCTTCGTTCCAACATACTTGCGGCGCAGCGCAAGTGATCGGACGATTGCATCGGCTGCCTCTTGCTCGGTGTTCGACGCATTCTTGAGCGGGGCCGAAACATATCCCAACCCAAAGCCTTCTAAGGTTCTGACTCGGTGGGTAAAGAGGACCTGAACGAGTTCTGTTCGGAGAAGCGCGCGAGCGCGCTCGTTGTACGATCGGGCGCCTTCGCTGGGCCCTGGCTTGGGCACGCCATCCATCCAGTCGTAGGCTTCGTGCCAGCGCTGCTGGGGCGCCCCTTCGCCTTCGCGAAAGAAGAGGGCCTCCCTGGATGTGCCGGCAGGGCAGATCCCTAGTGTTGCGAGCTTTAGGAACACCCGGTCGACTATTAGGGTCAATGGGGCACGGTGAGGGTAGTTGCTAAGTGCGCTTAGCAGGTCGTTCTCTAATGGCTCGCCCAGGCTTAGAAGGCGTAAGCTCTTCACAACCTCTGGCGAGAACCGCCGAAGCTCCGAGAAATAGGATTTGTCATCTGGAAGGACGTCTTTCTGGGCGGCGTGCGCGAGCACCGGGTTCGCTTTATGTACTTCTCCCAGAAAGTGGTCTGGCTCGGCGGCTTGATTGCAAACGTAGCGCACTGCGCCTTCTAGGCTTGCGGAGCTTTCTCGTATTACCGAAAGCGCTGCTACGCGAACTACGTCCCTGAAATGATCCAACTCTACGCCCGCCGATAGCCTTGCCGCATCTTGCCTACTGTCGCTAAACGCAACGAGTTTGCGAGACTCTTCGTTGACCTCTCGAAGGAGCGCTCCGGCAAGGACCTGTACTGATCGCTGCACCCCCGTACCGTGCCGGCGCAAAGGCGTCGGGAGCACAGGGCGGCCGCCGTAATCGGTTTCGCAGCAAGGACACTGTGAGGGGAAAGCCGGAGCCTGTTCGGTTGCCTTCGACTCGACTCTATAGGCCCAGACAGGAATGGCGCCCGGTTCACATGCAACGGAGATATCGTTGATGAGCTCTCCGGTTGCGTTGAGCAAGAAGGCCTTATCCCACCGCCTCTTCACTTCTTTCCACGTGTACGGCTTTGCCTGGAGAGATGAAGCGTCGTGGGCATGGACTGGAAGCACTATCGCGTACGAGGCGTGCTTGTCTGACGCGGGATTGTCTGGAACGGCAGCGAGGTCCTGGTTATCGGAGCTCAGTACTTCTGGCCCACCGGGCGGAGTCGAGCGGCGCCCGCCCAAGAAGACCTCTCCGCAAACCTCGCACACTATGAGTTCATAGACGCGAGAACTGCATTGGGGGCACGTCAAATGATGTTCGGAGAACAGCCTGCCAATGGTTGGTTTCTCGTCTGGCTCGTGGTCATGGCAGTTGGGATTCGAGCAAGCCCATAAGTTGTGGATGTTCTGGTAGAACATGTGCGACCGAACAGGCTGCAGCGCTTGACCATCTGGGCGCCTTGCTTCGCTGAGAAGGAGTAAGAGGCCGCGAAGCGGTTCTAGATCAGTGGCGTCGCCGAAAAGCTCCTTGGCTAGCTCTGGGGTTGGAGTTGCTCGAACATTGCCTCGGCTATCAGTACACGCCTGTTGTAGGGCATCGGCTGCGCCGATATGTGTCAGCACATTCGCCAAGTTCTGATCTTTTGAAGCGCCAATATCCTCGCAGAAACTCTCTAGAGTGGTGGTTTTCAGTAAAGATCTGCCGCCTACAAGTTCCTCTTCGGGGCAAGATTCGGATACCTTCCTAAAAGCCTCTCTGTGGGAGCCGAGATTTGCCGTTTTCGAATCCGAGGCCTTGTTGCCAATGAAATCGAACCGATCCTGCGAGCGTCCAAAGAACTCGCTCAGGAAGCCGCGGCCGGAATCATTCTCTGGAATGCTCGCTGAGGTAGCAAGGATTCTCAATTGATGGCTATCCGGCGTCAAGCCCAGGCGGTTCAGGAGAAGCCTGAGAATGTAAGACACTTCCGTGCCTGCTGTTCCCCGGTAACTATGGAGTTCATCCACCACTAGGTGAAGACGATGGTTGGGGTTTTCGGCTAGCCAATCTCTGGTGGCATCGAACATTGGTTGCTCGATGTCGCGCATCAGCATGATGTTGAGCATCGAGTAGTTGGTGATCAGGATGTCGGGAGGAGACTCGTGGCAGTCCCATCTGCTCCACATCTCGCCGCCAGTTGGGTCCTGGAAGTTGTACTCGTCCTGATTGCCAAGCTGGACCAGCTTTTCTCGTTCCGGCCGCAGCCTGTCGATATCTCGGAGGTGTTCACGCAGGCGTTGCGTTCTCTTGGGTTCCGCTGGGCCGGCCACCGGCGTCTCGCCGGTGTAGCGACCGAAGGTGATGCGGTTCCCGTTCGTTATTTTCTCGACCCACTCTGCAGTTTCTGGCTTGTCGAGGACAGAACGGATGCGCGTTAATTGGTCCTCGACTAGGGCGTTGAGGGGATAGAGCACGATAGCCCTGATAGCGGCTGGTCTGGTTGCATGAGCCCATTGGGACTCTCTTCCGCTTTGGTGGCGCCACCAGTAACGGGAGTCGTCTGGTTGCCGGGCGGGGCTCCAAGTCACCATTTCCCGTGCCAGTTCTGCGAGGACTGGGAGAAGGAAGGACTCGGTCTTGCCCGAGCCAGTCCCGGTTGTCACGACTACATCGCGACCGGCAATGCTGGCTTCCAGCGCTCGCAACTGGTGGGCGTACAGTTCCCTCCCCTGCGGAAAGAGGGGCGCAGCGAGAGGTGAAAGCGGAGCGTACTCTGGCGGTAAGAGGCGTGTGGCGCTCTCCAATGTATGGCCACTGCTCTCATATATCGGTACCGGCTCGATCAAGGGGGGCTGGGACAAAACGCCGGAGTCTTTTAGGAGGCGATAGCGCTCACGCTCGAGTGTCTTGTTGTGAAGAGGGAAAGAGCTTTCTACGAACAGTCTGTAGATGTTCTCGATCCGGCGCTGAATGGCTATGGGGTCATTCAAGTCACGAACTCCCTAGGCTTGATTTGTAGACGCGATGTAATGGCCTCCGCCAATTGGGGAGAAACGTTCTGATAGATCAACCACCCCTTTTGAACACTGGGCATTAGGCCACTGCCGAGCACTAGGGCCCGTTCATAAGCTTCGGGGAGACGCTGATCCTCCATTACAGCAAGTTGCCACGAAGCTGGATCGTATTCGGGTGCGAAAAGAAGGTGATGTAGGGCCAGATGGAAGAACCTGAGGCTGTACCAATCGCCAGATCTCCAGTTGCCTTCGGTATCTAGAAGCAGGTGGAGGGTCCTATCGCTGGGTGTGACAACCTTATAGAAGCCAGGCACATTCTTGAACGGTCGGTTCGAGAATCCGTTCAAATCATAGGTGAGGAGCTTGTTGTTATAAGGATCGACGTGACCCACTTCCCTGTAGCCTGCGATTAGATCCGACACAGTTGGTAGGTTGCAGGCGATTAGTTCTGCCGCAAACCCGTCGGCTTCATCGGCAACTATGAGTCGATCTGGCCCCATAGCCTGTCGAGTAACCGTCCCGTTGGCTACTGCATTCCGAGCCCCTGTCAAGAAACTCAATGTGCCAGAAGGCGTGCGGGCCGATACCGTCTGCGCGGGATTGATACTCCAATGCGCACCATCTGGTGACATTTCCAGGTGGCCGAGGATCCTCAGCGTGCGGGCCATGCGGGTCGCTTCTCCGGTCCGGTGCATGCCGAGTGCCGTGCACGCGCGTTGGAGCTGAGACCAAGTTCCGTTACCGATCGAGCTGAGATACCAGAGCAACTCGTTCGCAGCATGGCTAGGATTCTCTTCGTGGACGAGTTCGTCTGCGAACGGGTCGTCTAGAGCTTCCCGCTGCATTACGCGGTACTGAATCGTCTGTCCTAAAGTAGTTAGCCGGAGTTCCCCAGACGTAAAGTTCCTGAACTCTTCATGGCTTTGAAGGTTGTCGGCAAAGCCCCTTAGTAAGGGGCAATCGCTGAGTGCATCCTCGATTGATTCAGCTTCAGAAGGCGTGTCCGTAACAAGGCCGAGTATGAAGTAGAACTCCTTACCCGGACGCTTTTCTAAGCTCAAGGAGATCACGTTGTCTGAGAGGCGTCTGTTCCGGACATAAGCGGATAAGCCGGATGCTAAATCGTCCGGTTTCCCCCTATGCCTGTAAACGCGGTACCACTTGTGGCTCAAGTTGCTCATGCTTCCCCCGCTACAATCTGCGGACCCATCAGGCCGAAGTCCTGGGAGATCCGTAGTTGATGTACGCCCAAGTCAGATTGACTAGGAGCTGGCAACGAATGCCAGTCAACTAGGTTCACTAGTACTCTTTGGGTCCGCCCTCTCGCATGCGCTGTAATCTCGTACCCCCCAACGCCTTGCCACTCGATGTCGATAGCTACGTCGCTAGTGGGGTCGCAGGTGACGGTGCCTTCTTGTATGGTCTCAGCGTCCAGGGAAACGGAGAAGCCGACTTCAGAGTAGTAAGAGTTGACACCAATTGTTGGAGGGGAGAACTGTAACCAGGACTTCTTGCCAGGAACAACTAAGCCGCCGGACGTCCTCAAAGAGAAGGTGCTTACGGGGCAAATGGCTTCGCGTAGAACAGAGGATATGTCGTTTGCCCCGCTCAGCTGATGCGCGATAACGAGCACTTCTTCGTACTCGGTCCACTCGTCTCCGAAAGCGTCTGACTTGGCTTTACTGCTGTACTTGAGCAAGCCCTGCTCAGTAGCCCGTTCGATGTCCCCGGACAACGATTCATGCGCAAGAAGTACGAAGTGCTCTCCTACTCCGGGTTTGCCAAACGAGCCGAATGCCGCCTCGTCGTATTCATCTCTTGTGAGCGCCCACGCTTTTCGGCTCGGCAACAGCAATGACGTGAACTCGACGCTGCCCGTCAGTGGTAGAGAGAGTCCGTCTCTGAGGGTCTCGGGAGTTACCTCGAGGGCCAGAGGCTCGAAGTATCGACCCTGTTCCATGAGCTGAACCGAGTCTTCGCCTAGCTCGACGCTAATTGACCCGTTACTACGCCAAGGGCGAACTGGAAGCAACCGGTACCGAGGCTCACGCGTTCTGAAGTGAAGGGTTCTGTAAAGCCCGCAATGTATGGTCGAGCTTGATGTCCTTCCGACACCCTTTCCAGTCATCCCTGCTGTGGTATCGAGCCAGTCGGAGTAGATCTCCTGGAGAGCCCCTTCTACTGCCTCCGCATCCGATCCAACCCGACTAAGTAAGACACTGATTTGCGTTGTGAGGCCACTGCTCGAACGGAGAAGCGTTGCGAGAGCTTCGCCATCGAGATCGCGTGGCCAACTGTTCTGAGCAAAGATCTCTGTCAGCTTCTGCTTATCTGCGTCACGAAAAAGGGCTTGGCTGATCGCGTAGTTTATGTAGCGCCTGGCCCCCTCGCCCGGACGAGCGGTTGGCATAAAGCCACGTAGCCGCAGCATTCGCCCCCACTCGAGCCAAAGTGGCTCTTCGGCGTTCGAACCAGTTTCCATTCCCTTTGGGCGGGCATTCTGCTGACTGATGCGGGAAGTGCCAAGGGCGCGATTGAGTCGAGCGAAGTAGTTGGATTCGTGCAACTCTCCAGACCTACCCATTCGCGAAGCCACCAGCACAAGGGTGGCCAGGAATGGAAGGCATTCAAGCTGAGTTCCGTCAAATCGTTTGAACGAATGGAGGTTTACGCCATCGCCCTGTACGACGCGCTTCTTGACGCTATCCAGGAAGTCGGTTGCCCACCCATCGCTGGGCTCGTCCCTTAAGAAGCGGCGACCGATTCGCTCTAGCGTTTCATCGGATATCTCGAGGTAAATGGTGCTTCCCGCAGGCACGCCGCGCAGAAAATACGCATGCAGTGCTCTGTTCCAGTCGCCGTAGCTTGGCACTTGACTCCCCCTTCGCCCGCTGACGGTTACTCGCAACTCGTGATTCCCGATGCGGTAAACGCCTATTGGCGAAACACAGTTCGATTCCTCTTAGGCTACTTAATAGGCTCTGACGGCATTATGTCAAGGGACACCCAGTTCCCGGCTCTGTGTCAGTTCTGGTGACCCCGCTCCTGGCCTCCTGAGGTTCCTCGGCTGGATGCTCTTTGGGTTAGGCGGCCTGGTAGAGGGTCTTGTTGCGCGGCAGTTCGATGCTCGCCCGGCCGTACATGCTCCTCTTGATGTGCTTCACGCGGTTGACGTGCCCCTCGGTGGGGCCGTTGCTGTACGGCAGGCTCAAGGCGTTCAGCAACGCCGCTTGGTCGTTGGCTAGGCCGTGAGGTAGCGGCCGAGCTCACGGCAGCCGGAGGCTGCAACCTCCTCGCTCCAGGCTTCCCGGCCGGCCCTACCCCGCCTGCGGATGACGTCCACGCCGCGGCGGGCGGGGTCAGCAACCGCCGTGGCTTCGGGCAGCGCATGTTCAAGGGCGCCGACCAACTCGGCATCCTGGCCGCTAAGGTCCTCCGGGGCGTGGAGCAGTAACCAGGCCAACGCCCTGGGTGGACGGCAGGCTCGGCGGGGCCCGCGCCGCTTCGGGTGGGCTGGCGGCGCGCCAGGCCTGCACGTACCTGCTCACCATGCGCCTGTTGCCGGCGTAACTCAGCTCGCTGATCTCCCGCGCCAACTGGGCGGCGTTGCGGCAGCCCTCCCCCTGCGCTTCACGAGGTGTTGAGCGTACGGATCGAGCTGGCTGGGGGTGCGCGCTCGGCGGCTGAAGTCAGGCGGGACGTCGCGCGCCAGGTAGGTGGTGATGGTGTGCCAGTCGAGACCGGTGTCGCGCGCGATCTCGCTCTTGCTCTTTTGGGCGGTGTGCAACTCGTGGACGCGGTCGAGGCGCGCCTGCCTCCACGCCTGGCGTTCCGCGCGCCGCTTGACCTCGCTGGCTGGGGGAATAGTGATTCGTCCAGTAGACAGCGGCAGCTCCGGCGCGGGCGTAGCCTCAGCCGCCTCTTGCGCAGCTTTGTCACGTAACCCGCGCGCCCAGGCGGCGTGGCGCCGAGTCACGAACCTCTCGAACGCTTCCACCAGGTTACGGATTAGGTGCCAGCGGTCGAGCACCAGGGTTGCCTGCGGCGCCGCCCAGCGGACCGCTTCGGCATAATCGCGTCCCGGTCGCAGGCGATCACCTTTAACTCGGGGTGCTGGTGCAAGTAGGCCATGATATGCTCCAGGCTGCGGCCCACCAGCGCGTCCACCGGGCGGTGCGTCTCCAGGTCCACGACAAGAGTCCCGTAGTTGTGGCCGCGGCGGAAGGCGAAATCGTCGATGCCGACCACCGTCTCCATCATGAGCTCGGGCACGTGCGCCAGGCGCAGGTAGCCGCTGGCGCTGCCCGGCAGGCCGAGCACCCTGCCCACGCGCCGGGCGTCGCGGGCGCTCACCAGCAGCGCTAGTTGGGTGAGCACCTCGGCTAGGCGCAGGGTGCGGCGCGCGAAGGGCGCCAGCACCCCCGGGAGGCGCTCGCAGAAGACGCTCCTGGCGCAAGCGCCATTGTCGCAGAAGAACTTCCTGACCCTGAGCTCCAACCGCACCCTGAAGCCGCTGACGGGCAGGTCGCCGGCATGGCGAACGTACCGACTGTGAATCCTAGCTGAGCGAACCCCGCAATTGAGACAGGCCGCGGCGGACACGGTGGCCGAGAGTTTCAGGTGGTACGTGTCGCCGATACGGAAGATGCCCTGCAAGGCGAGCACGCTCGGATTGGGCAGTAGGCACTCGAGTTCCATGACGCCACCCATCGCGCACCAGAATCGACCATGCTTATCCGGCTGGCGTCACAAAAATTGGCGCAGAGCCGAAAGCGGACGTCCCTTAAGACCGACGGTACGGCGTCCGCTGACACATTATTACGGACGACCACTGTCGCCGATCCTCTGGTTTCCCGTCTTTGCTGCCACTAGCATCGGCCATGGATGCGACAGGTAATGACGTAGTGCGCAAGAACCCGCCAATCTACTTGGCGCTTGCTCCTTTGCGGCTGGCAAAACGCTGTCGAGTACACAAACCCGCTCCAGCATCCTCGGAATCAATCCGCTCTCGCATGCCCCCAGGATTGCGCCCTCGACGGACCGATCTTGCCGTATTACCACCGTGAAGAGTTTCGCGAGCTGCTCGATCGAGGCCCTCTCCAGCTCTTCGGGGTCGTCATGCAGGGCTCGCGCCTCTTCCGTCCCCGCCCATTGCGACCAATGGAAGCCCATCACCACGCAACCATCCTCGTACGCGACCTCGATCATCTGGCGCACCGCGGGCGAGTAGTCGACGTAACCCCAGATTCCCTGTGTTGGACTCGTGAGCCGCGCTGGGATGACTGTTCCTGGCCCTAGGTCGGGACCCAGCAGGCTCGTAGCGAGCGCAGCTAGTCTAGTCGTTGACGGCGGTGCCTGAGGTTCGTTCACATGTTCCCTTCTCTACTGCTGCGCTCGGGCGCGCCCGAGCGCGCGGCTATTTACTGGGAGTCGCGCTTCTGATTCGCCGCGTTCAAAGCCACGCCAGCCAACATCGCCGCCCCCGCCCTCTCAACCGACCGGTGGATCTCCGAACGCCTGTTGCTCAACATGAACGGCAGGCTGATCATCAGCGCGAAGAACCGCATGAACAGCTGGATCACTTTGCCTGCTGGCCCCCACGGCTCGGGCATCAGCAAGGGGGCCATCAGGAGCCACATGACGAAGATCCCGAGGTGCCAACCCACGACGTTCAAGACGCGCTCCTGGGTAGACACGATGTCGTCCTCGAGCGTCACCACGCCCTTCACGCGCCGCACCTCGCCACGCTTGGTGATCAGTCTGCCCGCCGCCTCCAGCCGCGCCATGACGTCATCCTCAGACAGCGTGTCCACCGGCGCGTTGAACACCATCAGCTCCCGGCCGTTCCGAGGTTTAGCCGCGACGGCATCCACAACAGCACCCGCGTGCTCCGCCCGCGACTCGGGATCG
>CALCHY010000262.1 GCA_937907415.1 uncultured Trueperaceae bacterium
CCGAGCATCATCGGGTTCGGGAGTTACCACTACCGTTACGCCAGCGGACACGAGGGTGATGCCCCACTCGCGGCCTTCGCGCCGCGCAAGGCCAACATGGTCGTTTACCTGACGCCCGGCTTGGCGGAAAGCGCCTCGCAGCTGGCGTCTTTGGGCAAACACAGGGCAAGCAAGGGCTGCCTTTACCTTGGGCGTCTCTCCTCCATCGACCTTGACGTGCTGGCCGACTTGGTCGTTACCTCCAAAGAGTTCGCTCTCGAGCAGTACCCCAATGGCGCGTAAGCCACCCACACGGTCCTTCGCGGACGCGCCGCGGCACGAGGGCACCCGCTTCGAGGGCGTGCAGCAAGGCGAGCTCGACCTCGAGGGCGCCATCGTCTCCGGCTGCGAGTTCGTGCGTTGCGACCTCACCGAGGCGTCGTTCAAGGGCACGCAGTTCACCGACTGCAAGTTCGACGGCTGCGAGTTGGGGCTCATCGACCTGGAGGGCGCCGTACTGAGCAACCTGACCTTCGACACGTGCCGCTTGACTGGCGTGCGCTTCGAGCTGATAAGTCAACTACCGCTCCTGCCAGAGGTGCGCTTCAGCGGCTGCGACCTCAGTTTCTGCTCGTTCCGCGGGCTGGACCTAAAGCTGTGCGCGGTGATCGGCAGCAGGTTGTGGGAGTCGGAGTTCGTTGGCTGCGACCTAACAGGCGTCGATTTCAGCGGCAGCGACCTCGCGCGCTGCAGCTTCAACAAGAACGACCTGGCGGGGGCCGACCTGCGCAGCGCCCGCAATTACATCTTCTCTCCCGTTTCGAACAACGTGCGTGGCCTGCGCGTTGCGCTGCCTGAGGCCGTCGGCCTGCTTCACGCGTTGGCAGTGGAGCTGGAGTGAAGGCGGCTGAGCCGGTCCGCTTCGCCATCGGTACGAGCGCGCTCGGCAGCCTGCTCGTGGCCACGACAGCGAAGGGTGTGTGCGCCGTTGGCCTGGCCGACGACGAGCACCAACTGGTCGAGCAGTTGAAGCGCGATTTCCCAGGGGCGACGCCTGCTGGCGCGATGCCCGAGCTGACCGCCGTGCTCAAGCTCCTGGAGCACCCCGAGACCCAACCGGACCTGACGCTCGACCTGCACGGCACCGAGTTCCAACGGCAGGTATGGCGGGCGCTGATGGAGGTGCCTCCCGGGGCAACCGTCAGCTATTCGGAGCTGGCCGAGCGAGTGGCGGGGCCAACGGCGGTGAGGGCCGTTGCTGCTGCTTGCGGCGCGAACCCGATAGCGGTGCTGGTGCCGTGCCACCGCGCCGTAGCCAAGGACGGCGCGTTGACGGGCTACCGCTGGGGAGTCGAACGCAAGCGCGCCTTGCTGGAGCGCGAGCGGCTCGCCACGGGCGGCGATGTGCAGGCTACGTTGCCGGGCTTCTAGCCCGCTAGCGTCACGCGTAATGGAGCGACCAGGCGATACGCTGCCACGGTGCGTCATCTAGCCTTCGTCCCAGCCTCCACACGCCGCTTACTTAGCAACGACCCCGGCAGCACCTTCCGCAGGCGGCAACGCGCGAAGCCGCAGCGCGAAGACGGCAGCGTGCTAGCCCACGCCCGGAGCCTCGTATTGCAGCATGGGTGGAACTCCACTGCCCACCAGGCGCTTGACGTGCGGCTGCGGCACTGGTTCAGCGCGGCTGGCGACGCCATGGTGGCGTACACCACCTTCGCGGGCGTGAGGGTCGTGGCGGGCGCCCCGGTAGCGGCACCTGAGCGCCTGGCGGCGGTGGCGGCCGAGTTCGAGTCCAACGCCAGCGCGGCTGGCCAACTGGTCTGCTACTTCGCGGCCGAGGAGCGCTTGCGCAGCGCTGGTGGGTACGGCGCGCACATCATCGGGGCGCAGCCGACGTGGACGCCGGCGTCGTGGGCAGCGCGCTTCGACGGCAGCGCTTCCCTGCGGGCGCAACGCAACCGCGCGGCCAACAAGGGCGTTAGTGTTCGCGAGTCGCCGAGCGCGGATGAGTTGGGCGCCGACATAGCTAGTTGCTTCGGGGCGTGGCGCAAGAGCAAGCGCTTGCCGCCACTCGGGTTCCTGGCTCAGACCGGTCCACAGGCGCTATGTAGCGAGGCGCAGTACGACAAGCGCCTGTTCGTCGCCCGCCTGGGCTTGGCGGCGCCTGAGCAGAAGGTGGTCGGCTACCTAACCGCTTCGCCGATCGCGGAGCGCCAGGGGTGGCTGATCGATAAGGTCGTGCGCAGCCCCCACGCGCCGAACGGCACCACTGAGTTGTTGTTGGACGTGGCCGTTAGGGAGTTGGGGGCGACCGCCACGCACATCACCCTCGGCCTCGCGCCACTCGCCGCTGGCAATGCCGGCGCTCGGAAGGCTGAGCTCGAGCCGGCGTGGCTACGCACCGCCGAGTGGGTGGCGCGCACATGGTGCGGCGCCTTCTACGACTTCAGGGGGCTTTACGAGTTCAAGCGCAAGTTCCAACCCGACATGTGGGAGCCCGTCTACCTGCTGGCTCCCCAACGCCGGGTTGGGTTCAGGGACTGCGTGGCGGTTGCCGCGGCGTTCTTGCCAGCAGGGACCTTTAGCTACCAAGCGAGATAGGCTACGCAGTCATTGTGAGAGCGTCTCATGCACCTCGGTGCAGAATGAGAGTCAGCACTCGCTGGTGGCCGAGTTCCAACCGGAGCGGGCCAGCAGCAACGAAGGGACGAGATGACCACAATGAGACTTCCCCGCAGATTGATCCTGATTACGGCAGTAGTTGCCATGACGCTCGCAGCCTGCGTGCCCGGAGCGGTGCCTGGGCTTAGGTTCATTGACGGCCAGACGTGGAGCGCCCGGTTCGACGTCGAGGTTCGCCCCGCTGGCCTGGCGACGATCCGGCTGC
>CALCHY010000263.1 GCA_937907415.1 uncultured Trueperaceae bacterium
CCGTTCTAGACGCCGTGCCAGAGCCGGGCGGCCTGGGCTTGCACTTGCACGCCGCGCCAGGCGCTTGGCGCGACAAGCTGGCCGTCGCCCTGCGCTACGGCGTCAGGTGGTTCGAGGGCGCCCTCGGAGGCGTTGGCGGCTGTCCGTTCGCGGCAGACGAACTCGTGGGCAACCTCCCAACAGAGCACGTGCTCCCTTGGCTCGTCGCCGAGGGCCTAGACGTTGCGCCGGACCTTACGGCGCTGCCTGACCTTGCGGTCGACGCGCACCGCCTTGCGCGCCTCGGCGCCTAACGCTCTCGGCCCGTTCTGCGGTGCGCCTGGCGCGGGACCAGCCTCAGCTCTTGGCGCCTGCGTTGCGGTTCAGCTCGGCTTCGACGGCGGCCAACATCTTGGCCTCCGCCTCCGCGAGAGTGCCCGTGATGGTGGCGCCAGCCGCGGCCACGTGCCCGCCGCCGCCAAGCGCTAAGCAGATGCGCTGCGCCGAAACGCCACCGCGCGTTCTAACGCTGACCTTGACGGTTGCGCCGCGCTCCTTCAGCAACACGGCAACTTCGGCACCGTCTGCGTAGCGGATCACGCCAACGAAGTCATCGGAGTCGTCGTCTACATCGCCGTCACGCATGTCGTCCGTCAACTCCGCATAGACCAGGCGCCCGCCGAAAGCGAACTTGACTGTCGCCATGACCTTAGCGAGCAACCCGAAGTAGCTGATGTTGCGCCACTGCAGTCGGTCAGTCAGTCCGACGTAATCGACGCCGAGGTCGATGAGCTCACCCGCCACCGTGAGCACCTCGCGGTTGGTGTTTCCGAAGCGAAAGTTGCCAGTGTCGGACAAGAGCCCGGCCAAGCAGGCCGTCGCCATGTCACTCGACCAGGTGACGCCAAGCGCGTCTATGAACTCCTTGATGAGCACCGCAGTCGCGGCCTTGCTCGGCTCCACGACCGCAAGGTCACCGAAGCGCGCGTTGGTGCCGTGGTGATCGAGGTTGAAGACGGCTGCCGCGCCGTCCAACGGCGCCCCGGCCGCGCGCCGTGGCTCACCGACATCGAGGACGAACAAGAGCGTCCCCGGCTGCAGTTCCGTAAGCGGCGCCGACAACTCGCCCTCCTCAGCCAAGAAGCGCAAGAAAGCTGGAGGTGTGAGAGGCACGACGACCGACTTGCCAAGCGAACGCAAAGCGCGAGCGAGAGCCAATGCACTGCCTAACGCATCACCGTCGGGGTCAACGTGAGCGACGATCACCATAGGACCCTGCCACGCGCGGGTGCGAGCGGCCATCTCGCGTAGCACCGCAGCGTAATCGGCGTCCCCAAGGTTATTGACGAAGGGAGACATGCGACGCATGATACTTGCCCGTCACGAAACGCCCTCATAATGTGACCATGGATCCGAGTGACGGCCAGCCACGGCAACTTCCAGATGAGCAGCAGCTGACCAGCGACGAACACGAGTTGCGTGCGTCAAGCGACCACCAAGAGATCTACGAAGATGCCGCGATTGACGGTCACATCGACCACCCAGCCGGCGCAACACCTCCGGGGCAAGGCGTGAAGCGCCTGCGGCAAGTCCGTGCCTTCACATGGGTGCTGCTCGCGCTCCTCGCGCTCACGGCCGTGCTTGGTAGCCAACTGCGGCCAGAACCGCAGCTGATGCACGTGGCGGGCACCTCGCCTGCCATCGAGGCGCCGACTGGCCAGCTCCTGACGGCGTTCGACAAGTCACGTGACGCCACGGTGAGGCTGGAGGCACGCTGCATCGGCGCCGGCAGCCACGTGCTTGGCGTTGGAACGGGCTTCTTCGTCTCAGGCGACGGCCTGCTGCTCACTGCCTATCACGTCGTCACGGCAGAGACTAATGCCCCGTGCCGCGCTAGGCTCGTGGCCGTAACCACCGATCGCCAGGAGTACAACCTCGAGCTTGTCGGTTTCGACGCCTACATGGACCTCGCAGCACTCAAAGCCGACGTGCCAGGCCCAGTGCCGTTCATTCCGCTTGCGGCGCGCCTGCCGAGCCCCGGAACGGGCGTCGTTGCCATCGGTAACAGCCGCGACGCCTTCATGGGCGCCCGCGCAGGCAGGGTCACGCGACTTGGCGTACAGGCAGGCCGCGCGGACTTCGCGAATGACACCATCGAGCTGACGAACTCCCTCGCACCAGGCGACTCTGGTGGTCCCGTCATCAACGCCCGCGGCGAAGCCGTCGGCGTCGTGAGTTACATCAGCTTCAACCCCAACGCCATGAGTGCGCAGTCGTACGTCCCGCCGTTCCTGCAAGGCCTGAGCATCGCCCGCGATTTCGCAGGTTACGCCGTGCCAGTCACGCAACGCAGCAACCTCGTGGACGCCGTGCTCGCAGGGGAACGGCGAGACTACCCGGTGGTTGGCTTCCGCTGGCGGCCCGGGCTCGATTACGATCCGGCTAAGAGCCCGCACTACCTGGGTTCACGGCCAGGACCGATCGTCGACAGCGTCGCCCCAGGCGGCCCGGCCGACCTCGCTGGCCTCAAGGGCCTCCAGCAGGAGACCGTCGTCAACGAGGACGGCTCGGTCACGCTCGAGCCCGTCGCGGACGTCATCGTGGCCGTCAACGGCACTCCGACGCCTACCTTCTACGACCTCCTGGCGCTCATCAGGAGCCACAACATCGGCGACGTCGTCACTCTTACAGTGCAGCGTGGCAACGCCACATTCAGGCTAGAGATGAAGCTGGCGGCAAGCACCGCGATCTTCGCCGGGGGTTGATCAACTACCAAAACGTGAGTAGCGCGAGGTGGGGGAGACCTCGCGCTACGTCCTATTCGGCTCGTTCGTGGTGGTGGGCGATAGTGGACTCGAACCACTGACCTCGTCGTTATCAGCGACGCGCT
>CALCHY010000264.1 GCA_937907415.1 uncultured Trueperaceae bacterium
TTGGGTTTGGGGGTGGCGGCCGGCCGCGTCCTCGACTTGAGTCCCACGCTGGCGTTCGGCGCGCCGCTGGCTGCCGCTTTGAGCGCCGTTGGCTTGACGGGCCTGGCCGTCGGTCTTGGCGCGTCGCACCCGCGCTTCAGTTACACGAACCCGAACGAGCTGGCGATGACGCCTGGCGCGCTCACCTTCGTTGGGCTTGGCATGGCGTACTCGGTGTTGCTTACGCTGCTGCTTGCGCGGCCAGCATGGGTGGCGCTACGAAACCCGAACGCCCCCTACTGGACTAGTCCAGAGGGGGCGTTGGTCTTGCTCGTGCTAGTGGGCTTGACGCTTCTCACGGCGTTCGTGCCCTTATGGCTTGGCGTCAAACAGTTGGCGCGGGCCGAGCTGTGACAGTTGGCGCGCGCTTGCTCAGGCAGCCACTTCCGCTTGCGCGACAAGCTGGATGTTCATCGTGAAGCGCACGTCTTCGCTGACGAGCAAGGAGCCGGCCTCGAGGATCTGGTTCCAGGTGAGGCCCCAGTCGGTGCGGTTGATCTTGCCGGAGGCCTCCGCCATCAGGCGCTGGTTGCCCCATGGGTCCTTCACGAAGTCGCTGACCTCGGCCTGGAAGGTGGCGGGCTTCGTGATGCCCTTGATGGTCAGGCCGCCCTCGAAGACGACCTGGTCCCCGCGCTTGACGATGCTGGTGGACTCGAACTTGATGACGGGGAACTCGTCCGTGGTGAAGAAGTCGGCCGAGCGCAGGTGTGCGTCGCGGTCCTTGTTGCCGGTGTTGATGCTCGCGGCGTCGATCTCGGCCGAAACGTACGTTGGTTGGCCGTTGTCGTCGACTTCAGCCTGAACGGTGAACTTCTCGAAGCGACCGCGTACGGTGGCGATGCCCATGTGGCGGACTGCGAACTCAACGCTGCTGTGAGACGTGTCTAGACTTAGGCTCATCTTGGAACTCCTTGGCTGTGGTTTGGGTGTGGCAACGTGGTCGTTCTCTTGGAACGCCCTTGCCTTGACAAAGAACATAACATCGAGTGCTCTAGAATGTCAAGTGCTTTAGGTCTCTGAGTGCTCAGTGTGCTAGAGTGCCGCTATGAACGCCAAGGTCGAAGCGAACCACACCTACTGCCCTGTCTACGACTCGATCGAGTTGCTTCAGGCGAAGTGGGTGCTTCACATCGTTCGCGCGCTCCTCAAGGCGCCGCACGGCTTCAACGAGCTTGGCCGCGCCGTTGGCGGCGCGAATACCACTACCCTCGCCCAAAGGCTGGAGCAACTCGAGCACCTTGGCCTGGTAACCAAGACGGTCGAGTCGACCATGCCACCCAAGACCCGCTATGAGCTTTCAGAGGCTGGCCGCGAGCTTCACGGTGTCATCGCCGCGATAGACACCTGGGCTCAGCGCTTCATGCCAGCCTGCCAGGCGCACGGCGCAGAGGTCGAGCGAGCGTCCTAACGGCGCACTGTGCTATACCAGTGAGCGTCCGCGCCGACTCCCGGCTTACTGATTAGGCCACATCGAGTCGCGCCCGTCTCAACGTTTCGGTGCACTCTGCGTCTGAAGCCGCTGTTAATGACGCGCCGAACGCTTCCCGGCGACTGCCGTCCACGAGTCACCTGACTCCTATTGCGGACGTGCCTGAAGTCTCCAGTTAACGAAGCAACCAACGTCGAGCGGGTCCGGGATCGGCACCCCTAGACGCACGTTCTCGCGTGTACCGTCCTTGTCAGTTCTGAAAGGATCACTCATGCCACACGACGCCAAGTCGTTCACGCGCCCGCTCGTCGCGGGCCTCCTCGCCCTAACGCTGTTCATCGGAAGCTTCGCCAGCGCCCAGGAAGCTACCTGCGGCGGTTACGACAAGCCCATAGTCTTCGCCGAACTCGACTGGGACAGCGCTCAGGTCCTGAACAACATCGCTCGCTTCGTTCTCGAGGAGGGTTTCGGCTGCGCAACGGATTCGATCCCAGGGTCTACCGTCCCCATGTACCGCGGCGCCGTTCGCGGCGACATCGACGTCGTGATGGAAGTCTGGCTTGACAACGTTCCCGACTTCTGGGCGCCGGCCGTTGCCGCTGGTGACGTTCTCGAGCTGGATGCGGTGTTCGATGACGCCATCCAGGGCTTCTACGTCCCGCGCTACATGGTGGAGGGTGACGCCGACCGCGGCATAGCAGCCACGGCTCCAGACCTAAGGAGCGTTGCCGACCTACCCAAGTACGCGAGCCTTTTCCGCGACCCGGAACAGCCAAACAAGGGCCGCTTCTATAACTGCATCATCGGTTGGCGCTGCGAGGAGCTGAACAACGTCAAGCTCGCCGCTTACGGGCTCACAGACGACTTCACGAACTTCCTCCCGGGAACGGCCATCGCCCTGGCGGCCTCGATGGAGAGCGCCTACCTACGCGGCGACGCTTGGCTCGGCTACTACTGGAGCCCTACCTGGGTTCTCGGCAAGCTGGACATGATCCGCCTCGAAGAACCCCCCTATACGGACGCGTGCTGGGCCGAGATCGAAGCTAACGTCGAGACCCCGCAGGCCGCCACCGAGGCCTGCAGCTACCCGGCTTCCACCGCCGTGATCGCCCTCGGGAAGAACTTCAAGGACCAAGCCCCAGCCGCGCTGGTCGCCTTCCTCGACGCCATCGACACGCCGTCCGCCATGATCAACAAGATCCTCGCTCACATGCAGGAAACGGACGCCACCCCCAACGAAGCCGCCCTGCACTTCCTCCAAACCGCACCAGACGAGTGGACTGGCTGGCTCGAAACCGCTGGGCTGGACCCGGCCGTTGCAGAGCGCGTGAAGACCGCGCTGAAGTAGGCCCTGAGCGATGGGAAACCTACTAACAGGCAGCTTTCCGGCAGGCTGGCGCGTCCCACTGAGGGAGTGGACGAACTCCTTCGTCAACTGGCTCGTCGCGAATTACGGCGACTTCTTCCGCGGCATCACGGACAGCCTCCTCTTCGTGCTCGTGCAAGTCGAACGTTTCCTCAACTGGCTACCGTGGTGGTCGGTAGTGATTCTCGTCGGCCTGCTCGTGTGGCACGCGAGCGGCAAGCGCGTCGCGCCGGCGGCCCTGCTAGCTGGACTTCTGGTGCTCGTCGGCGCGTTCGGCCTGTGGCCGCAGCTCGTGACCACGCTCGCCATCATGGTGGTCGCTACCTCGGCGACCGTGCTGATCGGCATTCCCATCGGCATAGCGTTGGCGCGCAGCGACCGGCTCAAACGCTGGGTCCAGCCCGTGCTAGACGCCATGCAGACCATGCCAAGCTTCGTTTACCTCGTGCCGGTGGTCATGTTCTTCGGCCTCGGCAACGTGGCCGCGATCTTCGCCACCTTCATCTATGCCGCACCGCCCGTCATACGCTTGACTGACCTCGGCCTGCGCCTCGTCGACGAAGAAGTCGTCGAGGCCGCAGACTCCTTCGGGGCGTCCGAGCGGCAACTCCTGTGGTGGGTGCGCGTGCCGCTCGCGGTTCCCACCATCATGGCCGGCATAAACCAGACGATCATGATGGCGCTAGCCATGGTCGTGGTGGCTTCGATGATCGGCGCCCGCGGGCTCGGTCAAGAGGTCCTGCGCAGCCTGCAGCGAGGCGACGTCGGCCTCGGGTTGGAGGCAGGCCTCGCGATCGTCATCCTCGCGATCATCATGGACCGCGTGACGGCCGGCTACGGCAAGCGCATGGAAACGGGCGAGAGAGCGGGCTGACATGGCGTTCATAGAGATCCGCAACCTCAGCAAGGTCTTCGGCCCGCAAGCCGCGAGCATCCTGCCTCAACTCAGCGAAGAGCGCAGCAAGGAGGAAGTCCTCCAGCAGACCGGCCACACCGTCGGGCTGTACGACATCTCCCTAGACATCGAACGCGGCGAGACCTTCGTCGTCATGGGGCTGTCAGGCAGCGGCAAGTCGACGCTCGTACGCTGCCTCAACCGCTTGATAGAGCCAACGGCAGGCAGCATCTCCGTCGGCGACGTCGACGTGCTCGCGCTCGACGCTCACGGGCTGCGTGACGCCAGGCGGCGGCGTTTCGGGATGGTCTTCCAGCGCTTCGGACTGCTGCCCCACCGCACGGTGCTCGAGAACGTCGCCTTCGGACTGCGCGTCCGGAACGTGGGCAAGGAGGAACGCCTCGAGCGGGCCGGGCATTGGATCGAAGTCGTTGGTCTCTCCGGTTATGAGCACTCCAGGCCACAGGCGCTATCTGGCGGCATGCAGCAGCGTGTCGGACTCGCCCGCGCCCTGGCCACCGACCCGGACGTGCTCCTCATGGACGAAGCGTTCAGCGCACTCGACCCGCTGATTCGCCGCGAGATGCAAGACGAGCTCATGCGCATCCAGCGGGACCTCAGGAAGACCATCGTCTTCATCACTCACGACCTTGACGAGGCCCTGCGCCTCGGTGACCGCGTTGCGATCCTCAATCATGGCCGCCTCGTGCAGGTGAGCACTCCGGCCGGGATAGTCCTGAGCCCGGCAACGGACTACGTCCGCGCGTTCGTCGAGCACGTGAACCGCGCGCGCGTGCTGCGCGTCAGGCACATCATGGAGGACGCGGTAACCGTCACTTTGGCGCAGCGCGGATCCGACGTAACCAACCGGCTGCTCGCCAGCAACGGCCTCGCCGCTTTCGTACAGGACGCCCGCGGCCGCTACCAAGGCACCGTCTCGTTCCACGATGCCGGGCAGAACCCGGAGCGCCCGGTAGCTGAACTGTTGCGCGAGGAAGCGCTGACGCTGGCCGCGGACATGCTCCTCGAGGACGCCATGGAGCCGCTAGGCGACAGCCAGTTGCCTGCCGCCGTCGTCGGTGACGATGGTCGGCTGCTCGGAATGCTCAGGCCCCGTGCGGTGCTGCTGGCGATGGGGGCTAATCGCGTGGCTGACAGCTTCACCTCCAAGCTGGGTACTGCGGGGCAAGGAGCTGCGCAGCCCTCGCGAACTGAAGCGGCCCGATCGGGTTGACTGTTGCCCGGGCGCCGGCCTGAACCCGATCGGCTCCCGACGACCTCGGCAAGGCCAAGCTTGTAGTAACAGCCGGCGGGTTCTACCATGAGCCCACCTAAGTCGCCTCGTCCTTGCGGAGAAGCGTAACCAGCCTCGAGCGCACCGCCACCAACTTGCGTTGAATGAGAAGGAGCAGCGAGCGTGAGCACCCTCAACGTCGCCATCATCGGCCACAACTTCATGGGCAAGGCCCATTCAAACGCGTGGCGCAACGCCGGCCGGTTCTTCGACCTGCCGACTACCCCCGTCATGAAACTCGCCTGCGGGCGAGATCAGGAGTCTCTGAAGCACTTCGCTTCCGGCTGGGGTTGGGAGGAGACGACCTCTGACTGGCGCGCCGCGGTCGCACGCCCTGACATCGACGTCGTAGACATCTGCACCCCACCGGACCTCCACGCCGAGATCGCCATCCGCGCGGCGGAGAACGGCAAGCACATCTTCTGCGAGAAGCCCCTCGCGCTGGACAGCACTCAAGCGCGGGCGATGCTCGAGGCCGCCAAGGCCGCGGGCGTTACACACTATCTGAACCACAACTACCGGCGCGTGCCAGCCGTGGCGCTCGCCAAGCAGCTGATCGACGAGGGCTTCGTAGGGACCATCTATCATTGGCGCAGCGCCTACCTTCAGGACTGGATAGTGGACCCCTCGTTCCCCCTAACCTGGCACTTACGCAAAGAACGCGCTGGCTCGGGGCCTCACCACGACCTGAACAGCCACCTGATCGACTTGGCGCGCTACCTGGTTGGCGAAGTGAGGACCGTTAGCGCCACCAGCACCACTTTCGTCAAGGAGCGGCCCCTGCCCGGCGCTGGCGCGGCCACCTTCTCTGCGGGTTCAGGTGGTAGAGGCGAGCTTGGCGAAGTCACGGTAGACGACGCTACCTTCTTGGTCGCAACGTTCGACAACGGCGCGCTTGGCTCGTTCGACGTCTCGCGCTTCGCACCAGGGCGTAAGAACCACAACACCTTCGAGATCTACGGCTCTGACGGCAGCATCGTCTTCGACTTGGAGCGCATGAACGAGCTGCAGGTCTTCTCGCGCCACGACCCTAGTCACGCCCAGGGCTTCCGAACGATCATCGTTACCGAACCCAACCACCCGTACATGAACGCGTGGTGGCCGCCGGGGCACCTCATCGGTTACGAGCACTCGTTCCATCACGCCGTTGCTGACTTCGTCAACGCGGTGGTTCGCCGTGAGCGCATCCGACCTGACTTCGAGGACGGCCTGCGCGAGACGCAGGTGCTCGACGCGGCCCTCACCTCTGCGGCAAGCGGCAACCGCGTCACCATCAGCTACGACTGAGGACGGCATGCGCGATGCACGAGGTAGGGCGCAGCGTCACGCACCCAACGAGCCGACAGCGCGCTAGAAGGCCCTTTTTGGGCCCGCGGAGGCGACGAACCCTCAGAACAGCTTCACGCGCCCGCCGCCGTCGACGGCTGTGACGCTGAAGGTCTGGAGGGCGTACGGCGCCACCGGCATGACTTCCACGAACAGCTCGAGGCGCCCGAACTCAGCCGGTAGGTTCCAAGCCGCGCGGCACGGCCGGTCGCAGCTCGGGGCAACAGCTGCGGCGAGCGGCCGCAGTTGGCCAACGCCGACCAGCGCCTGCCTGAGGTACGCCACGCGGCGCGCCAACGGGAAGTCCAGCTCGACGTTCTCCGCGAACAGCCCAGCGAACCTCGGCGCTTGCCATTCCGCGCCGCCAGCCGCCACCGCCCTGACGAACTCGTTGAGGGTCGCCACGGCGGCCGTGGTTTCCGGCCAGGGCGCGAGCGCCTTCTTGGGTTCACGGTGCGCCGCGATCAGTTGCAACATGGCCTTACGCGCCAGCTGCGGCGCGGCGGAGTGGGTACCGTTGTCAGAAGCGAAGACCGCGTAACCGGAGCGTTCATGCCAACACATGTACGCCGTGAAGCCAGGGTAGCCGCCAGCATGCGACACGAGCTTGCCGTGCTGGGCGTACTCTTCGACCTTGAGGCCGTAGCCGTAGCCCGTCGTTACCAGCCCGTGAAGCGGCGCTTCGGCCCTCGAGCTCCCCAGCTCCGTGAGGGGCTGTTGCGCCTCAAGGAGGTCGGCCGCCGTGAAACCCACTCCGGTCGGCACTCGCATCTCGAGGTAGGTGTTCGCCCACGTCGCCAGGTCCAGCGCGCTCGAGTAAAGCCCACCGATCGGTGAGAAGGCGCCTGGCCCCGACTGCGCATGCGGGGTCCAGCCGCCCCCCTGTCCCGGGAGGAACGGCTCGCGGTGGTAGCTAGGCACTACGCGGTCTAGCTCGGAGTCAACGAAGCGCGTGTCGGACATGCCCAACGGTTCTAAAATCTGCGCCTTGACGAACTGGCGGTAATCCTGGCCGCTCACGCGCGTTATCAGCTCGCCAAGTATGGCGTAGCCAAGGTTCGAGTACTCATATGCGCTGCCTGGCGCGAATATCAACCGTAGCCCGGCCTGCAACCAGGCACCCAGTTGCTGCCGGTTGATCGACTCCTGCCTATCACCCCAGGGGTTATCGGTCGCCAGCCCACCAGACATGCTCAACAGGTGCCTGACTCGCAACGCGGGCCAGCCCTCCAGCGCAACGACCTTGAGTTCCGGCAGGTGCCGTGACACCTCATCGTCGAGGTTCAACTTGCCTGCGCGGCGCAAGACGAGCAGCGCCAGCGCCGTGAAGCTCTTGGTGCAGGACGCAACGCGGAACTGTGAGCCGGGAGCGTAACCGTCCGGCCCCCACTGTTCGAACTGCACAATGCGGCCACCGCGAGCAACGGCGACCATGCCGCTCCTACTGAAGTTGCAACTGGAATGCTCGAGCGCAAGTGATTTCAGGTCTAGGGCGTCATCTGGCATGGGCGCAGCATAGTTCAGGGCCGTCCAACGCGGCTGACAGGCAACTGACACTGCGGTTCTACATTCGAAAGCGGGCAGCAAGCCCGCCCTCGCCCACCCGCCACCATGCGGCAGGTCGGCAGCTTCGGAAGGAACCTCACATGACCAAGAACCTCGCTTCGTTCGTCCTAGCCGCCTGCCTGGCAGTCGGAAGCATCGGCGCAGCGCAGACCAGCGTCGACATCACTGGCGCTGGCGCCTCGTTCCCCGCGCCGCTCATCGCCTCGTGGGCCGACCTCTACCGTGACGCTACGAACGGCGCCGTCCTCGTCAACTACCAGTCGATCGGCTCTGGTGGCGGCATCCGCAACTTCATCGACCAGACCGTCCACTTCGGCGCAACGGAAGCGTTCCTGAACGACGAACAGCTCGCTGCGGCACGCGCAGGCAGTGGCGGCGAGGCGTACAACCTGCCCGTCACGCTTGCCGATGTCGTCATCACCTTCAACGTTCCTGGCCTCGAGACCGGGCTGATCTTCGACGGCGAAGTCTTGGCCGGTATCTTCTCCGGCGAGATCCTCACCTGGGACGACGCCGCCCTGGCAGCCCTCAACCCGGGAGTCGAACTGCCGCACATGCTCATCAACGTCGTGCACCGCGCGGATGGCTCGGGCACCACGAACATCTTCACGAGCTACCTCTCCGCAGTCTCGCCGACATGGGCTAGCAAGGTCGGTGCTGGCACGGCCGTCGCGTGGCCCACCGGCGTTGGCGCAAGCGGCAATGAAGGAGTGGCTGGCCTGATCAACAACACTCCAGGCACCATCGGCTACAACAGCCTCGTCTACGCCACTCTCAACGACATCAGCTACGGCTACATGCTCAACGCGGCAGGCAACGTCATCGCCCCGAGCCTCGAGGCCACCTCGGCAGCAGGCGACGTTCCGCTCCCAGAGGACACCCGCGTCCTGATCGTCAACACCGCCCACCCGGAGGGCTACCCGATCTCGGGCTTCACGTGGGCGCTCTTCTACGAGAACGCGGACGCCAACAAGGCGTTCACCAGCCGCGCTC
This sequence comes from uncultured Trueperaceae bacterium, assembly GCA_937907415.1. The sequence continues at coordinate 8,912 of CALCHY010000264.1, forward strand.
AGGCCGAAGAAGCCGTGCGCTTCCTCGCCTGGATGACGACGGCAGGCCAAGAGTTCAGCCCCCTGCTTGACTTCGCGCCACTACCGAAGGCCGCGATCGACAGCAACCTGGACCGCCTAGCCCAAGTCAAGTGGCAGGGCGAGAACATCGGCGCGGCCATCGTCGAAGGCCTCCGCTAACCTCTCGAGCACCGTTTCGAGTTCCGCGCGGTGGCGAAGTCCGGGACGACCGGATTTCGCCACCGCCTGAACGCATAAGGAGCAGTAGTTGCGCAGTCTAGCCAACAAGGGCAGTCGCTTCGGCGACACCGCCTTCCTCACGCTACTCACCGTCTTGGGCTTGGTCGTGGTTGGCCTCGGGGTCCTCATGGCCTGGACGCTAGGCAAGGAAGCAGCCGACCCACTCAGTCGTTTCGGTCTCTTCGGCTTCCTGACCGGAACCAAGTGGGACCCGGTGAGCGGCGTGTTCGGCGCTTGGCCCGTCATACTCGGCACGCTCATCACGAGCAGCGCGGCACTACTCCTCTCGTTCCTACCCGCCATCGGGCTTGCCATCCTGAGCGCCGAGTACGCCCCTCGGTGGTTAGCGACGGGCATCGATTACGTCGTCGACCTACTGGCGGCCATACCAAGCGTCGTACTTGGCATCTGGGGCATCCTCGTCCTCGCCCCCGCCCTGCGGGACAACGTCTACCGTCCCATCTACCTATGGGCAACTGAGAACGCGCCAGGGCAAGCCGCTTGGCTGGGAAACCCAACGGGGTACGGGCTGATCACGGCCACGCTGGTCCTCGCCCTCATGATCGTGCCCTACACCACGGCGCTGGCCCGCGACGCCATCCGACTAGTGCCGAGCGAGCAACGCGAGGCCGCCTGGGGGCTCGGCGCTACACGTTGGGAGGTGCTGCGCGTGGCGGTGCTGCCTTACGCGCGCGGCGGCATAACGGCCGGAGCCGTCTTGTCGTTCGGGCGCGCCCTTGGAGAGACGATCGCCGTTGCCATGCTCATCGGCAACTCGGTGCGCCTGCCCCTCACGCTGTTCGGGCCGGCCTCCACCATGGCGTCGATCATCGTCAACGAGTTCAGGGAGGCCGTCGATAACTTGCACCTCAACAGCCTCTTGGCCGTTGGCTTCTTCTTGTTCATCATCTCCCTGATCGTCAACTTGGCCGCAGCTTGGGTCCAACGGCGCCTCGTGCCTGGGAACGAGGGGTCGTGACGAGCCTCAGACGGCGTCACCGTCGCGACCGCTTCATGCTTGGCCTCATCGTCTTGGCCAGCCTGGTCGTACTCGTCCCCCTTCTTATCGTCATCTGGTACGTCGTTAGCCAGGGCGTAAGCGCGCTGAACGGCGACTTCTTCACGAAGGACCTCGGCGGCCCGACGCGTGCGCAGTTAGGTCAACCCACCGGCATGGCGCAGGCCATCGCCGGCACCTTCTTCATCGACCTGACCGCGGTGCTCATGGCTGTGCCAGTCGGCATCGGCGCCGGGCTGATGCTCGCAGAGTTCAAGGAGCACCCTCTCAACCCGCTGCTCCGGGTAATGAACGACACCTTGAACGGAATGCCTGCCATCCTGAAGGGACTGTTGATCTTCACCCTCGTGGTGCGGCCGACGGGCATGTTCTCGGGTTTCGCTGGCGCACTGGCCCTAAGCGTCGTCATGCTGCCGATCATCGCCCGCGCAACGGAGGGCGCGTTGTCGCTGGTGCCGTGGTCGATCCGCGAGGCCGGGTTGGCGCTCGGCCTGCCCCGCTGGCGCGTGATCCTGGCGGCGGTGCTTCCAGTTGCAAGGCCCGGTCTGGTGACCGGCGTGCTCATCGCCTTCGCGCGCGCGGCCGGCGAGGCGGCGCCTCTCCTCCTCACTTCGTTAGGCAACAACTTCCTGCCCCGCGACCCTTGGAACCCGCTCGAGTACCTCACCAAGGCAGCAGACACCCTTCCTCAACGCCTCTACGCCCTGGCCGTCAGCCCCTACAAGCAGTGGCACGCCATGGGCTGGGCGGCGGGCATCGTGCTACTCGCCCTCGTGATAGTGGTGTTCTTCGTCGGCCGCCTACTCACTCGGAAGGCTCATTGAATGACCGAACCAGCCGTCACCCCTCGCATCCGCATGCGCACACACGACCTCACCGTCGATTACGGCAACGGCCGTGGCGTCAGGGACGTCTCGTTAGCGTTCGAGGACCGCAAAGTCAACGCGCTCATTGGTCCGAGCGGTTGCGGCAAGACGACGTTCCTCAGGGCCCTCAACCGCATGCACGACCTCACGCGTGGCGTGAAGGTAACGGGGCAGGCGTTGCTTGACGGCGACGACATCTACGCTGCCGGCGTCGACCCGGTGACCGTAAGGCGCCGCATCGGCATGGTGTTTCAGAAGCCAACGCCCTTCCCTACCATGTCGATATTCGACAACGTGGTCGCGGGCCAGCGGCTCGTTGGCCAACGTGACCGCCGCAAACTAGCCGAGACGGCCGAACGCAGCCTGCGCCAGGCGGCCCTGTGGGATGAAGTGGCGGACCGCCTGAGGAGCCCGGCCTCGTGCTTGTCTGGCGGCCAGCAGCAGCGCCTATCGATCGCCCGCGCGCTGGCCGTCGAACCGGACGTGTTGCTGATGGACGAGCCGACCAGCTCACTTGACCCGGCGGCCACGCGGCGCATCGAGGAGTTGGTTGGTCAGTTGAAACAAGACGTGACGATAATCATCGTCACGCACAACATGCAGCAGGCCGCCCGCATCTCCGACGTGACGTCGTTCTTCCTCGACGGTAGCGTCATCGAGTCCGGCGCAACCGACGCCATGTTCACCAACCCGATCGACGAGCGCACGGAGCAGTACGTCACCGGCCGCTTCGGTTAGTTCAGAGGCGCTTGCCTTCGAGCCAGAAGATGGTGTGCTCGTTCACGTTCTCGATGTGGTCTCCTAAGCGTTCAAGGAAGCGCGCCACCGCCGCCAGTTCGGTTGCACGGCCTATCGACGTGGTGTCGGAGAGCATGTAGGTGAGCAACTCGCGCTGAATCTGGTCGTACAAGTCGTCGATCTCGTTGTCCATGGCGTGGGCCCTGCGCGCCGCCGCCACGTCGGCTTCCGCGATGGCCTTGGCCGTCGTATCGATCATGTCGGCCAGCACCTCGAAGATGCGTTCCAGGTCGAGGTACTTCTTGAGGCGCGGCTCTGCTGCCAAGCGCACCCCGGCCTCAGCCACGTGTTCGGCATAATCGCCCGCGCGCTCGATGTCGGCGAGGGCCTGCAGCGCCGCCCCGAGGAAACGCAGATCGCTCGCCGCTGGCTGGCGCCTTGCTATGACGGTGAGGATGCGCATCTCCAGCGTTGCCTGGATCTTATCGATCTCGTCGTCGGCGCGAGCACACTGCTCGGCGGCCGCCACGTCCTGCCCGATGAGCGAACGCCGCGCTAGCTCGCAGCTCTCGCGCACCATGCTGAGCATGCGCACGACAGCGCCGTTGATCTGCCGCAGGTCAAGTTCCAGTGGGTTCATCGAGTCGGTCGCCATGATTACGCAGGGTAGCAGGCCGAAGTGATGGGACGGTCATGAACTTCCCCTGACGAGCGCTCCATACAATGACGGGGTGAGCACAGCGACCCTGTTACTCGTCGAGGACGACGCGACCGTGCGGGAACTAGTGACGCACCACCTGGAGCAGGCAGGCTTCGAGGTCGTTGCGGCTGACAGCGCGGAGAGCGCATGGCCACACGTCGCCTCCAGCGACCTACTGGTTCTCGACTGGATGTTGCCAGGCGAGTCCGGCCTCGACCTGCTCAAGCGCCTTCGCACTGGCCCGCACGCGGCCAAACCCGTACTGATGCTGACCGCCAAGGCGCAGGAGGCCGCGCGCGTGGAGGGGCTCGAGCGCGGCGCGGACGATTACCTCACCAAACCGTTCTCCGCTGCCGAGTTGGTCGCACGCGTGCGTGCGCTGCTGCGCCGCGTGCGCCCGCCTGCCCGCTTGGGGCTCGGTGACTTGGTGATCGACCTTGACCGCGCAGACGCCGTGTGGCGTGACGCGCCCCTCCCCCTTACCCGCAGGGAGTTCGAGCTCCTGGCATTCCTCGTTACGCACCCGGGCCGCGTGTTCGAACGCGGCGAGCTGCTCGACAAGGTCTGGGGCGAGTCGTTCTTCGGGACGGAGCGCACCGTCGACCAACACGTGGCACAACTCAGGGCGCTGCTCGGCCAGGACGCGATCACGACCGTTCGGGGTCGCGGTTACCGCCTTGGCGACTTGGGTGGCGGCGCAGAAAAGGAGTGAGGTGACCAGCGGCGTGAGCAACCAGTCACCTGTGACCGCCTACCGCGACTGGTGGGACGCCCTCGAGGAGGGCGTCATCCTCATCAACGCTGGCCTGGTCGTCGACTTGAACGCGGCGGCCTCTCGCCTTCTCGACGTGGAGCGCGAGCGGGCCAAGGGAGCGCCGCTCATCGCCGTGTTCCGGGACCACCGCATGGAGGCGGCGTGGGCCGCAGGCGTTGGCACGGAGCTCGAGATTCGTTCCCGCCGCCTAGAACTTGTGCCAGTCGCAGCCGGTCTCGTCCTGTACGACGTCACGGAGCGCCGGCTCGCCGAAGAGGGTGCCAGGGAGCTGCTGGCCGTGCTCTCGCACGAGTTGCGCACTCCGGTTACCTCGGTGAAGGCCGTCCTTGAGGCCCTGGTGGCAGACCCGAGCCCCGCGCTGGCCGCCCGCTTCTTGCCTCGCGCTATGGCTGAGGTCGATCGCCTAACTCGCCTGCTCGACGATCTCACGGTAGACGTGAAGCCGCCCCTGCTACGCCGGATATCGCTACTTGAAGTCGTGAACCGGGCGTTGGTTGTGCTGCACCCGGTGTTGGAGAAGCGTGCAGTGACCGTCGAGCTGGAACTGCCAGACGCCTTGGTGTTGGCCGATGAGGACAAGCTCTTGCAGGTGCTGACTAACCTGCTCGAAAACGCCGCCGTTCACGGGCCAGCTAACGAGATAATAGAGGTCACGGGTCGTCAGGTCGAGGGTTGGTTGCGCCTTGAGGTGCGCGACAATGGTGGGGCGCTCGACCCCGTAACCGTCGCGCGCTTGTTCCAACCTCACTCACGCGGCCAGGGGAGTTCAAAGGGCACCGGGCTCGGACTCTACATCGTGCGGTCAATCGCCGACCGTTGGGGCGGCGAAGCGTGGGGCGGGCCGCGCAACGACGGTGCGGCCGCCGGAAACGCTTTCGGGGTGAGCGTGCCGCTGGCGCCAGCTAGCGGCCAACCTCGGGACGAACAGTAGTAGTTCCGAACCCGGAACCTCGTTGAGTCGCTGAGCAGCATGCGTCACGGCCGGTGTGGC
>CALCHY010000265.1 GCA_937907415.1 uncultured Trueperaceae bacterium
CACGGAGCTGGTGGATACCGTGCCGTTGTTCGATCTGGTGGAGGCAAACTGATGCTTCTGGCGCATGATCTTGTTTTCAATGCTGCGGTTGACGGTGACATGCCGATTCCTGATGTGATCGTTGACGTGTCAGACGTAGAAGAAATAGTGCGGTTGAGTCGCGCGAAACTGCCGCATGCACCTGGCGATAACCTGCCGGCCCCAGAGGCGTCGCACATGCCGTGGGAGTCCGCCGTGTACGAGCACCCCGTTGAGGGCGAGTACGTGCGGCGCCGCAACATCTACGCGAGCCAGGAACGCTCTGACGACGGCCAATACCACCTCACCATGACCGTCATTGACATCGGCTTACTCGATGACCAGTTGGAAGTGGCCTACTACGGCGCCTGCAACCTGACACTGGATCCTGAGGGCGTGCTGGCTGGCTTCGAGCGCGGCCCGGTGGACGACGATCACGAAGTGCAGGTAGACGATGGCCAGCTGTTGGAGATGCTGTTCCCGGTGTTGGTGGCCAACCACCTGATGAACACGGGTGTCATCGGCGCCGAGGATGTCGTCCCGAGTGACCAGGTGGTCTATTCGAACTCGTTGGGCCAGGCGATACAAGCATGAAGGAGAACACCATGACTTTCCTTGAGTACCAGGAGTTGGCGATGCGCACGGCGGTCTACCCGGCCGCGGCGCGCGTGCAGTACCCCGCCATGAAGCTCGCGGGGGAGGCGGGCGAGGCGGCAGGCAAGCTCGCTGACCTCAAGCCCGGCGGGGATACCGGTCCGCTGCTGGCCGAGCTCGGTGACGTGCTCTGGTACGTTGCTGCCCTCACGCGCGATCTTGGGTTCGAGGAGCCGTGGATGCAGGAGTCGCTGGCGACGCTCGAAGAGCGGTCGTTGGGGAACGTGGCGGATTTGTCCTTGCCGGGCGGCGTGCTGCGGCTGGTTGCGGCCGCGTGCGATCCGGTGGAGCGGTACGGGAAGCTGATTCGCGATTCTGGCCTTGACGCTGATGGCGGCGTGCCGCGCGAGGCAGCGAAGCTCATGCTCGGCTCGACTCTGGTCGCCTTGCGTTACCTGGCGGTGTGCGCTCATGCCTTGGGCTCGAGCCTGGAGGCGGTGGCGAGTGAGAACGTGGCTAAGTTAGCTTCCCGTAAGGCTCGTGGTGTTATCTCTGGCAGTGGCGACACCCGCTAAGAAACCGTAGACCGATGCAGACTGCTTCTTTACCATCTACCTTGCGCCTTACCCCGGAGCAGGAGGCGATCGTTTCGCACGAGCCGACCTCGAGCCTCGTAGTGGTCGCTGGCGCCGGGACCGGCAAGACGTCTACGCTCGTTGAGTACGCGAACCGTTGGCCTCAGCACCGCGGTATCTACATGGCGTTCAACAGTGACATCGCCCGGGAAGCGAAAACGAAGTTCCCGCGGCACGTGGAGGTCCGCACCATGCACTCGTTCGCGTACCGAGAGATGCAGGTGTTCGATTACAAGAACCAGCTGCAGCCTGGGGGCATTCGTCGCCAGCAGCTCCGTGACGCCGCGGCTATTGCCTTAGCGCCGGAGGAGGCGTACGTGCCGCCGGCGGTGCTGCAGAGGATCTCGTGGGCCTTCCGGCGCTACCTGATCAGCGATGACCCTAAGCTCACGCACGAGCACATGCCGCCCGTCGAGGGGCTCCCGTGGGAGTACCCCCGGATCATCAAAGCTGCCGTAAAGATCGTGGATCACCTCATGAACTTCCGGCAGCACGGCGGGCCGTTCAACCACGACATGTACCTCAAGGCGTACGCCCTCGAACAACAAAATGACCGCACGAGGCCCCTCCAAGCTCGCTACCTTGCCCTCGATGAAAGCCAAGATTTATCGCCCGTAATGATCGGCATCGCGAGCCGCTTCGACGTACCACTCATCGTCGTGGGCGACACCTACCAATCCATCTACGCCTTCCGCGGCGCCGTCTCCGCCATGGAGACCTTCGAAGGCCCCAGCCTCCCCCTCACGAAGTCCTGGCGGTTCGGGCCCGCCATCGCCGACGCCGCCAACCGCATCCTCGAACTAAGCAACAAACCACCCAAGCACCCAGTCAGACCCAACCGCAACATCCACAGCACCATCCACGAAGGCATCGCAAACGAAGGCATGATCCTCGCCAGAACCAACGCCCGCCTCATGGAACTCCTCATGCACACAGTCGACCGACCCTTCTACATCTCCGGCGGGTACCACAAGTTCCGCCGGGAGATCCAAGCCGGCATCGACCTCTGGGTTGGCAAACCCCCACACGAAGCCTCCCCACTGCCCTACAAGGACCGAGACGAACTCGAGCTCGAGGCGGCTGATGGTGGGGATCCGGTGGCGGCTCGTTTGGTGAAGTTGTTGGAGGAGCATGGGCCGTTGGCTCTTGCGGCGATGCTCGATCGCTTGGTGGGGTTCGCGCGCGATAAGCGGAGTGAGGCGACGTTGCACCTGTCGACCGCTCACGGCGCGAAGGGTTTGGAGATGGCCACCTGCACCTTGCTAGATGATTTCTGGTCGTTAGACCGGCGCGTGTCGTACCGCGACTACTTGGTGGACAAGAAGGAGTGGACGGCCATAAAGGCGCGTGATTTCGATCAGGAGTTGAACCTGCTGTATGTGGCGGTGACGCGCGCTAAGGAGCGGCTGTTCTTGCCGGTGGAGTTGTTTTACGAGCTCGCGCCCGGGCATTAGGCGGCGCGGAGTTTGTTGAGTCGGCTCCAGTCTGGTGTGCGGCCTTCCTTTTCGGCTACGTGTAGGGCGCGGCTGGCTTCGTTGCGGGTCCAGGTGCGGCCGACGGCGTCGTAGCCGAGGGCGATGAGGAGTTTTACTTGGCGTTCGCTGGCTGGTTCGCGGCCGATGACGGCGCTAGCTTGGCCTTTGGTCCAGTCGACGCGGCGTGGGTCGGTGTCGTAGCCGAGGTTGGACAAGAGGCCGAGTTGTTTCTCGGTGGCGGGCTCGTAGTGCCATTTGAAGGCGCCGAGGACGAACTCGTCGATTACGGGTGGTGGCTCTAGGAGGTCGACGATTTCGAGGTAGGCGTCGAGGCTCCACTTGCTGTCTTCGGGGAGTTCTGGTTTCTTGTCGTTGGCTTCGCGGGGGAGGTTGGTGGGGTCTTTGAGGCTGCGTTTGACGCGGCTGCCCCAGAAGTCC
>CALCHY010000266.1 GCA_937907415.1 uncultured Trueperaceae bacterium
TAGGACGCCGCCCTCTCACGGCGGTAACGTGGGTTCGAATCCCATCGGGGCTACAGACAAGGGGCCGCTCTCGGGCGGTCCTCTTGTGTTTTCGCAGGTAATAACGCATTTCGAAGGACCTAGAGATGGCACTGCGTGATCTTGGGCGATCATCCGTTGTCAAGATCACCTAGTCCACTGCACGCTTACTGCACGGATTGAATGACCCCGAGCGGGCGAAACTCAAGTTCTCGAACCGCGCGCATAGTGCACGGAATGCTAGTCTGTCGGTTATGCCGAGAGCGCGCATATCCCCCGGAACCGTTGGCCCGGTCTCGGTCGTGCCGCTGGGCGCAGTATTTGATGGCGACGAGCGAATCATCCCCGCACCCTGTTCTGACGGCGGAGAGCCTTTGCCGTACCCGAAGGGATGGCAGACGGGAAAGCGGTACAAGGTCCACAGCGATGACGGGATTGCCGAGTTCACCCTGACGCGGTGGCGCGGCCTGGCGCGTGTGGTCGACGCCGACGGCACCGAGTACATGGTGCGGAGGTGGCGCGACACCAAGGCTGCCGCCATCGCCGCCACGGAGCGGGCCGGGCAGGAGAAGCTGGCCGCGCTGGAATCCGCCCGACTGCGGGCTGCGCAGTCGGCCGCGCTGGCCGCTGAGGGAGACCTGACGACGACGGTTGGAGATCTGCTGGAGCAGGTCATGGTGTCTCCCAGCACGACGAAGCTGGCACCCCGTACGCGGGGTGAGTACGTCTACGTCTCGGCAGCCGTCCGGGAGCACGACGGGGGCGCGCTGGCAGCGATGCTGCCGCGCAAGGTTGACGTCGCCACCGTGCGGGCGTTTCTAGAGTCGTTCGCTCAAGAGCACGGCACCTATGGTGCCGTGCGGGCCAAGGCGCTACTCCGTAAGGCGATGGACCTTGCCGCCGAATCGAACGTTATGCGCGCCCCGATCAATCCCGTCGCCGCGTGCCGTGACGCTATCCCGAACGTGAAGGTTCAGCAGCGAAGGCACGAGACGAAGCACACTCCTACGGACGCGGAGGTTGAGGCGTTCTTGTCGGCGCTGCGTGATGACCCGGCTGCGGGGCCGATGGTCGGTCCCCGGCTCAAGTCGCGCCATGGTGAGGCTGGGAGTGTCGTGAACGGTACCGATGTCGCGGACCTGTTGGCGGTCACTTTCGGGGCTGGGCTGAGGATTGGAGAGGCTACCGCGCTGCGATGGGCCGACCTGACCCTCAGAAACGGCAATGGTGCTGCGAAGGTGTCTGGCACGGTGATTTGGGTCAAGGGTCAAGGCGCGGTTCGGCAGGAGCGGACGAAGACGAGAGGCAGCTCGCGAACGGTGCCGCTACGGGATGACCTAGTGGCGATGCTGCGCGAGCGGGCCCTGCTGTTCGGGATCGATATGGCGGACCCTGAGCACTTGGCGGGGCCTGTATTCCCATCGCCGCAGCGGCATGGCCGTTGGCGGGACCCGAGCAACCTGGCGAAAGCGATTAGGTCAGCGATGGATCGGCACGGGCTCGA
>CALCHY010000267.1 GCA_937907415.1 uncultured Trueperaceae bacterium
GGTGCGAGACCTGGGAGGCGGCGCGCTTTTGCGGTGAGCAGCTGGGCTAGGGAGAATACAACCATGCACATGCTCTCGTGACTCGCCGTTAGCGGCATGCCGCCATCGTGCAGTTACATGTCCAGGGACCACCGGTCCGAAAGCCACTCCTCGGACTCCTCCACGCTGAGCGCTGTCACCAACCGCAGACACGCCTTGCGGTTCGAGAAGAAGAGAACCACCCTGGTCCCGCGCGTCCAGCAGGTAGGGGTAGAGCTTGTGGCCCACCACAGCTCCGCGCCCGCTCGTCTTAGGTTTCGGGTAGATGGGGTTCAGGTTCATCACGCGCATCAGGCGCAGCACGCGCTTGCGGTTCACCGTAAAGCCATTGCCCTGCAGTTCTTCCACGATGCGGAGGCTGCCGAAGAACGGCCTGAGCAGGTGGAGCTCGTCCATGGCGCGCATCACCGCTAATGGCACCGGATCGACTGACATGGCGCTAGACTCGGAGAGCCCCGGCGGATCGGCGGGCCCTCGTGGCCCCACGACGTGCCCTGGGGACAACTGGCAGTTAGAACTAGGTTAGGGGAACCCGACGTGCTGGTCTATTCCGCCACCAAAAGCGCCTTCGTTGCGGATGTAAAGTCCAACCAGATCGCCGACAAGATCCTAGAGTTGATGCGCTCCCACGGCCATGTTGGCGCCTCACCCAACGAGGTGAGATCCTGGCGCAACTCATTGCAGTACATGCGCAATGTTCTCGACGACCCGTACATCCCGGACGACGCTGGCGTGGCTCTGGAGTTCACCATCCCTCAGACGTCCAAACGCATCGACTTCATCGTCACGGGCTTGAGCAGGGCACCACAGCGCAGGGCTGCAGCAGTGATCGTCGAACTTAAGCAGTGGGAGACGGCCGCCAGCACGCGTATGGACGGGATAGTGGTCACCTACTTAGGCGGCGCCGTTCGCGAGGTCGCCCACCCGTCTTACCAGGCTTGGACCTACGCAGCTCTCCTGCTCGACTTCAATGAGACGGTTCAAGAAGAGAACGTCAACGTTCAGCCGTGCGCTTACCTCCACAATTGCGTTTCCGACGAACTGCGCAGCGATTTCTATCGAGATCACTTGGGGAAGGCACCCCTTTTCCTCAAGGACGACCACGCTGCTCTGCAGCGTTTCATCCGTCAGTACATAAATAAGGGCGATGGCGGCGAGCTCATGTACCGCATCGAGAACAGCCGATTACGACCGTCGAAGTCCCTAGCGGATCACCTTGCTGGCCTTATGCACGGCAACTCCGAGTTCAACCTCGTCGACGACCAGAAGCTCGTCTACGAGACGACGCTCAGGCTGGCCGCCGAAGCCAGCACAGGCGACAAGCAGGTCTACATAGTGGAAGGCGGCCCTGGAACGGGCAAGTCGGTTGTGGCGGTCAACCTCCTAGTCGAGCTCACGAACCGTGGCCAGGTAGTGCAATACGTGACGCGTAACGCGGCGCCCCGCGCCGTCTACGCGGCCAAGCTGGCGGGCACCCTCCGCCGGACTCGCATTGAAAACCTCTTCCGCGGATCCGGCGGTTATGTAGATACCCCGGAGAACACCTTCGACACCCTAGTCGTAGACGAAGCACACCGCCTTAACGAGAAGTCGGGCATGTATAAGAACCTAGGAGAGAACCAGATCGCTGAGATCATCCGCGCGTCCAAGGCCTCGGTGTTCTTCATCGACGAGGCGCAGCGTGTCACGCTGCTCGACATCGGTACGGTGCAGGAGATCATCGAGGCCGCACACGCAGAAGGCGCAACCGTAACTTTCGGCCGCCTGGCATCCCAGTTCCGCTGCAACGGGTCTGACGGTTACCTCGCCTGGGTCGACGACGCTCTTCAGATTCGCGAGACCGCCAACAAAGACCTAACCGGCATCAACTATGAGTTCAGGGTTATGGCTGCGCCAGACGAGCTGCGCGACGAGATCGTCCGGTTGAACCTCGTGAACAATAAGTCGCGCATGGTGGCCGGCTACTGCTGGGATTGGAAGAGCAAGAAGGACCCTGCCGCGTTCGACATCGAGTTCCCGGAGCACGGCTTCGCGGCACAATGGAACCTGTCGGAAGACGGCAGCCTATGGATCTTAAAGCCGAACTCGGTTGAGCAAGTGGGGTGCATTCATACCTGCCAGGGTCTCGAGCTGGACTACGTTGGCGTGATCATCGGGCCGGACCTACTGGTGAGGAATGGCCAAGTCGTGACGGACGGGTTCGCGCGGTCGAGTAACGACTCGACCATCCGCGGGTTCAAGGGGATGTACAAGGCCGACCGAGTGGGGGCCGTGAGGGCCGCTGACGCGATCATCAAGAACACCTACCGGACGCTGATGACACGGGGGCTCAAGGGCTGTTTAGTTTGGAGTGAAGATGAGGAGACAAGGGCGTATTTCGCGGGGATGCTTGAGTCGGAAGGGTGGCCGTTCCTGGATTAGGCGACGTGCAATCAGCACACTACCCAACCTCCACCCAGAAGATGTTCACCTTCTTCTCGAGGCATTTCCTCAAACTCAGGTCGTTCGCGGCGGCTTCAAACCAGCTCTGAGGCGGCTGACAGAAAGCTAGTCCCCGCCCGATCTTTACGGTCCAACCATTATCGAAGACCTACGCAGCAACCATCGCCGAATGCAATGGCGGCAAGAAAAAGACGATGTCAGATGGCGCT
>CALCHY010000268.1 GCA_937907415.1 uncultured Trueperaceae bacterium
GTCGCGTGTGGATCAGGTAGGGGAGGACGTAGATCTCGGTGTCCCAGAAGTAGTGTCCCGAGTAGCCGCTGCCGGTCACGCCCTTAGCGGCGACACCCCGCCCATCGGCACGCGCTGCCGCCTGAGCCAACTGGAAGAGGCTCCAGCGCAGCGCCTGCTGCACGGCAGGCTGGTCCGCGACTTTCACGTCCCCGTCTGACCAGAACTCCTCGAGCCATGACGCCTGCGTGGCGAGCAGTTGTGTCAGGCCAGCGGCGCGCGCGTCGTCTAAGGTCGTGTGGCACGCCTTGATGAGGGCAGGGAGTTCATCGGCGCGGCCGTCGTGATACGCCACGAACTTGTGCAGCGTGACGCTGACACCGCGCTTCGCCGCTACCCGGTAAGTCACCTCGGTCGAGGTTGGCGAGATGCTGGTGCGTGCTTCATGAGCGGCGCCCGTGACGTGCTGGTCGACCATCGCTGCCAGACCGAGTGCGGAGTGGCGCGTCGCGTGGGCCAGGAAGGTGCGCTCGCCATCATGGCCGTGACGCTGTGGGATCAGCGCCCCACGCATGTCTTCTCCCCGGCGCGGGTCAAAGCCCGCAGCGCCGAGCCCCGTCGCCTCGGCCTGGCGGTCCACCAGCAGTGAAGTGATGGTCAGGCTAGCGTCGGCGTCGAGCAGCGTGACGCTGTACTCCATCGCGGCCAGATGCTTGTCACTGAAGCTGACGAGCCTGCGCGAGGACACGGCGACCCGTTGACCAGCCGGCGTGCGCCAGACCAGCCGGCGCTCGAGGGTGCCAGCCCGCATGTCTAGGGTGCGCCGGTAATCGTCGAGCACGGCGGTGTCTAGGTCGAGGGTGTGCGGGCCGACTTGCAGGCGGATGGTCTTGGCGTCCGGGAGGCTGAGGATGGTTTGGCCGACGGTTGCGAAGCCGTAAGCGGCCTCTGGGTAGACGATGGGCCAGGTCTCGTGAAAACCGTTGATGAACGTGCCGTGCTCGTATTCGGCTCCGCCCTCCTCGTCGTTGCCGCGCAGGCCGAGGTAGCCGTTACCTAAGGCGAAGAGCGTTTCGGAGTGGCCGCGTTGCTTCGCGGCTGGTCGCTCGAGTTCCACCAGGCGCCACTCGTCAACGGGGTAGCGGCGGCGGTCGACTGGTGACCGTGGTACGGCGGCCGCTAGCAGCGCCAGGTCGGAAACGACCACGTCCGCGCCCGCCGCCGACAGCGCGCCAACGCTAGCCCCACGGTCGACGCCGACCACCAACCCGAAACCACCAGCGCGTCCTGCGGCGACTCCCGCGATGGCGTCCTCGATCACCACGGTCTTGGCAGGGTCGGCTCGTAGAAGGTGCGCGGCCGCGAGGTAGGTGGCTGGGTCCGGCTTGCTCGCAAGGCCTTCTGCGGCAGCGACTACGCCGTCCACGACCGTTCGGAAGCGATCCGTTAGGCCCGCTGCCGCCAACACGCTGGCGGCGTTCCGCGAGCTAGACACCACTGCAACACGCGTGCCGTGTGCCGCCAACGCGTCGAGCAGCGCCAACGAACCCGGGTACGGCGCCACGCCCTCCTCCACGAGGATGCGTTGAAACTCGAAGTTCTTACGGTTCCCGAGGCCGAAGATGGTGGCCGCGGTGGGCGCGTCATCTGGCGTTCCGAACGGTAGCTCGAGCCCGCGTGAGCGCAGGAGTTGCGCGACGCCCTCGTAGCGCTGCTTGCCGTCGATGTGGTCATAGTAGTCCTTCACCGAGTACGGTGCGGCGCCAGGGTGTTCGCGAAGGAACGGCGTGAAGAGCGCCTCCCAGGCGCGCATATGCACCTCAGCGGTGGGGGTGAGGACCCCGTCGAGATCGAAGAGCACCGCTGCGAACTTGGAGAGGTCCGGTAGCGAAACGGGCTGGCGCATGAGCAACGATAATGGGCCGCGGGCGTCGCGTGCCGCCGTTGGCGCGTCCCGTAGCGACACCATGGGCTGACGGCGGCTGCGGCGCCGAGTATCGTGGGCCGTGATGTTCGGAGCTTCAGCCCGTGCCCATCGAGAACTTGAGTCCAGGCCGACAACATCGTGAGCGCCTCGGAGGCGCCCATGAGGCCTGGCCCCAGTAGCGCGACTTCGCCGGAGCCGCAACGACTCCGGCGTGAGGTCGGCACGTTCGGCGCGGTCATGATGGGGCTCGGCAGCATCATCGGCACTGGAGTGTTCGTCTCCATCGGCATCGCCGCTGGCATCACCGGCCCGTCGGTGGTCTTGGCCGTTGTCATAGGTGCGGTGGTAGCGACTTTCAACGGCTTGTCCAGTGCGCAGCTCGCTGCTAACCACCCCGTCTCTGGTGGCACCTACGAGTACGGCTATCGCTACCTGAACTCGTGGTTCGGGTTCTCGGCTGGCTGGCTGTTCCTCCTGGCCAAGAGCGCTTCTGCCGCGACCGCCGCCTTGGGCTTCGCTGGCTACGCCTTGTCGCTGCTTGGACCGAGGCACAGCGCCGCGATCGTGCCGCTGGCGCTGGCGCTCGTGTTCGCCTTGACTCTGACGGTGCTGGCAGGCATGCGCCGCTCGAACCGCGCGAACATCGTCATCGTGAGCGTTACTCTGGCCAGCCTGGCGTTCTTCGTGCTGGTCGGGCTGCCCGGCGTCTTCCGCGAGGGCCTGACGACCTTCGTGCCCTTCTTCGCGCCTGAGGAGGGCAGAGGTCCACTCTCGGCGCTGCTGTACGCATCGGCGCTGATGTTCGTCGCCTACACCGGCTACGGCCGCATCGCCACTCTCGGTGAGGAGGTGAAGTGGCCGCGCACGACGATCCCGCGCGCCATCATCGCCGCACTGGTCGTTGTTGGGGTCGTTTACATCCTCGTTTCGCTGGTTGGGGTGGGGGTGGCTGGGACGGCGGCCTTATCGGCCGTGCAGTACCGCGCCGCGCCCCTCGAGGAGGTCGCCCGCAGCTTCAACCTCGGCTGGGCGCCACACGTTCTTGCGATAGGGGCGATCACCGCGATGGTCGGGGTGTTACTGAACCTCATCCTTGGATTGTCAAGGGTTCTCATGGCCATGGGCCGGCGGCGTGACGTGCCGCCGATCTTCGGGCGACTCGACGCGACTGGAAGCACGCCGACGGCGGCCGTGATCGCCGTTGGAGCAGTGATCGCGGTCCTCGCGGCGACAGGGAACGTGCGCACCACTTGGAGCTTCAGCGCGTTCACCGTGCTGGTGTATTACGCCATCACCAATCTGGCAGCTTTGCGCTTGCCTGCTGAAGCGCGTTACTACCCGCGGTGGGTGGCTGCGGCGGGCCTGGCGAGCTGCCTGCTGCTGGCGTTCTTCGTGGAGCGCCAGATCTGGCTTATCGGGGTTGGCTTGGTGGGGGCCGGCCTTCTCTGGCACGCCGTTGCGCGCAGGCTGCGGTCGGAAGCGTGAAGTCGAACGCGGTGTTCAGGGTCGTGTAGCTGTCTATCCGCTGTGAGCGGGAGCGGGCTCGGCGCCGTCCCGCGAGGTCCGCGCGGAGGTATCTCAGCGCCATAGGATTGCAGTTATTGCTGACCTTGACAGTAGAGACTGTAAGCCTTAGTCTTTGAGCATGCTTCCCGACCCGCTCGCCAGCCATCGCGACGCCATCTACTCGCTGGCCGAGCTCGTTACCGCAGCCAACGTGCTGCTGCCCACTTACCTCCCGAAGGACGCCACCGGCCGCGCCGCCGAGGACGTGAACCCGCGGCTAGTGCGCTTCTACACCACCGAGGGACTCCTGCCGGAAGCTCACCGCGAGGGGCGCGAGGCGCGCTACACGTTCGAACACCTCACCACCCTGCTGGTCGTCCGTAAGCTCCTCGCCCAAGGGTTCGGGAGCGGCGCCATCCGCGCCGCCCTCGCAGGGCAAAGCGTGGAGCAAGTTGCTGCGCTGCTAGAAGGCGAAGTCCAACTCCAACTCGTGCCGAGTAGTACGAGCGCTCCTGACGGCGCCGCCAAGGCGGCGTTCCTCAGCGCGGTCCGCGCACGCGCCGGTTTGCAGGGAGAGGGCGTTGGCGGCTCCATGCCAGCTCCAGCTCCGGCCAGCCCACCGCCGCAGGTGCCACCACAGGGCCAGCGAGTGGCCACCCGGCCGCCCTCTTCCGCGGCCTCCGTTCAGAATCAAGCACCCCTGCTCCTAGGCCAGGAGCCCCCCACTAGCTGGACGCGCTTCAACGTGGCCGACGGCCTGGAGCTCTCAGTTCGCGACGACTTCATGCTCCCCACCACGCTCTGGGGCGACGACGCGCTCCTCCAAGCTCTCAAGGTCGTCCTCCTGCAGGTGGAGCAGGTCCGCAAGAAGCGCAAGTAGCCGAAGTCGGGAGAACAGGGCCGCTTTCCGTGGCCCTACACCACTGCGCGGGCCCAATGACCCGCGCGCAACGAGGGGAGAAGCCATGCCGACCACCAGCCACACCAACCTGCCAAGACCGCAACTGACCGTCGTTCCCGCGAAGCCAGGCCTGCCGCTAAGAGGAGGCGAGCTAGACCTGCTCGTCAGCGTCGCCGTCGATCACCCGGCCACTGAAGTCGACCGTAAACCCCTTAGCCTCGCGCTCGTCATCGACCGCTCCGGCTCGATGAGCGGCGCGCCGCTCGAGGCGGCCAAGCGCGCGGCGGTGCTGGCGGTCAGCATGTTGGTGCCCGGCGATCGGGTGGCGGTGGTCAGTTTCGATGGTGGCGTGGACGTCGTACAGCCCCTAGTGCGCGTTGGCAACGACGTGCGGCGGCTGGCCGAGAGCATCGCAGCGATCGAACCAGGGGGTGCTACCAACCTGTTCGGCGGCTGGGCGGAGGGGCTCACGCAGGTGCTCGCCTGCACTGATGACGAGGCGCTCGCACGCGTGGTGCTCCTCTCCGACGGCATGGCCAATGCCGGCGTCACGGACCATCGTCAGATAGTGCGCGACGTTGCTGCGGCCGCTGGCCACGGCGTAACGACCACGGCCATGGGCCTCGGCCGCGACTACGACGAGGATCTCTTGCGGGCCATGGCCGACGCCGGGCGCGGTAACTACGTCTTCCTAGAAGACGACGGGGTCGTAGCGCGCGCCTTCGAGCAGGAGGTGGCTGGCCTGAGTTCACTGAGGGGCCGCGGCGTCCGCCTCGCGGTGGCGCCCGTCGCTGGAGCGACCCTGCGCTTCGCGGACGGCGACGGGGCGCGGCTGGCCGGCCTTGGCGACGACGCCAGCGGGCTGATGCTCCCCGACCTGATCGCAGGGCTGCCTGGCGAGTACTTCGTAACCCTCAGCGTTGAGCCCGGCCCTAACCCGGTTGCGCTGACCCTCCATTGGGAGGATGCACTTTCCAACGCACGGGACGAGCAGACCGCCACCCTCGAGCTTCCGTGGCTTGACGCGGCCGACTGGGACGCCGCGCCACTAGACGAGCGCATCC
>CALCHY010000269.1 GCA_937907415.1 uncultured Trueperaceae bacterium
CCTCGCGGAGGAACGCCTGCGACCAGGGGTCGCGCGTCGTCACCAGGCGCGCCTGGGGCAGCAGCCGCCGGGTCGCCGCCACGGTGGCGGCGTTGCGGGGCCCGTTGGCCGGGTCGGCGACCAGCGCGTTGACGTAGGCGAAGGGCACGTCCGCCTCGTGCGCGAGCTGCATCACGGCCAGGTGGAAGCGCTGCTCCAGGCGCGAGGGGGTGGTGAAGATCATGCTCCCCTCGCCGTTGATGACCACCGCGTCCGCGCGCTCCACGCGCGCGATCCACTCCGCCAGCGGCTCGCGCCCTGAGCGGCGCCAGCGGCGCACCGTCTCGGCGGGGTCGTCGCTGACGGCGTCGCGGACGCCCAGGCGCTCCAGTGACAGGCGCGTGCGGCCGCCGCGCGCCAGGCCGGCCCCGGCGAGCCGGGCGAGGGCCGGTTGCCGCAGGAGGCGGCCCGCCACCGGCCCGTCGGCCAGCGCCACGCGCGAGCGCACCTCGGCGTCCAGCACGCGGTCGGAAGGCGAGAGGCCGGCGGCGGCCATGAGTTCGAGCAGCGCCATGGTGGTGGCGCGGCTGCCCCAGTTGGCGTTGTCGCGGTTGTCCGACACCAGCAGCACGCGCGGCCCGGCGCCGGCCGCGGCCTGCTCGATCTGGGCGTCAGCGGCCGCCTGGATCACGACGCCCTCTCACGCTCTCGTTAGCGCGAGCGACGAGGAGCGCGCGACCATGCAAGTGGGTGGCCGCAGGCCTGTGGGTGGGGCGAACCTTCCTATCGGTGGCATGTTGTCGTCCTGGTCGAGGCTACCACTAGCGGCCGCGCGGGCGCTGTGCGCTGGCGTCGGGGGCTCCCGCCGTGCGGGGCGCGAGTTGAGGTGAGCGCTCGCTGCGAAACGGTGCGCCTGATAGCCGCCGCCTCACCGCGACCAACGGCGCTCAATACCTGCTTGCCCTTCCTCCCAGGGGTGCCGTAAGGCCGCGCCCAATAGCGCGCGGGCCGACGCCTGGCGGGGGCGGTGAGCAGACGGCCGGGCACCGTCCGCGTTCATAGTCCAGCGGGCGGGAGTGCATCTAATGGACCTCGGCCCCGCTGGTAGTTGCGCTCGCCACCATGTCCTGCACGAACTGGGCGACGAACTCGTCCTCGCCGGCCTCGAGCAGCTCCTGCGGCGAGGTGCCCCCCAACTGCGGATGCGGCGACGTCAGCCACAGCTCCAGGCCCTCCTCGTCGGCGCCAACGAACCGCGCCAGGCTCTCGCGTATTACCTCTAGGGGTGACGCGCCCGGCAATTGTTCGATCGGCGCGAGGCGTTCGATCCGCACGCTGATCTGCGCCCCGAAAGCGTCGAGGATGCGCTGCGCCCTCTGGGTACTGATGTTCCGGTAACCGTTGCGCTCGTCCCGGCAGACCAGCGGGGCGCTCGTGCCCAGCGCGGCGGCGAGGCGCTGCTGCGTCCACCCCCGCTGAGAGCGCAGTTCGGTCAGCCAGCGGCCGATGTCGGTTAGGCGGCTGAGCGGTTCGAGCTCCACTGGGCGCTCGCGTTCGTACGCTTCGACCTCCCTGCGGAGCTCCGAGTGATAGTCAAGGGCCGGCCGCATGAGGCGCTCGACCTCTTCGGCCGCCAGGTCGGCGCGGCTCAAGGCCTCCCGCAGTCGATCCAGGTGCTCGCTCTCGTCCCGCAAGCGTCGCGTGGCGCGAGCGTACTCCGCCGCCGTGTTGATCACCACGCACCTCCTTGTCTGTTCCCGGCGCCCAGGGTCGATAGCCGGCGCGCTCCCGCTAGGGCGTCCCGCCCAGGCTTCCTGTGCGCGCAGGTGCGCATGTTTCTTATAGGCTCCGCTTGCGCCGTTCGAACTCGTCCTCGTCAATCTCGCCTCGCGCGTAACGGTCGCGGAGGATGGCAAGCGCCGAATCCTGCGGCGGGGCGGCGGACGGGTCGATGCTCCCGCGGGAACCTATCCTGCCGGCGCTTACCTCACGAAGGACCCAGACGATTGCGAGAATGCCGAGAACCCAAAAGATGATCATTCCGAAGCCTCCCGCGCCTACGCCACAACCGCCGTACCCCATCATGGGACGCCTCCTGGGAGCTGCTTGCTCGACTGCCAATGGCTAGCCATCTAGACCTCTTTCTCGCACCAATACGGGGTGCGTTAGTACAGTTTCGTGCCTCGGCGTTAAGCCTGAATAAAGGCAGCGCAAAGCGGCGCGGCTCAAGGCCTCCCGCAGTCGATCCAGGTGCTCGCTCTCGTCCCGCAAGCGTCGCGTGGCGCGAGCGTACTCCGCCGCCGTGGTGATCACCGCGTTCCTCCTAATCCGTTCCAGCCCTCCCAGAGCCATAGCCAGCGCGCTCCCGCTAGGGCGTCCCGCTCAGGCGCGCCTGCGCGGCGCGTTGCTGCGGCTTCCACCACTCCTTGATGTAGGCGATCACGTCCGTGACCTGCTCGTCGCTCCAGTCGGGGCCGACGGCTGGCATCATGAAGCCGCCCTGCCGGATCATGGCGGCGATCTGCGAGTCGGGGTGGTGCCAGGCGTGCATGGTGCCGTCCAGGGCTGGGATGCCGGCGCGCGAGTTGCCGGCGCCCGTGACGCCGTGGCAGGTGGCGCAGTTCGCCTGGTACGCCTGCTCGCCGCGGGCGATCTGCTCGGCCGGATAGGTGGGGTAGGTGAGCGGCCCGGAACCGCCGCTGCCGATGCGGGCGTAAACGGCGAGCATCACGATGATGACGACGCCCGATGCGAGGGCGATGGTGGATGGGCGCGGGCGGCGGCGTTGCTTGGGCTTTCGGGACAATGTCTTCAACCTCGTTCGGTGGGATGGCGGCCGCAGCGGCCGTACGGGCAGCGGGCGGGCTAGAGGAGTGGGGGCGGGTCGGCCGCTAGCGCGCCGCGACCGGACCCGCCCCTGGCTTCAGTCGGCGGAGTCGGCCAGCCACGCCTGGTATTGGTGCACCTCGCCGGCTTGCGTGACGATGACGTCGCGCGCCAGGTCGCGCAGCTCCGCGTGCGTGGCGCGCTCGAGCGCGAGCTGGGCCATGTCGATGGCGCCCTGGTGGTGCGCGATCATCTCCGTCAGGAAGGCGGCATCCGGGTCTGGGCCTTCGGCCATGGCCGTCATCATGCCGCTCATCTCGGCGTCCATCGTCGCCGTCGAGGCGCCGTCGACCTCGGCGTCGTACCACGCGCGCAGCCAGGTGGTCATCTGCTCGATCTCGGGCGCCTGGGCGGCCTTGACAGCGCGCGCGGCGGCCAGCACCTCGGGGTCGTCGCCGCGCTCGAGCACCCAGTCGGCCATGGCGATGGCGCCCTGGTGGTGGGCGATCATCATCGACATGAAGGCCACCTCGAACTCCTCGCCAGCCAAGCCTCCCAGCTCTGTCGTGCCGGCGGCGCCGTGCATCATGCCCGGCGTCTGACCGGCGGGCATCCCGTGCATCTGGGCCATCATCTCGTGCATCTGGCGCATCATGCCGCTTGGCATGTGGCCCATCATGGGCCCGTGCATGCCGCCCATCGCGTCGGCGCCCATCATCGCGCCACCCATCCCCATGGGGGCGGCGCCGGGGGGCGTGGTCGTGCCGGGCGGGTGGTGGTCGGGGTTGGCGAGGGCGGTGGTGGTCAGCGCGGCGGCGAGCAGCGCGGCGAAGAGTGTCTTGCGGTGCGTCATGGCGCTCCTCCTGTCGAGGAGCATGTTCGGGCGCGCGCGTGAACCGGCGATAACGCCCGTGTAAGGTTTCGGTAAAGCCGCCCAGGACGCGGAGCGGCGCTCAGCCCGCGTCCGGCGCCCGCGGCAGCGTGAACCAGAAGGTGCTGCCCTGCCCCAGGCGGCTGCTGACGCCGATGTCGCCGCCTTGGCGCTCCACTAACTGCTTGGCGAGCGTGAGCCCGATGCCGCTGCCGCCGCCCTCCTGCTGGGCGCGCGCCTGGTCGCCGCGGTAGAAGCGGTTGAACACCAGGCTGAGCTGCCCCTGTGGGATGCCGCCGCCCGTGTCGCTGACCTCGAAGCGCACCCACCCCTCGCCAACCGCGTAAACCGCAAGCTTGACCCGGCCCCCGGCAGGCGTGAAGCGCAGGGCGTTGGCCACCAGGTTGGTGAGCACCTGGCCGCTGCGCTCGGCGTCGGCCCACACCCGCACCGCCGCCGCCGCCTCTACGACCAGCTCCACGCCCTTGGCCTCGAAGCTTGGCCGGAACGCCTCGGCCACGGCCTCCAGCAGGGCGGTTGCCGCCACCGCCTCGGGGTGCAGGTCGACCTGGCCCGTCTCCACGCGCGACAGCAGGCTCAGGTCGTCCGCCAGGCGCTCCAAGCGCTGCAACTGCCTTCGCGCGGGCGCCGCCAGCTCCTCGGGCGCGAACACGCCGTCCTCGAGGCCCTCCAGGTAGCCACGCAGGTTCGACAGGGGCGTGCGGAACTCGTGCGCCACGTCGGCCATGAGCTGCACGCGCCGCTCCTCGCTCTTCTCCAGCGTC
Organism: uncultured Trueperaceae bacterium; assembly: GCA_937907415.1. Next base: position 4,462 of record CALCHY010000269.1, read on the forward strand.
GCCGCCATGGTGTTGAACGCCGCCGCCAGCTCCCCGATTTCGCCCGGCGCCCGCTGCGTCAGACGCTGGCTGTAGCGCCCGCCGGCGATGCGGCCGCTGGCGCGCGTCAGCGCCCGCAGCGGCCGCACCACCCGCCGCGTGACGTAAAGGCCAACCATAGTGGCGGCAGCCCCGGACGCCACCAGCGCCCACAAGAGCGACTGCGTCAGGGCGCGCCGGAAGCCGGCCGCCAGGTCGTCGGCCATGGCGTCGAGCGTCTGGTCGCCGTGGGCGTGGAGCGACTCCATCATGGCGTCCACGTGGCGCTGCAAGAAGTAGGGCGCCAGTGCTTCGCCCGCCAGGAACATCGTGCCCAGCGCCACCACCACCACCACCAGGTAGGAGGGCAGCAGGCGCCAGTAGAGGCTCGAGCGGGGCGGCCGGGTCATCGGGCTAGTCATGCCACCTTGTAGCCGACGCCGCGCACGGTCACCAGCAGGGCGTCCGCGCCCACGCTGGCGAGCTTCTGGCGCAGGTTTGAAACGTGCACGTCAACCACGCGGTCGACGCCGGTGAAGTCGGGGCCCCACACGCGCTCGATGAGGTCGTTGCGGCTGAACACCCGCCCCGGCGCGCGCGCCAGCGCGAACAGCAGGTCGAACTCCAGCGTGGTCAGCTCCACCTCGCGCCCCGCGAAGCTCGCCTGGCGCTGCAGCGGATCGACGCGCAGGCCGCGATGCTCCACCGCCTCGTCCGCCGCCGCCACCTCGCGCGCCTGGCTGCGCCTCAGCACCGCGCGCACGCGCGCCACCAGCTCGCGCGGGCTGAACGGCTTCACCACGTAGTCGTCCGCGCCCAGCTCCAGCCCCACGATGCGGTCGCTCTCCTCGCTCCTGGCCGTCAGCATGATGACGGGCGTGCGCTGTGCGCGCCTGAGCGCGGTGAGGAACTCGGGGCCGGCCACGCCCGGCAGCATCCAGTCGAGCACCACCAGGGCAGGCGGCGCCGTAAGCGCCGCTTGCAGGCCGGCGGCGCCGTCGTGCGCCACCTCGACGGCGTAACCCTCGCGCGTCAGGTAGGCGCTCACCACCTGCGCGGCGTCAGCGTCGTCCTCCACCACCAGGATGCGGCTCATGACCACCAAACTAACACCCGTTTCCGGGACACCAATCCGCCCAACGCGACTTTACGCGGACCTTACACGACGCTTAAGCGACCGAAACAACCGGCCGCTACCGTGGACGACATGAGCGCGCCGCTGACGCACATGGCACCCCACGGACTATGGATGCTTCTTGGCACCGTCGCCCTGGTGCTGCTGGCGCTTGGCCTCCTGCGCGCGCTCTTCCCCGACTTCTCCCGCCACGACATCAGCACCGCCCCCGGCGCCCAGCCCGACCGGCAGGCGCCAAGCGCGGTGGAGTCGGCGGCCGGCGTTACCGCCGCGGAGCCGCCGCCCGGACGGCGGGGCTGAGATGCCGCGCGCAGAAGAGGTTGCTTCTCGGTTGCTAACGCGCGGGAGCGGCGCAGGCCGCCCGCGACGAGGAAGGCTAGGTGCACCAACGTGAAGAGATGGTTACTGACACTGACCCCGCTGCTAGCGCTGGCGGTGACCGCCACCGCGCTGCTGGGCGGCCAATCCGCCCACGCCGCGGTCCCGCTGGCGGGCCTGCAGGTGACCGTCACCAAGTCCCCCTGGTGCGGCTGCTGCGGCGACTACATCGAGATCCTGCGCGAGCGCGGGATGGAGGTGACGGTGATCGACACCGAGGACACCGCCGGCGCCAAGCTGGCCCTCGGCGTGCCGCCCACCACCTGGAGCTGCCACACCACCGAGGTCGACGGCTACGCCGTGGAAGGCCACGTGCCCCTGGAGGCCATCGAGCGGCTGCTGAGCGAACGCCCCGCCGTGACCGGCATCGCGCTGCCCGGCATGCCCGCCGGCTCGCCCGGGATGAACGGCGTCAAGAGCGCGCCGTTCCAGGTCGTCGCCTTCGACGCCGGCGGCGTGCGCCTCTTCGGAAACTACTAGCAGTGCGATAAGCAGCAGAGAGAGCGGTCGCTTGCTATTGCCGGATCAGGTTGCTGTTCTCAACCGTCGGCGCCAGATGGAGGGCAGTCGTTCAGCGCGCTAGCGAGATAGCCGCTCCAGGATGCCCTCCATCTGGGCGATCTCCTCACGTTGCGCGCGGATGATCTCCTCGCAAAGCTGAACGGTCTCCGGGTCTCGCAGCGTGGCCTGCTCGCAGTTCTTGATGGCTATGGAGTGGTGCGGGATCATCGACAGGGAGAGCTGCGCGTCGCCCACGAACGCCTGCGTTCGGATAGCGGTGAACGCACCCAGGAACACCAACGTGCTAACGGTATAAAGCACCGCGTTGAGGCGCTTGTTCTTGAACATGTGCCGCATCGCGACGAGCATGACGACGATCATGGGCGCCACCATCACCACGGCCATGTAGAAGCGGTTCAAGTTGAGGTGAATGTGCTCGAACGCCGCCACGCCCACGTAAGTAAGGGTCCACATGATCAGGAAGTGAATAGCGACGGCGAGCCCTAGGGTCGCGTACGGCCGGTCCTTCACGGGGCACCTCCGATGTCCGCTCCTGGAGGTTAGGCGCAATGCCGAGACCGAGTCAGTGACCCTAGAACTCAAGGAGTGGCTGGGTTCGCTTCCGACACCTCGTGCTGATAGGCGCGCTGACGCGGCTCCCACCACTGCTTGACGTAGGCCAGCACCGCCGTCACCTGCTCGTCGCTCCACTCGGGCGCCACCGCCGGCATGTACACGCCGCCCTCGCGGATGTAGCGCGCGAACAGGCTGTCGGCGTGGTGCCAGGCGTGCATGCTCGCGTCCAGCGCCGGCACCCCCGCCGCCGCTTCGCCCGCGCCGGCCGCGCCGTGGCAGGCGCTGCAGGTGCTCAGGTAGAGAACCTCGCCCTCCGCCACCTGCGCCGCCGAGTAGGTCGGGTACTCGAAGCGCACGCGCGCCGAGGGCCAGCCGAACGGCCGGAACCACACGATGACGTTGGCCACCACCCCCGCGGCGACTAGGAGGCCGATGAGCCACCACCGACCAGCGCGTTTACGTCGTGAACCTTGCGTTC
>CALCHY010000270.1 GCA_937907415.1 uncultured Trueperaceae bacterium
CTTCCGTGGCTTGACGCGGCCGACTGGGACGCCGCGCCACTAGACGAGCGCATCCTGCAGGCACGCACCCTCATCCAAGTCGCTGCCGTCAAGCGGCGGCTGGCTGACGCCACGCGCGCTGGCGACCAGCTCGGGGCGGAGAAGTTGGCGCGCGAACTGGGCGCGCTCGTGGCCGCCTTGCCTGAAGGGGAAGCCCGTAGCCGTGAGAAGGCCGACCTCGCTCGCCTGCTGGAACGCCTGTCGCAACGCGACCACTACATGGTGGCCAAGCAGGCCGTGGCCGCTTCCCGCCGCACTTTCAGGAGCATCGATGACGGCAAGCTCGCCCAGATGCAACTTGCGGAGAGCGAGTGGCGGAAGCGCAAGGCCGAAGCGTTAGGCGCCAGTCAAGCCCCTGCCATGGCGGTGTGGTCGGACGTCCTACTCGACGTTGCGTTGCCTGGCGGAACGCAACGCATTCAAGTGGTGGTTGGCGACATCACTCAGCAGAAGGTCGATGCCGTCGTCAACTCCACCAGCCGCTCGCTGATCGGCGTTAGCGGGGTAGACGGTGCGCTCGCCCGCGCTGGTGGGCCGCGGCATGTGGCCGCCATGCGCGAGATCGGCTCGCTTGACTTCGGCAACGCCGTGTTCACGCCTGCCTACGGCCTCCCCGCCCGCTACGTGATCCACACCGCCGCGCAGCCGTGGGCTGGCGGCGGTGCCGGAGAGGAGGAGACGCTAAGGCGCTGCTACGCGGCCGTCTACGCCCTCGCAGAGAACCTTGGGGTGAGAAGCATCGCCGTACCCGCGATCGGCACCGGCGCCTACCGCTTCCCGGTAGGTGTTGCGGTCGGCATCGCCATCGAAGCTGCGCGGGCGGCGCTCACCCGTGGCGGGATCGACCGCGTTCGCTTCGTGGCCTTCGACGTGCCGACCGGTGAGGCTTACGTCGCGGGAATCAAGCAGGCGTGACGGAGCGCTCCCTCGGGGCTCACGGCGTTACTCAACGGACCTGCAATACCGTGCTGCCCCGACCTGAGTAGTCGACGGCGTCGACCTGGGACAGGCTGCCGTCGGCAGCGATCGAGAAGAGGTGGGCGCCTCCCGTGATCGAATCGTCAGGTGCTATCTGGAACCAGACCGCGATGGCGGCCTCCGCGTCATTCGCCAGCGCCACGGAGCGATACTCGGTGTTTAGGACGTCGGTAGCGGTGTATGTGTCGAGCAACGAGAGCGCGGCGCCGTCGAAGGATGCCGTTTTCACCGTGTTCCGGCCGGCGACTACGATGCGTTCGAGTGACGCCTCGAAATCCAAGTCGCGGGCTTCGTTCCCGGCCATTTTGGTTAAGTGAGGGGAGACGGTCGCCCTCTGCGGCCGGCGGCCAATGCGCCGAGCTGTACGACGCCTACTTAAGGGACTAGAGGGCATCGTACGACTCGGTGGTGGCTAAGGGCTGAGAGCCTGACTCATTGGTTGGCGGCCGCGACGAAGCGCCTTGCCAACGCCAGGGTATCGGTGATGGCGGTGCCCACCACGACGGCGTGCGCGCCGGCGGCCAGGGCCGAGCGCACGTCGGTGGGGGAGGCGTAGCGCCCCTCGGCGATGACGGGCCTCGGTTGGCCCGCCACGAGAGCGGCGACGAGCTCGATGTCAGGACCGTGCCGTGGCGCAGCGCCGTCCGTGTAACCCGAGAGCGTGGTGGCTACCACGTCGGCGCCGGCCGCCGCCGCAGCGAGCCCCTCGGCGGTGGTCGCGACGTCGGCCATCACCGGGAGGTCTGGGTAGGCGGCCAGCACCTGGGCGATGAGGTCGGCGGCTCCGGGCGCGCCGCCGCCGACGCGGGGGCGGCAGGTGGCGTCGAGGGCCACCAGGTCGGCGCCCGCGGCTACCAGGGCTTGAACGCTAGCGAAGTCCGGAGTGATGTAGGCGTCCGGCTCCAGGTCTGGACGCTTGGATATGCCGATTATGGGCAGGGCGACCGCCGCCCTGATGGCCGCCACGAAGGCGGGGCCGTCGGCCCTGATGCCAACGGCGCCCGCCAGCTCGGCGGCGCGCGCCATGGCCGCCATGTGGGTTGGGTACTTGAGCGGCGAGCCCTCCGGGGCCTGGCACGACACGACCACCCCGCCCCGCAGGGCGGCGATCACGCTGGCCTTGCTGCCCCCCGCGATCATGCCCGGCCTCCGGCGGGCCGAAGGTCGTAGTCGATCTCGAACACGCGCTGCCACGGGAAGCTCAGGCGCGTGAGCTCGTAGGCCAGGCCGTGGGCGCGCAGGTCGGCGTTGACCATCTCGCGGGCCGCCCCTTCGACTTCGCCGATGCGCGCGGCGGGCACGAAACCGCCGAGACCGAGGGGCTTGAGATCTGGGCGCAGCAGGAGCCGCGTGCGCGTGCGCGCTTGGTAGAGCCAGTCGTCGACGATGCGCGCGGCCACGGCCAGCTCGAGGGGGCGGGAGGCGGCGCCGAGGGCGGCGAGGCACCCAAGCGCGACGGCCGAGCCGAGGGCGTTACCTGCCGTGTTCCAGCCGCCGTAGCCCGCCAGCCGCGGCAGAGCGCCGTCGGCTGCGAGGCCGCTCATCAGCTCATCGTCTGCGCCGTTCACGTGTGCCACGTCGGCGAGGCTCACCCTGGCGCCGCTGTCGAGCAGCGCCCCCAGCGTGGCGCGGAAGGCCGTCAACGAACGATCGAGCCCGGTCACCGGGGCCTCGCCTGCCTCGAGCCACTCAACCTCCTGGGCCGACAACGTGTGCGAACCGGCCAGGGCGAACGCGGCACCCCCCTGCCCTTGGGCGCGGCTGGGGGCGTTCACGCCCAGCCACAGCTCCGTGCCGGCGCCGGAGGGCACCTGCACCGCCCCGGCCGCGGCCAGGTGGACGCCGACCAGATCCGCCAGGGGCCGGTCCTCGTAGGCCGTCACCACCTCAGGGCCACGCCTGGCGGACCAGAACGTGCTCACGCGCGGCCGCCTGCCGACGACTTGCGTTGCCAGGCGGGCGATCAACGCCTGCGCTACCTCGTCGGCGCCCGGGTAGACGAGCACGCGCTCCCCAAGCCGGCGGTGCGCCACCTCACGCTCCAGCCGCCGGCGGTGCATGACGTTCAAGCCCCACTCCGTCGTGTCGTCCTGGTTGAGCACGAGGGCGTCGAGCACGCCGTCCTGCACGAGGTCGAGGGCGGCCAGGTTGACGGCCGCCGTACGCTGCCTTATCGCCAGCTGGTCGGCCCACACCTCGGCAGGGATCTGCCGGCGCAGGCGCTCGAGTTCCTCCGCCTCGCCCGCTTGCAGCGCGCTGGCGGCGGCGCGGTGCTCGAGGGCCGAGCGGCGGAAGATGGCGCGTCCGTGCAGGCGGTAGTAGTCTGGCTCCTCGCCATCGTCGTCGTCGCGGCTGACGCGCTGGATGCTGCTGAACGCCAGCAACCTCAGGTCCGGATGGTCGCGCTTGAGTTGCCGCAAGGTTTCTAGGTGTCCAAGCGCCTCCGGTAGGCTGTTGCCTGGTTGCCGTGAGGGTATGAGCCCGCCCCAGGCCAGCGTGTCGAGCGAGACGACGGCTCCAAGTGGTCTCGTGCCCGCCTGCTCGAGGAGCCAATCGGCGACGGCCCGGCTGTCGGCCCGCTTCTTTCGGCTACCGAGGAGAGCGGTTGGAATCGAGACGGCCCAGCCCAAGGCTCCGGCGAGAAGGCGCGGGTAGCTCGCGTTTATCGGGCGCTCGTCAAGCGGAACCAGCAGTATCGAGTCTATGTGGGTGTTCCCTTCCTGCCCGCGTTGGGCACTGTGGCCTGCTTCAACCTTTTACGGCCGCCGTCGACACGCCGGCGATGAACGTCTTCTGGGCGAAGAAGAAGAGCACTACGACTGGCAGGCTCATGAGCAGCGAGCCGGCCATCAGCAGCGGCCAGGCCGCGGCGCGGGTGCTGGCCAGCTGCTGCAGGCCGATGGCGAGGGTGTAGAGGCGGTCGTCCGTCAGGTAGATGAGTGGGTTGAGGAAGTCGGTCCACGTCCAGATGAAGATGAACAGCGACGCGGTTGCGAGTGCCGGGCGCGAGAGCGGGAGGACGATGCGGCTGAAGATCTGCCACTCGTTGGCGCCGTCTATGCGCGCCGAGTCGGAGATGTCGCTGGGAATGGCCGAGTAGAACTGCCGTAGGAGGAAGACGGCGAAGGCGCTGCCCGTCAGTGCCGGCACGATCAGCGGCAGGAAGGTGCCCACCCAGCCGAGCTTCTGGAACAGCACGAACTGGGGTATCAGGGTGACCTGCGGTGGCAGGACCATGGTGGCGAGCAGGCAGTAGAAGAGGGCTTCACGCCCCGGCCACCTGATGCGCGAGAAGCCGTACGCCACAACGGCTGAGGAGGCCAGGTAGAACGCCACGCTGGTGAGCGTCACGAACACGGTGTTGCCGAGGTAGCGCAGGAACGGGATCTCGGTCATGAGGCGCAGGTAGTTGCTCCACATGGCCGGGGTGGGGAGCCACTCGGGCGGGATGGCGAACACCTGCGCGTCGGTCTTGAGCGAGGTTGAGATCATCCACGCGAAGGGGGTGAGAAAGAAGAGCGCGCCAACGACGAGCACGAGGTAGGTGAGAGCGCTGCGCCACGGGCGAATCGCGCGGGTCATTCGCGGGCCTCGTAGTAGACCCAGCCCGAGGTGCGGAACACCAGCGCGAGCGCGGCTGTGGTGATGACTAGCAGTACCCACGCCATGGCGGAGGCGTAGCCCATGCGGAAGAACTGGAAGGCGTTCTGGTAGAGGTAGAGGGCGTAAACGAGGGTGGAGTTGGACGGTCCGCCGCCCGTCATGATGTAGATATTCGTGAAGGCCTGGAACGACGTGATGATGCCCATGATGAGGTTGAAGAGGATGACGGGCGAGAGCATGGGCAGGGTCACGTACCTGAAGCGCTGCCAGCTGCCCGCACCGTCGAGGTCGGCCGCCTCGTAGAGGGCTACGGGCACGTTCTGCAGCCCCGCGAGGTAGATGACCATCGAGCCGCCCACACCCCACAGGCCGGCGAGTATGAGGGCCGGTTTCGACCAGGCCGGGTCGGCTAGCCAGCCGGGGCCGTTGATGCCGAACTGCCACAGGAACTCGTTGACGGGCCCGTAGTCCGGGTTGAGGAACCAGCGCCATAGCAGCGCAGCCGCCACGGCAGGCACCACGCTCGGCAGGAAGTAGAGGGTGCGGAACACCCCTTGGAACCGCACCCTCTGATTGAGGAGCATGGCTATGAGCAGGCTGACGAGAAGCGAGAACGGGATGCCGAGCAGCGCCAGGTAAAGCGTGTTGTAAAGCGTCTTACCGAACAGCGGGTCGCTGAACAGGTCGGCGTAGTTGCGCGTGCCGATCCAGCGGGGTGCCGACACCACGTTGTAGTCGGTGAACGAGAAGAAGAGCGAGGCGAGCACCGGGTAGACGGTGAAGACGAGGAAGCCGACCAGCCACGGCGACACGAACGCCAGCCCCAACCACAGGTCGCGGCGCTGGCGGGGAGTGAGCGCTGCCCGGCCGGGTCTCTGCCGGGGCCGGGCAGCGGCCATCAGCGGTACTTCTGCAGTTCGCGCTGCACGTTCTGCTGCGCCGTCTCGAGGGCCTGCCGCGGGGTGGCGGCGCCGTCTTGGACCGCGGCCAGCGCCTGGTTCAGTTGGTCGCTGAGGTAGAGGCCAACTGGCAGCCCCGGCGGCGTGAAGACGTAGCCGGTGAGCAGCATGTCGAGGTAGGTCTGCATGTGCGGCGTGACGGCGCCGGCGAACTCTGGGGCACTGAGCGCGTCACGGCGCGGCGGGATGTTTGCCAGAGCGGCCGCGAAGCGCGCCGACTGTTGCGGCGCCGTCAGCCATAGCAGGAAGCTGGTGGCCTCGGCGCGGTGTGGGGCCTTGTCGGGCACCACCCAGAACGAGCTCTGCACCGGGGTGACGTCGGGTCGGCCGCCGGGCGGGGCGGGGAAGTTGGCAACGCCCCAGTCGAGCTCTGGGGCGTACAGGGCCGTGAAGGCCACCTCCCACTGCCCACCCTCCTCCATGGCGATCTGCCCGCGGTAGAACGGGTTGAAGGGGCTGGCCATGTCGCCCCACCCGGCCTGGAAGCGGCGGATCTTGGCTATGTCGTACTTCTGGTAGAAGGCGGAGAGCCACTCTAGGGCCGCGACGTTGCCGGGGTGGTCGAGCGTGACCTCCAGCGTATCGGGGTCGTAGAGCTGGCCGCCGAAGACGTAGAAGTAGATGGCCGTGACGTTCGGGTAGAAGCCGAGCCTGCGCAGGTTGCCGCGGGCGTCTATCGTCGTCAACTGCTCGGCCAGTGCGTCCAGCTCCACCACCTTGGTGGGCGGCGCGTCCGGGTCGAGGCCTGCCGCCCTGAACACGTCCTTGTTCCACGTGAAGGCGTAGACGTTGAGGGTGGTGGGCAGACCGTACTTCTTGCCAGCGTACGCGCCGTACTGCCATAGGCCGGGGAGGTAGTCGTCCTCACCTACACCCGCCTCCGTCAGGGCTGGGCTGAGGTCGGCGAGCGCGCCGCCGTAGCCGAGCGGCACGACCATCCAGTCCCACACGGTTACGAGGTCGGCCGGCGTGCCGCCGGCGAGGGAGGCGAGGATGCGCTCGCCGTCGCCGATGGGCACGAACGAGCCGCGCACCACCACGTCGGTCTGCGAGGCGTTGTACTCGTCGACCAGCGCCTGCAGCGCTTGGCCCTCCGAACCGCCCCAGGCGTACCAGAAGGTGATCTCGGTCTGGGCGAGGGCAACGTGGCAGGCGAGGAGGGCGGTCAACGCGAGGAGGCGCACTCTGGTCATGGTTCACGCTCCGCCAGGTAGGCCTGGTAGTCGGCGTATAGGCGCGCCGCGGGGCCGCCGAGCCGGGGGCTCATGTGGTTGGTGAAGTCGAACACCACGAACTTGCTCACGTAGGGCGCCTCGAGTTCAAGCTGCTGGCGCACGGTCGTCATGTTGGCGCTCGTCGCCTGCCAGCCGAGGTCGTCGACCGGCCAGCCGTGGGTCTGCTCGAACACCTCGAGGTCGGACCAGAGGGCCACGCCGTGGCGGTCGGCAACGGCCTTGAGGGCCTCGTACATGGGCGCACCCTGCATGGCGGTGGTCCTCTTGGTGCCGACGCCGTCCTGCATGGCGATGACGTCTAGCTTGGCCGTGGCCAGCGTGGCGTCCCACCAGGCGGCGTAGGCAGCGGCGTCTGGGTTCATACCGAAGTACGGCGCCACCATCACGGGCCTGCCGACCTGGTCGTGGGCGGCGTCGACCATGGCGCTGAGGTAGCTGGTCATGGCGGCGTGGGCCGTCTGAGACACGAAGCTGCGGTCGTCGATCTCCTCCGGCAGGTAGTAGCCGACCAGCGCGGGAGAGGCGCCGTAGAGCTCCTCGAGGCGGAGCATGAGGTCTGTGTTGGCCGCAGCGGACGCCGCAGCATCGAACGCGCCCTGCCAGTAAGTCGGGTCGAGGCTGAGGCCGAGCCAGACCTCGAAGCCGAGCTCCTCGGCCGCGCCTAGCAGTTCGCCGATCGGGTCCCGGGTGGAACTAGCGCGGGTCGCCTCGTCGTCGCTCCAGCCGGCCGGCGTGCCTAGGCCGAGGAAGTGCTGGCCGTCAGCCGAGACCTCGACCGCGAAGCCGGCGGGCAGCTCGACTCCCGAAACGTCGGAGCGCATGAAGTCTAGCTCCACGCCCTCCAGCGGGGTGGGGGCGCCGAGGTCGAGCGTGATCACGATCTGCTCGCCCGGGTTCTGCCATCCGACCATGTCGGCCCAGGCGAAGTTGGCGAGCCCGTCCGTCAGCTTGCCGCCGTGGCCGGCGTCCGGGTCGAGGTAAGTTCCGGCCGGCGCGGGCGTCAGCTCGTAGCCGAGCCCTGCCGCCACGTTGCTGCCTCCGCTCAGCACCCGCAACTCGGGGATCATGGTCCACTCGCGGCTGGCGGGCGTGACGGTCAGCCTCAAGTAGCGGGCGCTGGCGCCGGCCGGGGCCGTCCAGGCCAGCCGCGCCACGGACTCGTCGGGTGGCAGGGCGGCCGCGGCAGGAGGCGGGCCACCAACCTGCGCCGTGCTAGGGAAGTAGGTAATGTCGCCGTAGCGCGAGTACTGGACGATGACGGTGTTGAAGCCGATGGCCTGCATGAGGGTCAGCTCGGCGGCCCAGCCGGCCGGTCCGAGGGCCGCCAACTGCGCGTTGAGCTGTACGAAGGTGCCGCTGAGCACTGGCGCGGTCTGGGCCGCGCTCAGGCCGGTGGCAGCCAGCGCGGCCGCGGCGACCAGGTGCCTGAGGCCCGCCCTAGCTACGCGCACCTACTCGGCCTCCTGTACCTCTGGCGTGGCCGCGCCGGTCTGCACGACGACCTCCGCGAGCATGATCCAGCCCGTGCGGTTGCGGATCTGAAGCTTGACGTAACGCCCAGCCACGGGCTCCTCGAGGTCCTGCCAGTAGACGGAGTTGATCAGCTCGTTCATGGCCGGGGCAGGCGCCGTCTTGGCCGCCAGGCCGACGACCTGATAGGCCTCGCCGTCGTCCGACACGGACACGATGATGCTGTAGGGCAGGTTGACGGCCGAAGCGAACGACCGCATGAACAGGCCAGCCACGCGCGTAATGCCGTCGACGTGCTGACCGAGGTCGACGATGACCACGGGGTTGGTGGCGGCGTCGGCTATCCCAACCATGTCGGCCCAGGCGTAGGCGTAGGCGCCGTCGGTGAGCTGCACGCCGCCGTCATCCGGGTAGGCTTCCGACGCGGCGGGTGCGAGCGTGTACGCCTTTCCGAGCGCCACGTTGACGGGCTCGGCGCTGGCCGGAGGGTTGCTGGAGGCGGCGGGGGCGAGGTCGGCCGGGATGGCACCGTTGCCTACCTCCAGCTCGGCCACCATGGCCCAGCCGCCTGCGGGGAGGAGCTCGACGCGCACGAACTGGCCGTAGCCGGCCCACGCCTCGTCCGCCCACACGAGGGTGCCGATGGTGTCGTTAGCCACGCTGCCGGCCGGGTGGGCGGTAGCCAGACCGAGGTCATCCCACACCAGGCCGTCTTCCGAAACGGAGACGATGGCGGTCGGCAGGGCCACGTCGGAGCCGTCGGAGCGCATGACCCTTAGAGCCACGTAACTGATGGTGTCGTAGGTGGCGCCGAGGTCGACGGTCAGGCTGACCGGCTCGCTGCCCTCGAAGCCGACCATGTCGGCCCACGCGAACTCGAAAGAGCCGTCGGTGAGCTTGAGGCCGTCGGGATCCGGGTAGGCGTCGGCCGCGGGCCGCGAGGAAGTGACGGTCTTGCCGGCCGCGACGTTGAAGCTGGCCGACTGGGCGAGGGCGAGCCCCGCGCTGAGCGCGAGCGCGATGACGGCGGTCCTGATGGGCGAGAGCTTCATGTTGGCCTCCTGGCCGGTGCCAGCCGACCGCGGGGTGCGGGCGGCGCGGACCGGTTGGAGCGTGACTCCACAAGATGCGACCTAAGATTGAGCCACGCTCGTTGCCGCATGCTAGTTGTGGAGGCCAGCTCAAGTCAAGGGCCGGGCTCGTCAGCGTTTAGTATCTAGGCATGTCTAGGTTACTCACGCGCCTGCGCGCCTCGCTCGATGGCCTCAGCCCGGTGCTGAAGCGCGTGGCCGAGTACGTCCTCGAACACCCTGAAGCCGTCATCTACCACAGCGTTACGGAGCTGGCCGAGGCCACGCGCAGCAGCGAGGGCAGCATCATCCGTTTCTGCCAGGACCTCGGGTTCTCGGGTTTCCAGGAGCTCAAGCTCACCCTGGCGGTGGAGTCGAGTGCGCCCGCCCGGCAGGAGGCGCAGCCGCAGAACGGCGGCGGCCACCTGCTCGAGAAGCTGGCCCACCACGCGGCCGCCACGCTGGAGGAGACCGCCCTGCTGTACGAGGAGGAGGCCTTCAGGACGGTGGCTGGGCGCCTGGCAGGCGCCACGCGCATAGACGTGTACGGCGTGGGCGCTTCCGGCGTGGTGGCCCAGTACTTCGCCTACAAGTTCCTGCGCTTCGGGCTGGTGGCGCAGGCGTACTCCGACACCCACCTCGGGGCCATGAGCGCCTCTAACCTGACCGCCGGTGCCGTAGCCATAGGGGTCTCCAGCTCTGGATCCACCATCGACACGCTGCAGGCCGTCAAGGCCGCCAAGGCGGCAGGCGCGTTCACCGTGGCCGTCACGAACCGACTCCGGAGCCCGCTGGCCAAGGTGGCCGACCGCAGTCTGTTCGCCTCACCGCCCGAGTCGCCGCTCACGGGTGGTGACGTGTTCGCCAAGCTCGGCCAACTGCTGCTGCTCGAGGGGCTAGTGCGGCTGATGCTGGAGGCCGACGCCGGTCTCGAAGACGACGTGAGGCGCACAGCCCAGGCGGTCGCGGACCGGAGCATGTGACGGATGGCGCAAGCGCCTGTTCTCGCGCTCGACATCGGCGGCAGCAAGGTGGCGGCCGCCCTGGTCGTCGGCGGCCAGGTCCTAGAACTCGAGCAGACGCCCACGCCCGCGATCGATGGCCCCGAAGCGGTGGTGGCGGCGGCGCGCATCGTCGCTGGCCGGCTGCTGGCCCGCGCTCCACGAGCCCCGTCGGCGCTCGGCGTGGCGTGCGCCGGCCTGGTGAGCGGCGGCACGGTGCGCGCCCTCAGCGCCGACCTGCTGCCAGGCTGGCACGCCTACCCGCTGGCCGCGCGCCTGCAAGAAGCCTTCGCATTGCCGGCGGCGCTCATCAACGACGCCCAGGCCGCTGCGTACGGCGAGGCGGCGTACGGGGCGGGCCGCGGCAAAGGTTCGCTTCTCTTCGTCACCGTCTCGACCGGAGTGGGCGGCGGCGTGGTGCTGGGCGGCAAGCCGTGGCGTGGCGCCAACGGCATGGCCGGTCACCTCGGGCAGGTGGGGGGCAGAGCGCTCGAGCGCGTCACGTCCGGCACTGCTCTGGCGGTCAGGGCGAGTGAGCTGGGTCACCCGGTCGGCGCGCGCGAGGTTATCGCCGCCGCCCAGGCGGGGGAGGCGTGGGCGCGGGTACTCCTGACGGACGCGGCGGAGGCGCTAGCGGCGGCGCTGGTCGACGCCAAGTACCTGCTCGACCCGGAGGTGGTGGTGTTGGGCGGTGGCGTGGGCCTCAACCCCGGCTTCGAGCTGGCGCTGCGATCGGCTTTCGAAGGCGTTGAGGCCACGCTGCGCACGCCCGTGCTGAGGGCCGAGCTCGGCGCCGCCGCGGGGCTGGTGGGGGCAGCGGCGTGGGCGCTGAGCAGTGAGACAAGCACTCCGCCGTGAGGGTAGTGGTCACGGGCGCGAGCGGTTTCATAGGGAAGGCACTGGTGACGGAGCTGCTGAGGCGCGGCCATGAGGTGACAGGCCTGGCGCGCGGCCCCGTGCCATACGCGGCCGACGGCCTGCGCTGGGTGCAGGGCGACGTGGTGACAGGCGCCGGCCTGAGTCCCGCCATGGCGGGGGCCGGCGCCGTGGCGCACCTGGTCGGCATCATCCGCGAGCGCCGAGGCGCGAGCTTCCAGGCGGTGCACGTGGAGGGCACGCGCAACGTCCTCGGGGCCGCCACGGCGTCCGGAGTGGGGCGCCTCGTGCACATGTCTGCTCTCGGCGCGGGCCCGAGCCCTAGCCGTTACCTGAGCAGCAAGGGCGAGGCGGAGGAGCTGGTAGGGGCTTGGCCAGGTCAGTGGACCATCATGCGGCCGAGCCTGGTCTTCGGCCCGGGCGACGCGTTCTTCGGCGGTACCC
>CALCHY010000271.1 GCA_937907415.1 uncultured Trueperaceae bacterium
CGACTATCGAGAAGTACAAGGGGCAGGTCAAGGAGTACTTGCGGGCCACTGGGGCCGGGCAAGGGTTGTTGGTGTTTGTGACGGTGGGGAGGGTGGTTGGGGTTAAGGCGTGAGGTCCAAGGTGCCGGGCAGGTATGGAGGGCAGACCGTGACTTGCGCGCCCACCAATCGCCAGACTAAGCCGCGCGTGGTTCGTTCAGATGGCGCCAAGTAACGTTGTCGTGACGGACGCGTGCCAGAATAAGGTTGGCCGGTCAAACAAGCGGGGAGAAATGTGTTAGACCACAGCTATCTCAAGACGGACGCCAATCAAGCGGGCATTCACGGTTGTCGCGCCGAATCCTTGGCCTCGGCGCAAGCCGCTGGAACCAACTGGAACACGTGGCCGAAATGGCCAGAATACGCACAGCCTACTTCCTGCCACCGAAGCAAGGCCTTTGTGATTTCACGCCGTCTCTCTAGTATTCAGAGTCAAGTGCCGCGGCGAACGCGAATGGCCGCCACTAAACTGCAGAACCCTAGCGCAAGAACCGGAGGAGTTTCGTGATTCCGAACCTTAAGCAAGCCTGCACCCCCCGCGAGTCTGTCTTCAACGCGTCAGAAGCCGATACCGTTTACAGCCTTGACGACCTGGGCAAGATAGACGCCAACGCGTTCTTCCAAGAGAACTTCGTGACTTCGGGAATGAAGACACTACTCACATCCGTGTTCTCGCGAATGGACCGGAGCAATCCGGACGCGAACGGCGCGTTCCTGCTAAGCCAATCGATGGGTGGCGGTAAGACGCACAACCTACTTGCGCTAGCACTTCTTGCGAAGGATCCCAGCCTGCGCAGGAGGGTGATGGAGGGCCTAGGCGGTGTCGGACAGTTCGGCAGCGCTGCAGTCCTGACCTTCAGCGGCCGCGAGAACCCAGAATATGGAATCTGGGGCGAGCTCGCCAAGCGGCTTGGGCGAGAGCAGATGCTCTCTGCATTCTACCAACCCCTGAAGGCGCCCGGCGAAAGCGACTGGATTAGGCTCCTGACCGACGATCAAAACATCCTGATCCTAATCGACGAGTTGCCGCCCTATCTGAATCAGTCCCTGCAAGTCTCACTTGGGCAGAGTACGTTGGCCCACGCGACACAATCGGCACTGTCAAACCTGCTCGCGGCCATAAACAGTGGTCGCCTGCCGAACGTGACTTTGGTTCTGACCGACCTGAGCGGTTCGGCATACTCGCTGGCAAACGACCGCCTTGCCAGCGTACTCAGCGACATGCAGAAGGAGGCCCAGCGTACGGTTCAGGTAATCAGCCCTGTTCGCTTGGATACTCCAGAGTTGTACGACATACTTAGGACGCGCCTCTTTTGCAAGCTACCTGACGAGGCGGATGTCTCGGAGGTTGCGGCGGGCTTCCGGTCCGCCATTGAGGCCGCTGGAAAAGCTCTTGATGTCCCTACGGACCGCGCAGACGATCTGCAGAACGCCATCCGCCAAACCTACCCTTTCCATCCTTCGGTCCAGGACATCTTTGCGCGCTTCCGTGAGAACCAAGGCTACCAGCAGACCCGTGCGCTGATCAGGATCATGAGGCAGGTCGTAGCAGGAATGTGGCAAGAGGAGGTAGCAGCGGAGCGCTATCTCGTGGGAGTACACGACTTCGACACTGCCAATCCTCGCCTATATGCCGAACTCGAGAAGATTAATGATCGCTTTGGGAACGCCATTGCGCACGACATATCTAACGAGACTCGCACTGCAGTTGCTCAGCAGGTGGACGGTCCGGAGAAGCGCAATGCAAAGGACGTGGCGCGGCTGGTGCTCATGTCGTCACTCTCGTCAGCGACGGACCCGGTCTTGGGTCTGACGAGGGCTGACATCATCACGTTCTTGGCCGGGCCTAACCGAGCGGTAGCGGAACTGGACAGCGCGCTCTATGAGCTGACCAACGACGCCTGGTACCTGCACGCTACGGCAGACGGCAGGCTCCTATTCAGGACTACCGAGAACGTCCGTGCACGCCTGGAATCCAGCGTGCGAAATGTAGTTGGCGACGCCGTTGACAACGAGATCGCCAAGCGCTTGGGTGACCTCTTCAAGCCCGCTCTCAGAGACGTTTACCAACAGGTTGAAGCTCTCCCGCGGCTAAAAGACGTGCTCATCAAGTTGGAGCTCAACACCTTGGTGATTGCCAAGCCCGAGAGTCAAGAAGGCAACATTCTGCGCGATTTCTACGATTCGCTGCAATACAAGAACCGGGTAATGTTCGTGACTAGCCGCCAAGCAGAGTACGGCGTTGTAGTAGACCGGATGCGGTACCTGATAGCTGCGAGGGCGCTAGTGAAGGAATTCGAGCACGCCGGCTATAGCGCCAATGATCCACAGCTCAGCGACGCCCGCGACTTGGCAGCTAAGTACGAGAGCAACTTCTACCAAGCACTCCGCGAAGCGTTCTTCACACTCTTGTCGCCTAGCAAGGCAGGGCTCATTCAGACCGAGTTCAATCCGGAATATTCCGCCAACCGCTTCGAGGGTGAGGCCGTAATCCGGCAGGCACTCATGGAGAAGAACCAGTACGTTGAGCCTGGTCTAATGATGGATGAGCAGTTCCGAACGCGCATCGAGAAGCAGTTGTGGCCCGCAGATCACAAGACGGTCGCTTGGTCACAACTAAAGACCGAAGCAGCTCAAAGCACGGAGTTTCCTATCCATAACCCAGGGAAACTGGAGGACGTCCGCGACCAGGCGGTGCAGCGGGGTCACTGGC
This sequence comes from uncultured Trueperaceae bacterium, assembly GCA_937907415.1. The sequence goes on from CALCHY010000271.1 coordinate 2,753, forward strand.
GGCTGGTAAACGAAGGACGTTACGTAGAGCGGGGGCCATTCGAAGAAGAGAAGGCCAAGGTGTCCACCCCGAGGCCAATCGGGGAGCCGGACGAGGTTTCGGGGGCAGTGACTCTAGAGGTCAAGCCGATAAATGCAGACCAGGTTTGGTACGTCTCGCCGAGTGGCGACCGCCAACTCGTACATGGTGGCAAGATCCAGATATCTGACCTCTCAGGCGAGTTTGTAGCGGTCGACACGACAGGTAAGCACGAGTCTGACGAACCGTTGAAGTGGGCGAACACCATCAGGATCCGCCACCGCCCTTACCAGAACGGCACCTCGCGCAAGGTCGAACTAAAGGCCGTGCCGCCAGCAGCCATGAAGTACACGATCGACGGCTCCAGCCCGTTGAACGCGGGCCTGCCCTACACCGGACCGTTCGCGATTGCGGATGAAGCAACCACGATCCGCGTCATTGCAGAAGCCGGGGGCGTGAGATCAGAAATCGAGACCTTCAACGTGCCCGCCATCATGGGAGATCAGAAGGTCACGGTTGATGAGCTCAAGCCTGCGACCTGGCGGCGGAGGATGGACGCGCCATCAACGGCCGAGACGTACGAGCTTCTCATGCAGTTCGAAAAGCATGGCGCCCGCTTAGCTGGTATAGACCTCACCGCCGAATCCAACCCCCACTATTCCAGTTGGAGCGTAGACGCGAAGAGCCCACTGGGCGTGGCGGAAGTTCGCGAGGTTGCAGATTTGCTCATGAAGCTGCACCCAGGTTGGGAGCTCCGGCTGGAAGTCAGTACGACGAGTTACCCTACGGGTGCGGACCTACTAGCGATTGTAAGTGAGCGCAAGACCCAGATTGAACCTAACGAACTCGATCAAGCATGAGCACCGAAAGCACCACCGCAACACGCGGGTTCGGGTACCAGCCTGGACTTAGTGGGGGGTACCATTTCGAGGTTCGTGTGAATACCGCAGGTGGAGTCACATTATCCGAGCGCCACGAGGCAGGTGCAAACGCGGCGAGTAGCAGGAAAGCGATCGAAGCTCGAGTTGTTGCTGAGGCGAAGCCCTTGTGCTGGCAACAGCTTCAAGGAGCGGTAGCGAACGAGTTCAATACGCGCCTCAAGCAGGGGCAGCTCCGCCCTGGACGCTGGTTGAAGGGACCCACCCCTTTGGCGCCACACTTCGGCAAGGAGCTAGCTCTGCTCTTGTGGGCTGTGGAGGACCAAGACACAACGGTTATGCCTCGGATGCTAGCCAATTGGCGCGGCCTCGCGCCCGAGGAGAGGTGGTGGTTCTACACCACCATAAGCGCCACTCGGCGGGCCGCGGACGCCAACTCAAAGTACGGCTGGAGGGCGGCCATCAAGGTTGCCTTCCTCGCAGACCCGCAAGACCTCGGGCTAGAGTCGCTGCATTCCACCAGCCTTACGCCAGCTAATACCCAACCTCCATCACCGCCACAACCCAATAATCCGCAAGCTAAGCACACGGCGCCATCAGCAGAGGCATCCTCCAACCCGCAAGGCAGCCTCTTCTCGGACCCTTCGCTAAAGACGTGAGGGAGCTGCTGCCGTACGGGTGAAGAAAGCCTGGTGGCATAGCGCGACCCGGCTAGTCCGGTAGAAGCCGATAACCCAAACCAGCTATTGAACAGGAGAAGTTGAGCACATGGGGACGAACACTACGAGTCAAGGCGGCAACGGGCATCAGAGAGCGTTCATCGAGACTCAGTTTCCGGTGGCCAAGCTCTCCGCCGAGTCCTATAAGGAACGAAAGGCCGGTTCGGGCCAGACGCTTACTGGGTTAGGAAAGTGGTGGGGCCGCAAGCCGCTAGTGCTGGTCCGAGCAATCGTCCTAGGGTTGCTGATGCCCGCTTCGGACGACCCTGCCAAGGACCGGGCCGCCTTCCTCGCGCTGATGACGATGGATGAGGAGGGCCTCCGCCGGCGGCGCTCCAAGGCGTTGTCTGCCAAGCAAGTCTCGGAGGCTCTTTCTCCAGAGCTCACTGGCCACGCCATCCAGGATGGGCGCTGGGTATCAGGCATAAGCCGAGAGGAACGGGCGGGGCTTCAGGATTTGGCATTCGACACGCTTAGTTACGAGGAGAAGCTCACCTTCTGTTTGCGGCCCGAGGAAATAGCTGGCCCTTCCCCGGAGGCTTGGGTGAAGATCAACACGCATCTCGATACGAAGGCTTCCTCATTGCCCGAACTCGTGCGCGAGTTAGGGGAGAAACGTTACGGCCGTGTTCCACAAGTAGGGGATGCCTTTGCTGGTGGGGGCTCCATTCCGTTCGAGGCCGCGCGCGTTGGGTGCGACGTGTACGCCAGTGACATTAACCCAGTAGCTGGTCTGCTCACCTGGGCAGCGTTGAACATCGTCGGCGGCGGCAAGGAAGTGGTGGCCGAGGTCAAGCGAGCACAGGAGCAAGTATATGAAGCTGTTCTCAAGCAGGTTGAAGCTTGGGAAATAGAGCGTAACGAGCAAGGCTGGGTGGCCGAAGCGTACCTCTACTGCAACGAAGTGCGTGACCCGCGTTCCGGTTGGTCAGTGCCGCTGGCGCCCAGTTGGGTGATCGCCACACGCAACAACATAGTCGCCGAACTTGTACCGGACCGGGCGAACAAACGGTTCGAGATCCAAATCAAGGAGAACGTGAGCCCGACGGCCATGAAGGAGGCGGCCGCGAACGGCACGTGGAGTAACGGGGTGAAGTCACCGGTCACTCGTGACGGTGAGTGGTTGATCCCCAGCCAACGTACAGTAACCGCCGTCGACCAATTGCGCGGTCCGAACGGCCTGCGACTATGGGAGAACGACGACGTGGTTCCGCGTCCTAATGACGTCTTCCAAGAGCGCCTCTACTGTATCCGTTGGCGGGACCCAGAGACAGGGAGCCGGCATTACCGGGCCCCCGACCTTGCTGACTTGCAGCGTGAGGAGCGCGTGCTGCAGTTGCTGCGCGAACGCTTTGTTACGTGGCAGGAGCAGGGATTCATCCCGACTCGGGAGATTGAGCCCGGCAACAAGACTGACGAGCCGATTCGCACCCGTGGTTGGACTCACTGGCACCATCTGTTCAATCCGCGGCAGTTGTTGCTGGGGGGGCAATTTGCTGACTCGGCTGATAATTTGCGCGCTCCACTCGAATCCAGCGTCGGACTTATGCTTGCAAGCGGTCGAGTTAGCAACTACAATAGCAGGTTATGTGTTTGGGATCCATCGACCGAGATTGGTAAGTTGACTTTCTTGAACCAGGCACTCAACACGCTCATGAACTACCCAGCCCGAACCTGGGCACGCAGCGAGGGCATTTGCGTTGCAGATTATGGATCTCTGCCGGCCCAGAGCCCTGCCGTGGTTCAAGTGGCAGACGCGCGTACGGAGATTCACGAAGCCGATTTATGGCTCACCGACCCCGGCTATGGCGACGCGGTCAACTACGACGAAATCTCCGAGTTCTTCCTGGCCTGGTACGACAAGCGCCTGCCCAAACTATTCCCCGACTGGTACACCGACTCTCGCCGCGCCCTCAACATCAAGGGTGAGGGCGAGCAGTTCCGCCTTGGACTAACTGCTGCGTATTCCAACCTCACCAAGCACATGTCAGATGACGGCTACCAAGTAATCATGTTCACCCACCAGGATCCGTCTGTCTGGGCCGACGTCGGCCTGACGATATGGGCAGCAGGCTTGCAGGTTGTTACGGCCTGGACCATCGCAACTGAGACCGGCGCCACCGGCCTCAGGCAAGGCAACTACGTGCAGGGCACGGTCTGTCTCGTACTCCGCAAACGAACAGGCAACTCCTTCGGCTACCTGAACGACATCTCTCCCGAGATCGAGGATGAGGTCAAGAGGCAGCTCGAGACGATGCGCAAGCTAGACGATGACGAGGACCCCAGTTTCGGTGATGCCGACTACCAGCTGGCCGCCTACGCGGCCGCGCTGAAGGTGCTCACCTCTTACGGCGAAATCGGCGAAATAGATATTGCACGCGAGCTCAGGCGCCCGCGGGTAAGGGGCGAGCGGTCACCAATCACCGCACTGATCGAGCAGGCAGTAGACATAGCCACGAACGCAATGGTGCCACGTGGCATTCAACCCCGGACTTGGCGTCGGCTTAACCCAGACGAGCGCCTGTACGTAAAGGGCATTGAGGTCGAAGGCAGCGGCGAGGCCCGCGAAGGGGTGTTCAATGAACTCGCCCGGTCGTTCGGAGCCACAAACGTCGCCGACCTCTTCGGCTCCAGTCGCGCCAACAGCGCACGCTTCAAGACGCCAAGCGAGTTCCGCGCGCGCAACCTCGCCGAGCTGGGAGGTGGAGGATTCGCCGGTTCGCTTATACGCCGCGTCCTCCTAGCCGTGTTTGAGACCACAGAACAGGAAACTAGTGATCCTCGCCCGGCTCGTGATTCTCTGGCGCGGGACATGGGTCAGGATTACTGGCAGGAGCAGGACCGAATTGTGGAACTACTGCGCTTCTTGATCAAGCGGTCCGCTTCCCTTCAACACTGGAGCGAAGACCGAGCGGCCATGGACGCTTTGGCAACCTCCATTGCGTCGCACAGGCTTTAGGGGCCTGCATGCAGGCAGAAGTCATCAAACGCCACTCTTCGCGTCGATCGCCGTTGTCCGGCTTCCTACCTGAAGCGCTCACGGGTGCAACTGGTTACGACCGCATTGCCGGCTACTTTAGTTCCTCCCTGTTTCAAGTTGCTGGCGAAGCCATTTCGAACATGGCGGAAGGCTCGGTAGTACGCATCATCTGCAACTCCGATCTTTCACCCGAGGACGTCACGACGGCCCGTGCAGCACAAGCAGGGATGCTGAAGGAGTGGAAGCACTGGCTCGGTCAACACATAACCCCGGAGGTTCAGACGAGCCTGCAGCAGCTGTACGACCTTCTGGAGAGTGGCCGACTGAAAGTGCGGGTGCTTCCAAGTGAGGTCCACGGCCTACTTCACGGTAAAGCCGGAGTCATCCGATACGAGAATGGTGAACGCCTCAGTTTCGTTGGGAGTGCGAACGAGACGCTAAGCGGCTGGCAACGCAACTACGAGATCGTCTGGTCAGACCGCAGCCCGGAAGGGTGTAGCTGGGTTCAAGCGGAGTTCGATGCTCTTTGGAACCACTCAGACGCACACCCGCTGGCCAGCGCCGTAGTTACCGAGATCAAGCGAGTGGCGCGCCGAACCGTCATAAGCAATATCGAACGGTGGCGTGGTAACGAAGCGGCAGACGCTCAAGCGATAATCGAGGCGCCAATCTACCAGCGGGAGGGCGGGCTGTGGGCGCACCAGAAATGGTTCATTCAGCACGCCTTCGAGCTTCACCGCCGTCATGGAGCTCGCCTAGTTCTTGCCGATCAAGTGGGCCTAGGCAAGACGATTCAGTTAGCGCTGGCCGCCAAACTCATGCTCCTCTGGGGCAACGGAAACGTACTCGCGGTAGTGCCACAGCCCCTTATGAAGCAGTGGCGGGGCGAGCTGTGGGAGTACCTGAGGCTCCCGTCGGCGCTTTGGGATGGGCAGTTCTGGATTGACGAACAGGAGATCAAGCACGCGCCCCGCCGCGCCGGCCACCTTGGCCTTCTCGAATGTCCGCGGCGCTTCGGAATAATCTCCTCTGGCCTCGTCAAGCGCAACCCAGAGGTGCGTGCCCTACTTACCGATGTGAACTGGGAGTGCGTAATCCTAGATGAGGCCCACCACGCAAGGCGTAAGAACTTCGGCGTTAACAAGCGCCATCAAGACGCGCAGCCGAACAACCTCCTTCAGTTCCTCAGTGCCGTTGGAAGCCAAACACGCAGCATGCTGCTGGCAACCGCCACGCCAATACAGCTCGACCCAATCGAGGCGTACGACCTCCTTGATGCCCTGAATAAGGGCAATCTACGCGTCATTGGGGCCAATCCATATAACCAGTGGCGCCGCGATCCACGTGCCGGCCTCGATATCATCGCTGGCAAGGTAGCACCTCCGAAGGAGCTAGCGGACGTTTGGCAGTGGATGTGCGATCCATTCCCTGACGACAACCACGTCGACGTCGCCGGCGACCCTGCCAGGCAGAGGCTGCGAGATTCCATCCGTCGACTCGCCGACCCGGTGGAGCTGAGGCTCGGGCGACCGCTAAAGGCAGCCCAGTACTCCACGGACGCCTACTTGCAGCTTCGGCCTGCGGATCGTGGGCTACTGCAGCGGCTTGCCGACGTGTACTTTGATGAGCTGAACCCGTACATTGCCCACATCGTGCGGCGCCGGCGCGAATTCCTTGAGGACCAGATCGATCCAAGCACGAACGAGCCGTTCCTCCCCAAGGTCAAAGTCCGCCTCTACGGCGACCAACCAGGTCAGGCAATCAACCTCACGCAAGAACTCCGCACTGCGTACGATTCAGCGGAGGGCTTCTGCGAGGCCGTCGGTGAGCGCGACGGCTTCAATTCTGGGTTCCTGGAAACACTGCTACTCCGCCGGGTTGGAAGCACGATCTACGCTGGCGAGAGAACAGCCAAGAAGCTGCTCGGCCTCGCGCAGTCGGAAACCGTCGACGATGAGGAAGAAGTCGAGGAGCTAGACGACGAAGCCGAAAACGCAGACGTGAAGAGCGAGCCGAATCGAGCCCAGTCAAAGCTTCAACCGCTAATGCCTCAGGAGCGCGAGCACCTTGAGGCATTCCTGCTGCAGTTGGGCTTGGCTAGCAACGACCCAAAGTACGACCGCGTTCTAGAACTCTTGCGCGTTGGCTTCCGAAGCCTCGAAGGGGTACAGGAGACCGAACCGTGGATCGAGCTCGGCTGCATCATCTTCTCGCAGTACTTCGACAGCGCGAAGTGGCTGGCCGACCGCCTGACGCGCGAGTTCCCGCACCAGGACATCGCCCTTTACGCCGGCTCTGGGAAATCAGGACTCTACCGCAATGGAATGTTCGAGTCCAAGCCAAGAGACCTTCTCAAGGAACTCGTCCGCGATGGGCGCATCAAGCTGGTAATCGGAACTGACGCGGCGTCCGAGGGTCTAAACCTGCAGCGCCTTGGCACGCTCATTAACCTCGACTTGCCGTGGAACCCCACAAGGCTAGAGCAGCGCAAAGGCCGCATACAACGCATTGGTCAGGTACGCGACGAGGTCCATATCTACAACATGCGCTACAAGGGCTCGGTAGAGGACAAGGTCCACGACCGACTCTCCACGCGCACCCGGCAGATCATGGACATCTTCGGCCAGTTGCCCGACACGCTTGAAGCCGTTTGGGTGGAGATCGCGCGGAACAACGAGCAAGAAGCCGCGCGCCGAATCGACCAACTCCCCGAAGAACGGCCCTTCATAGACAAGTACGACAGGATTCCAGAAAACCTTGACTGGGAAACATGCAGCACCGTACTCGATTCGCAGGTGCAAATGAATGCACTAATGCGGTCATGGGACGGCAAGGAGGTTTGAGCCTAGAATGAAAATCTCCACGATCCTCCATCACATCGACTCAGGCCACATGGCCCTGCCTGAGTTTCAACGGGGTTACGTTTGGAACCGCGACCAAGTCAGAGCACTGTTCGATTCCCTGAATAGGCGCCATCCAGTTGGCGGACTACTTGTATGGGTAACAGACTCTGACACAGCCGTCCACCGTGGGGACGGCGAGATTGCTCCAGGAGTCGTGAAGCTCCTGCTTGACGGTCAGCAACGGATAACGACGCTGTACGGAGTCGCAAGGGGCCAGGCTCCGAAGTTTTTGACGGGAACGCGGACACCTTTAACGGGCTGCACTTCCACCTTGACACGCAGGAGTTCAGCTTCTGGCAGCCTGTGAAGATGCGCGACGACCCTCTTTGGGTAAGCCTCAGCGAACTCTTCCAGGGCGGCATGGACGGCATGGGGAAGATGATAGAGAAGCTGAATTGCTCGCCAGAGTTTACTGCGAATATGGGCAAGTATGTCTCTCGGATAAGTGGAATCCTCGGTATCATGGACATCGACCTTCACATTGAAGAAGTGACAGGCAAGGACAAGACAATCGACGTCGTAGTCGACATTTTCAACCGCGTTAATAGTGGCGGCACCAAGCTTTCGAAGGGCGACCTTGCGCTCGCCAAAATTTGCGCCGACTGGCCCGAAGCGCGCGATGTTATGAAGGCCGACTTAGCGCGCTGGCAGGCGGCAGGTTTCGCATTTGATCTTGATTGGCTTCTAAGGTCAGTAAACACTGTGCTGACCGGAGAGGCAAAATTCCAGTTCCTTCACGACAAAACTGCTTCGGAAATCGTGGACGCCCTCAAGCGCGCGACGAAGCAAATCGACGCCAGCCTCAATCTCATCTCGGGGCGCTTGGGATTGGATCACGATCGAGTCTTGTTTGGCCGCTTCGGAATCCCTGTCATGGTTCGATACTTGGATCAGCATAGTGGCCCGCTTAGCGCTGCAGCGCTCGACAAACTGCTCTTCTGGTTTGCTCAAGCTGGCATGCGTGGCCGCTTCTCAGGGTCGACCGAGTCATATATTGATCAAGACCTAGCGGCACTGGAACGAGATGGTGATCCCCTCGACAACCTGCTGCACCAACTTAGGCTCTGGCAAGGTAGCTTCAGAGTCGAGGCCGACCATTTCGCAGCAACAAGCCTCGGAGCCCGCTTTTACCCCGTTCTATACATGCTGACAAGGATGGGAGCAGCACGCGATTGGGGAACTGGCCTCTCACTGAAGAGCAGCCTTCTTGGCAAGATGTCCAAACTCGAGGTGCACCACATCTTCCCAAAGGCGCTACTTTACAAGGCAGGTTACGAGCGAAGCGAGGTCAACGCGATTGCCAACTTCAACTTTCAAACCAAGGCGACAAACCTTGCCATCGGTGCACGCACGCCTCATGAATACTTCAAGGAGATTGAGGCAGAACACCCGGGCGCCCTAGCTTCTCAGTGGATACCACTAGATGACGAACTGTGGCG
>CALCHY010000272.1 GCA_937907415.1 uncultured Trueperaceae bacterium
CTTGACTCAAGGTTACGTGAGCCGAGCAGGGACTTATTACCTGGAGCGCCGCCCAGCGTGCCACAGGCCCCGGTTTCTAGACAGCCACTTAAGTGGCAAGCGGTACGCCTGCCAAAATGGGTGGGGGATGAAGAGAAAGTGTCTGAATCGCTTGCCGGAGTTCAAGGCAAAGGCCGCGTTGGACATGGCGCGCGAGGAAAAGGCCATTGCGTAAGTGGCGCGGGAGTGCGGGGGCATGCCAACCAGATCGGCGCCTGGGAGCTGCGGCTCTTGGAAGGCGTCTCGAGCTTGTTCACGCCCGCCGCCGAGCGTAAGCGCGACAGCGAGGCGGACGCCAAGGAGCACGAGCTGTCGGTCACGAAGTAGCGGGGGCTGCTTTCCGTGAACTGCTCGAGCGTCAACTACCAGCCGCTGGCGGTGTCAGCGGAGGACCTAGAGATCATGCGGGCCATGGACGAGATCCACCTGCTGCGGCCGCTCCAGGTCAGCCGGCGGCTAGTGGATGAACTCACCAAGCAGGGACTCGAAGTCAACCGCTAGCGCGTGCCGCGACTGATACGCATGATGAACCTTAGCCCCATCTACCCTCTGCCGCGTACCAAAAAGCGCGGGGCTGGGGCGAGCCACAATGCCTACCCGTACCTGCTGGACGGGCTAGCAATCGACCGCCCGAACCAGGTTCGGACCAGCGAAATACCCGACATCACCATGGCCGCTAGCTGGTCGGCATAATCAACGTGTACAGCCGCCTGCTGCTCGCCTGGTGGCAATCGAACAGCCTGGCCGCGCGCCGACGCCCTGGAGGAGGCTCTGGAACGTAATGAGCGGCCGTAGAACTTCCAAGGCGACCAGGACAGCCAGTTCCCCTCACACGCTTCCACCAGCGCAATGGAGGCCCAGAACAACCGAATCAGCATGGACGGGAAGGGCCCTTGGCGAGACAACGAGTTCATAGAACTCCGGTGGTACCTGTTCCGGTGGTACCAATAATACGAGCACGTCTACCTGCACGCCTACGACGACCTGTGCATCGCCCGGAAGAGAATCGGCGCCTACAGTGAGTACTACCACCACGAACTACGGCACTCCAGCCTCGACAGGCTCACGCCCGTTCAGGCTTACGAACAGAACCAGCCACTTGCCGCAGCGTCGCACCCACCCCTGCTGGCATAGCCTTACGCCCCGCACCGTAGGAGTCGTGGTAACACTTAGGAACTAAGGGAAGACTGTCAAAACATGGGGTCCAAGGCTACGCTACGGTCAGAACGCTGTGAGTCACCGCTTGACATAAGTAATGTAAGCGAACGGAGGGCGAAGCCCTCCGCCGACCGGACCAACCACGGCGATGAAGGGGGACACAATGAGCAAGGAGTTCCAATCGAAGGTCGTTGAGTACGCGAAGACCGCTGTGAACCGTGCCAATCGCGCCACCAGCGAAGAAGCTACAAAGCAGTACCTCGTGCTGCCCTTCTTCCAGTTCCTCGGCTATGACCCCCTCAACCCCGATGAGATCATCCCCGAGAGCCAGGCCTCCTTCTCAGACAAGTTCAAGAACCGCGTTGACTACGCAATCTGTCACGACGGCAACGCAGTGATCGCGGTCGAATGCAAACGCACAGGCGCGCTCACAGAGAGCCACCGCGGTGAACTCAAGGGCTACTTCAACGCCGTACCAACTACAAAGCTCGGCATCCTCACCGACGGACTCATGTTCGAGCTCTACTCGGACACCAACGCCGAGAACATGATGGACGACGAACCCTACGTCACCATCGACCTTGCCGCCATCGCGAACGGCGACGTTGACGAGAACAGCCTCGACGCCCTATCCCGGCTTCGCAAGGGCACCTTCGACCCCCAGAACGTCGGCGCCGAAGCGAAACGCAAGATCTTCATCTCCCGCTATATTGAGGTCCTTGACACCCTGATGAAGGAACCAACGGAGGAGTTCACGCGCTTCCTACTCGACGCGGCCAAGGTCGAAGGGCGACGCACGGCCCGGCTCGTCGAAGAACACCAGCCCATCGTCCGCGACTCCATCTCCCTGCTCGTCGACAAGATCATCCTCGACCGAGTTGGTTTCGCGCAGAGAGAAGACCTCGTCAGGGTCTCAACGGCTGGTCCACAAATCACGCCTCCAGCCCCAGAATCAGCCCCGCCCGCCGACGAAACCGAGGGCATCATCACCACGGACGCCGAGTTGCGCATCTTCCAGCATGCCGTCACCCGGCTCTCGTTCCTGGTGCAAGACGAAGCTCACTACCGCGAACTGTCGAACCTCGAATGGCGCGACTTCAAGACCACCTTCATCGTCTACTACAAGCAAGCCCGCCGCGGACGCCTCTTCACCTTCCGCGAAGGACCCAGCGGAGAGTTCCGCTTCGAGTTCTCCCCCGACGGGAACCAAGTTGAGACAACTGACCTCTTAAGCATCGACGAGCCATTACTCGCCTCTTACTTGGCAGCCCTTGAAGCAGCTAAGTGAGCGCCCTCCTTCGTGGCGTGACGGTGGCGAACTGGACGCGAGCGCCAGGATTCAGGTGACCAACGGCGAACCCCGCTACTTCCAAGCACCAGACGGCAGCAGAGTCCTCGGCAAAGTCATACACAGGCTATTGAAGGGAAAAGAGTCTCGTGACGCTCCGCGTGGCAGCATCTAGGAACACGAGCGCCGAGGAAAGCTAGAAGGGGGAACAAAATGTCAGACGAGCAAAGCGCGCCAACTCAGTTCAACCCGCTTGCAGGCGGCGTGAAGATTCTCCTAGCCTTAGTTGCCATCCTCGTCGCGGTTTTCGCCTGCAACTCCAATAATCCCGGCACGACTAAACCCACCAGCTCTTCAAGCGAAACCATCCGCCTGGTAGACGGCAACACGGTCAGCAAATACGCGGCGCAGACGATGTGCGAGAGCGAAATTATAGACCGTCTGGTGTCCCCTGGCAGCGCGAAGTTCCAGCGACCCACTTGGCTTAAGACTGGCAATCAATGGCGGGTCACGAGCGTGGTCGATTCCCAAAACTCATTTGGTGCTCTGCTACGGACCACTTGGCTCTGCGTCCTCGATGGCACGGCTGACACAATCACCGTCGAGCAACAGCGATGAGCGACGACCAAGTCCGCATCATCGGCCAAGTCTACGGACGCGTCGACTACGCAGAAAATCACTGAGAGTGCAGACCGAAAGGGGGAGACATGAAAGCAATCCGACAACTCGCGGTGCTCCTGGCCGCATCACTCGTTAGCGCGTCGCTCGCAGAAGTACCAATTCGGGCATACCGCGACATCAACTTCGGTGATTCGCAAGGTGAGGTCGCGCAGAAGATACTCGACGACGACACCATTCGCGACAGATCAGGATCACGCTTTACGGGCCAACACGCCCTCTCAGCGATAGTCAGCTACTTCCCTTCCGGTGCGAGTTTCTCAACCGTAATCGGGGGCGAACGATACGGCGTCGCTTTCCAATTCTTCGACAACAAGCTCTACCGCATTCGCTTTGTCAGCGACCCATATTCCGCCTCATACTTCGATACGACCGTCAAGCAACTCCGAGACAACCTGGCGACCGTCATCACCCAAGCGCACGGAAAACCCACACGCACCCACGCCGTTGACTTCTTCGACACGCAAGCCGGATACATCCGCTTCAGCCATCAGTGGGCCACTAACGCCGACGGCGTCGCATACAACGTTGGTATCGGCGAGTCCAGCTCCCAATACTACGCAGCGCTAGACGTCGAATGGTCCTGGATGGTGAGCTTCATCGCCCAGTCAGAACAGGACACGAAGCAATCTCAACAACACGACGCCGCCGGGGACTTCTAGCTAGGCCAAGTCTATGGACGCGTGGATTACGCAGAGATTCACTAACGGTAACCATGCGCCGAACTAAGGGAAGGCTTAGGCAGCAGGGGGCGAATTGAGGGCGAGAGTGAGCGAGGGAGGGGATCTCGGAGCGATGCGTTCTTCATTACCCCTATATTGGGGCTTCACACCAGAGGCATGCGTGTGTCATATTCTGGACACCTGCACCTTAGGAAATCCTAAAGTGAGGCGTGGGCAATGAATTCTCCCTACCAGGTCACCTGGCATTGGCACGGGGGGACAACCAACCAAGCCAGGACGCTCGTCGAAGGGCTGTCCAAGCAATGCGCGAAGAAGTACGAGAAGCTGAAGCGAAACCTCAGCTTCATGGGACCACAACTAGCCCACACCGAGATGTTTGGCCACATAGACGGAGACATCTGGGAGTTACGGGAGTTATGCGACAGCGGAGCCCTACGCATCTACCTGTTCCGGGACGGCAACGTCTACTACCTAGCCACTGCTGAGATCAAGAACAACGGTAGGAACCAGGCCAACTCGAGCCTCATCAAGAAAGCCCAAGAATGCTGCGACGAGCACAAAAGGAGCCGAGGATGACGAACACTCACGCGAACAAAGCGATCCCCCAAGATGAGAAGATTAGTGCCGAACTCGCCGAGTTCCTCTGGGAGGAAGTTAACTCCGACATCGGCGCGAGCCTGAAGAAGGCGCGAGATACTCGACGCATGCTTCAGGCAGAAGTCGCGAAGGTCATGGGAGTCCAGGCGTCCAGAGTGTCTCAGATTGAATCGACCAAGGGCATCTCCATGACGCTCGACGTGCTCGCCCGATACGTCGCCGCTCTCGGATACCGACTCGACGTTGACATCGTCGACCCCGAAACCGACGCGATAGTCGCGGTCCTCCCCATAGTGCCGCTATCCTTCATGCCGATCGCAGAGGTCGAGGCGCGAGCTCAAGTGGAAGACGACAATCTCACCGTGACTACCTCCGTGAGCAAGCCTCTCCCGCGGCGAAGACCCGCACCTTCGTCGCAGCCGTGGCGGGGTCGACCCGGCGACTGGATAGCGCGCGAGGAGAAGGGTGACAATGAATACCTCGCAGCCGCCTGAGGCCGAGCAAGGCCGAGTTGGCAACATACACATCGACCCTGGCGTCGTGGAAATCGTCAAACTTCACTTCGACGACCTTCGCGGGCGCACTGCCCAGGCGCGGACCGCAGAGCAAGGCACCCCCGACAGCCCCGCGGAACCCACCCTGCGATTCGACTATTCGACTGGGCGTGTGGCCAAAGACGCGATAGTAGCAGCGCTTCAACTCGTGATTGAAGCGCCCGAGACGGCATCGCTCACCGTCGCGGCGAAGACGCGCATCACCGTCACCATCTCTGAGGATGCAGCGCTCGACGTCGACGTTGAGCTCGCCAAGATCGCATCACAGATGGGCCCGGTCATCATCTACCCGTACCTGCGGGAGGTTATCGCGGACGTAACGCGACGGGCGGGCATGCCTCCACTGACCCTGCCGATCTACCAGATCGGGACGTTCTTCAAGATCGACCCGAAGTCCCTCGCCCTTTCAGCAAGTCCTAGACAGAGGATGAAGTCTGCAAAAAAGGCGCCGGCTACGGCTAGCCGAAAGAAGCCAGTAGCGAAAGGCTAGGCCGACCACCTGCTACGGGTTGGCGGCGCGGTCCTGCGCACCGCCAACTCGGTCGGACGGAGGGAATCCATGTCTCGCAACGCTGACGGTCTAGGCACGCGCCCTCACAAGTGGCGCGGCCGCTGGCGCGCCGCCCTAACCATCGGGTACGACGCCACCGGGAAGCCCGACAGGCGCTGGGTGTACGGCGCCACCCAAGCCGAGTGCCAAGGCAAGCTCGATGACCTCCGCAAGCAGCAAGCCAGCGGCCTCCTCGCCGCCAGGCAACGGACCTTCAACCTCGCCACGTACCTCGAGGAATGGCTCGAGCAGAAGGCCCTCGAGGTCAACCCGCGCACCATCCAGATCTACCGCAGTGAACTCGCGCACGTCACCAAGGTCCTGGGCCGCATGAAGCTCTCCGCCATCAAGCCCCCCGACGTGCAACGCATGATGCGCGCCATCAACGGCAGCCAGGTCACGTACACGTACTTCCGTGGCGAAGGCAAAGCCAAGACCCGTACCGTCACCCTCACAGCCAGGGCCGCCAACGAGGCCAAGAGCATCCTCAGCAACGCCCTGGACGACGCCATGACCCTCGGCCTCATCGCAACCAACCCAGCCAGGCCCGTGCGCAGCCTGAGGCACGAGGAACCCGAGCTCACCGTGTGGACCGCCGAGGAGATCGTGCGCTTCACCTGCACCACGCTGGCGGGCGCCTGCGACTACCATGCCCTCTTCTACCTGGCGCTCACCGCTGGCCTGCGCGCCGGCGAGCTCCTCGCTTTGGAGTGGACAGACCTCGACGGTGAGCGGCTGCACGTGGCTCGCACCGCCAGCGTCAAGGGCGGCGTGGGCGTCCCCAAGTCGCGCGCCGGCGACCGCCTCATCGCCCTACCGAGCGACACCGTCGCCACACTGCAAGCGCACCGCGCTGGCTTAGAGGCGGCGCTCATCACCTCGCCACTGCTCTTCCCCACCGGCCTCGGCACGATGGCGAACCACTCGAACGTGCGCCGCAGCCTGCACGCCTGGGCGGACCGCGCCGGAGTGCCACGCATCAGGGTGCACGACCTGAGGCACACGTACGCATCAATGGCCATCAGCGCAGGCATGAACGCCGTCGAGCTCGCCCGGCAAATCGGGCATGCGGACGCCAGCTTCACCCCGCGGAGGTACGCGCACTTCTTCGAACGCGCCACGCCCCGAACCGCGCCGACGCTAGCCGAACTGACGGGCTCTGAAAACCGCAAGGTGGTATTTCTCGGTGGTACATGCCCGGAATCACCCCCGAACTGAAGAAGCCCGACCCCGCGATCTCTCGTCTGGGTCGGGCTTCTCGTTTGGCTCGGCGGGTAGGATTTGAACCTACGACCAATCGGTTAACAGCCGATCGCTCTGCCGCTGAGCTACCGCCGAACACGCGCTCCGGTGCCTGGGCAGGCGAAGCGAAGCGTAGTCTACCAGAGGGTGCGGGGGTTGGCAACAAGCGTCTGGCACGCTTCCGCGCCAGCCTTGGCGGTCGGGTAGCATCCGCTCATGACCCTCGACGATTACCAGGCAGGCGCCCGCACGACGGCTCTCTATTCGCAGGAAGTCAGCGTCCTCTACCCGGCACTGAAGCTGGCGGGCGAGGCGGGTGAGGTTGCCGAGAAACTGGGCAAGTACATGCGTGACGAGGGTTACCGGCCGGGTGATGAGCTGAGCGCCGAGCAGCGCGACAAGCTCGTTGCCGAGTTGGGTGACGTCCTGTGGTACGTGGCGAACCTCGCCGCCGATCTCGGCGTGAGCCTCGGGCACGTGGCCGCGGTGAACTTGGCGAAGCTCCAGAGCCGCAGGTCCCGAGGAGTGATCTCTGGCAGCGGAGACGAGCGCTAGGCGTCAAGTTCAGGCGGTGAGGAGGTCGTACAGCACGCGCGCCTGGTTGTGTTCCTCGTCCTTGGCGCTGTAGACGAGCGTGAGGTCGCCTTGCTTGGCCATGGCGCTCAGGCGCTCGAACTCGGCGTTGCCCTTCAGTTCCTTCTTGTAGCGCTTCTCGAACTCCGGCCAGCGTTCTGGATCGTGGCCGAACCACTTGCGCAGTTCCGTGCTTGGCGCCACGTCCTTCGCCCACCAATCGACGTTGGCTTCTTCCTTCGTCACGCCACGCGGCCAGATTCGGTCCACCAGGACGCGCGTGCCGTCGCTGGCTGCCGCGCTTACGTAGGCCCGCTTCATCTTGATCATGGCGTGAGGATAGACCTTGCGCCCGCTGCAACCCTAGTCATGCCTCACTTGCTCGTGAGCTTCTCGACCCACGCTGCAAATCTACTCATGGCGTCCGCCAGCAGGGCGTCGGTCGAGGAGACGGTTACGACGCCGTGCTCGTCTATCAGGTCCCGTGGTTGGAAGGTCAGGTACAGCTCCGGCTGACCCATGGGTAGCGCCTGGAGGTAAGCGAGCGAGGTGCGGAGGTGGCCCTGCATGACTGCCGTGCCGATGCGTCCGGTGGAGGCGCCGGCTATCAGCGTTGGTTTGCCAGCGAAGGCGTTCTCGGCGGGCGGCCTCGACGCCCAATCGATGGCGTTCTTGAGGACGCCAGGCATGGAGCGGTTGTACTCGGGTGAGACGATGAGGAGCGCCGCGGCGCCGGCGATGGCCTCCTTCAGTGCAGCAACGCCCGTGCGTTCGCTTGGCTGCAGGTCCTCGTTGTACAGCGGCA
>CALCHY010000273.1 GCA_937907415.1 uncultured Trueperaceae bacterium
AACGGCGTCACGTGATAGCCGCCTCGTGCGTAGCGGATGGCGGGTTCGAACAGCGTCTCGAAGGGCAGTTTCCCGAACTTCGCCGAGAGCTCGACCCAAGCAGACACGGCGCCAGGGACCGTCACCGAGCCCCAGCCGCGGGCGGGCTTCGCTTCTGTGCCGGCAACGTGCTCGGGCCTGAGAGCCTTGGGCGCGCGGCCGGACGCGTTGAGGCCGTGAAGTCGGCGGCCGTCCCACAGGATGCAGAACGCGTCAGAGCCGATACCGTTACCGGTTGGCTCGACGACCGTCATGGTGATGGCGGTGGCTATGGCGGCGTCAACTGCGTTGCCGCCGAGCTGCAGCATGCGCAGGCCAGCTTGAGCGGCCAGCGGCTGCGACGTCGCCACGACGTTGCGCGCGATGACGACGGGGCGTTGTGACGGGTAGGGAAGAGCATAGTCGAGCTTCATTGGGACTCGTTACCTCCGGTGGTGATCAGTCGCGCGGGTCGAGGGCGTCTCGCACGCCGTCACCGAACAGGTTGAAGGCCAGCACCGTGATGAAGATGGCGAGGCCTGGCCAGATGGCCATCCACGGCGCTTGGTTCATGAAGTTCTTGGCCACGTTGAGCATGCCGCCCCAACTGGGCGTTGGCGGCTGCACGCCTAATCCCAAGAACGAGAGGGACGACTCGGCGATGATGGCGCTGGCGATCGTGAGGGTGCCCTGCACTATCAGGGGCGCGAGACTGTTGGGCAGCACGTGTCTCGTGAGGATGCCGAAGTCGCGCGCGCCGCTGGCGGTGGCCGCCTGCACGTAATCTTCGCTGCGTACGGCCAAGACCTGCCCACGCGTGAGGCGAACAAAAGTTGGGGCGCTAGCGATGCCGATGGCAACCATGGCGTTGGTGAGGCTCGGGCCGAACGCGGCCGCGAGCGCCACGGCGAGGATAAGGAACGGGAAAGAGAGCAAGGCGTCCGTGAAACGCATGATCAGTTCAGATACGAAGCCGTGATAGAAGCCAGCGATGAGCCCAAGGGGCACACCGAGGATCATGGCGATGATCACCGAGATGGCGCCGGCCGTCAGCGAGGCGCGTGCGCCGAAGATGAGGCGCGAGAGGACGTCGCGGCCAACGTCGTCCGTGCCGAGTAGGTGCGCGGCGCTTGGAGCCTTCCTTACCTGCAGGAAGTCGGCTTGCGCGGGCCCGTAAGGCGCCAGTTGCGGCGCGAATACCGCCACCGAGATGAAGAACACGATTATGAGGAGGCTGGCCATGGCCAGGGGCTTGCGGCTCAGGCTCGTTAGCGAGCGGCGCCACAGCGACGTGTTGCGCGCGGGTGCGGACGTGGAGGCTGTAGTTAATGTGGCCATCAGCGCATCTGGATCTTGGGGTTAGCGAGGGCGTAAGCCACGTCGACGAGGAGGTTGATGACGATGTAGGCGGTGGCCGTGAAGAGCACGATGCCCTGCACCACGGCGTAATCGCGGTTGAACACGGCGTCGATCACCAGCTTCCCGAAGCCGGGGATGGTGAACACCTGCTCGGTGAGGACGGCGCCGGAGAGCAGGCCGCCCAACTGCAGGCCGAGGATGGTGATCACGGGGATGAGGGCGTTGCGCAACGCATGCCTCGTAACCACCAGGAAGCGCGCGAGGCCCTTGGCTTGGGCCGTGCGCACGTAGTCCTGCTTCAGCACCTCGAGCATGGACGAGCGCATCTGCCGCATGAGCACCGCGGCTAGGCCGGTACCGAGCACGAAGGCGGGCATGATCATGCGTTGCAGGTTGGGCCAAACCCCCTCGTTGAGCGGCACGAAGCCTGAAGCTGGCAGCAGTTTCCACTGCACGGACACGACTAAGATGAGCATGATGCCCATCCAGAAGTTCGGCAGCGACAGGCCAGAAAGCGCGGCGACGGTGCTGACGTAATCGGCGGCGGTGCCTTTGCGCACCGCCGCGATGACGCCCGTTGGTATGGCGATGGCCAACGCGAACAGCATGGCCAGGAGCGAGAGCTCCACCGTGACGGGGAGCTTCTGGAGGATCAACTGCGTTACGGGTTGCCGGGTGCGGAACGACTGCCCTAGGTTGCCCTGTACGACTTGCCCGAGCCAGGCTACGTACTGCACAGGCACGGGGTCGTTGAGGCGGTAGCGGTCGCGGATGAACTCGATGACCTGAGGGTCGCGCTCCTCACCGGCTAGCACCAGTGCTGGGTCGCCGGGCAGCATGCGCTGCACGGCGAACACCATCACGGTGACGATGAGGAGCGTGGGGATGGCGGTCATCACGCGCCGGAGGATGTAGTTCAGCACCCGATGGCTCCCCTAGCCCCTTGCGTTCAGAACGAAACGCCTTGCAGGCGGATCATGCCGTCCGGGAACGCCACGAAGCCCTTGAGGGCCGTGGTGTGCGGGAAGAACAGCTGGGTGTGATAGAGGTAGATGATGTTGCGGTTCGGCAGGTAACGCAGGGCGGCCTCGTCGTAGAGCGCCTTGCGCTCGGCGGTGGAGCTCGCTGCGCGCGCGTCGTTGAGGAGCTTATCGACTTCTGGATCGCAGTAACCGGACTGGTTGAGGGCGCCGGTGCAGGTCTCGAAGGAGTGGATGTTGCCGTCCGGGTCGAGGCGGCCTGACCAACCGACTTGGAACGCGTCGTACTGGCCGGCATCCTGCAAGTCGAGGGCGGTAGCGAACTCGGTGGCGCGCACCGTGACGTTGAAGCCCGCCTCGGCGGCCATGGCTTGGATGACCTCACCAACGCGAATGCTGTCTGGGCTGTTCGACACCATCAGCTCGACGGGCACGGCGCCTGAGTAGCCTGCCTCGGCGAGGAGGGCCTTGGCCTTCTCAACGTCGCGCTGCGAGATGGGGTAGGAGGCGGTGTACCAGGGGCTGGTGGGCGGAACGGCTTGGTTGCCGACCATGAACTGGCCGTCGAACACGACGTTGTTGATGACGTCGCGATCGAGCGAAAGCTCGAAGGCTTCACGCACGCGCTGGTCGGAAGCGAGCGGCGTGTCGTGCTGGACGGGGTTGGCGATGTTGACGGTGATGCCCTGGTAGCCCAAGCTCGGGACGCTAGCCACTGCGATGCTCGAGTCGGCGGCCATGGTGCCAAGGTCGGTGGGGGACGGGCGCTCGATGAGGTCGAGGTCGCCGGACTGCAGGTTGGCGAGGCGCACGCTCGTGTCCGGGATCGGCAGGAAGATCACGCGGTCGAAGGAGTACGCGTCCGCGTTCCAGTAAGCGTCGAACTTCTCGAGGACGATGCGGTCCTGAGCAACGCGCTCGACAAACTTGTACGGCCCGGAGCAGACGGGGTTGGCGCCGAACTGCTCACCAGCCGCCTCGGCGGCGGTTGGGGAGATCATCATGCCAGCGCGGTCAGCGAACTGCGCGATGAGGGGCGAGAACGGCTGCGTGAGGTTGATGCGCACGCTAAGTGGGCCGGTCACTTCGACAGAAGAGACCTGCGAGATCTCGCTGGCGCGCGTGGAGCCGGGCAGGGTGAGCGAGCGGTTGATGTTGTACTTCACGGCCTCAGCGTCGAAGACCGTGCCGTCGTGGAACGTCACGCCGTCACGCAGTTCGAGGTCGAGAGCTAGGCCGTCGGCCGAGACCTGATAGCTGGTGGCGAGCTGGCCAACGATCTCGAGGTTAGGGGTGATGTCGAAGAGCTTGTTGCACATGCTCGTGAAGACGATGCGGCCAACGTAGGTGCGCGCAAGGTCCGGGTCGAGAATGTCCGGGTCCTCGGCGAGGCCGATGCGAATTGTTGTCTGCGCCATGCCGAACCCGAACATCAGCACTAGCAGAGTCGAAAGTAAACGCTTCATCGCTTCCTCCTTGGGGTGCAAGGTCGAGCATATGCGGCGCCGTTGCGCGATGTCAACGTTCTGCAGCTTGAGACTTATGCGATGCGCAATGTATCCTGTAAAACGATGCGCATTGATGCCTTGGACCAAGCACTCATAGTCGCCCTCGAGGACGACGGCCGTCGCGCCTACCGCGACATCGCCCGCGACCTCGGCGTCTCCGAAGCCACCGTCCGCGGCCGCGTCGGGAAGCTCATCGAGCTGGGCTTCATCCGCATCACCGCCGTGGGCAACCCCCTCCGCCTGGGTTTCGACGTAGTGGCCGTCACCCTCATCAAGGTCCAACCCGGCCACTCCGAAACCGTGGCGCAACAACTCACCGAGTTCCCCAACGTCCGCTTCGTTGGCCTCTCGTTCGGCTCGGCAGACATCATCATCCAGACGTTGCACCCCACCGTGCAGGCGCTACTGAAGTTCGTGTCGACCACCATGCCGCAGGCGGTCACGGGGATCGTGAGTACTGAGACGTTCCAGCTCGCGGAGGTTATGAAGAGCTCGTGGGACTGGCGTGC
>CALCHY010000274.1 GCA_937907415.1 uncultured Trueperaceae bacterium
GCAACCACCCAGAAATCCGGACCTGGCTGTGGGTGCCGTACCCCAACGGCAGCCACATCTCCAGCTTCACCCCACGCCACAAGAGCTGGGCCACCGCAATCCTCGAAACCTGCCAAACCTCCTACGCCAAGATCCCCACCCCCTACCTCATCACCAAGAACGGCCTACGGCGCACCACCTGGGCAGACGTGCGAGACCGCATCCAACAACTCCCCAACCCCACCTACCAAGTCAAGAACACCGAGGGAGACGTCCTCACCACCACCCGCGACTGGCACCGCGCCCTCCGCACGTACGAGTACCACCAAGGCGGCGCCACCCTCCACGAAACCAGCGAACCCAAGCCCCTGCTACAGCGCGACACCACACCCGCACCGCGCGCCTAACCACACCACAGAGGACCCAATGACCAAAACCCTCCGCCAGCACATCAACGACCACCCCGACGTCAAGGCCGGCAAGGCCTTCGCCATCGTCTGGGACACCAGCGACCTCCTCGAGCTCGAGACGGGCCCCGACCAGAAAGCCCCCATCAACGAACGCGAAGCGTGCGAGATCCTCGAGAACCTCGACCGCAACCACGACGGCAGCATCGGCATCACGTGGGACGTGATCGAGAACGCCATCAGCGACTACATCCTCGAGAACCCGCGCACCATCGCCCGCGCCGACGTAGCCGTCGGCACCAGCTACGGCTCCGGTGAAAGCGGCGGCTGGAGTTACATGCAAATCGACATCCCCATGCACAAACTCGAAGGCCTCAGCGGCCAAGAATTCACCGCTGCCTTCGAAATGGCCGCCATCCGCGAGCTTGACGACCGCGGCGAAGAGTGCGTCTTCGTTCGCACCGTCGCCTGGGAAGAAATCGACCCCGACGAAGACGAGGACGACTGACCCCCAGCCGCCAAGCGCAGCCACGACATAGAATGCGTAGAACCCGCGAGCTTGCCCCCCGACAAGCCAGCATCACCCTAAGACCCGCTAACCCAGCGGGGGAGAGGCACCCATGCGCAAACCCCTACGACTCCTCCTACCCCTCCTCCTCGTCGCCCTGGCCCTGACCGCCTGCTACGAACCCCTTGAGTACGAACTCGTCATCAACGTCAGCGACACCGGCGCCTACGACATGAGCTTCGACGGCACCATCGGCGCCTTCCCCATCCGCGAAGCCCAGCTCGCGGGCGCCCCAGAAGAACAACTCCAGCCCATGATCAGCGAGGCGCAAGAGGCCCTCACCGACCGCGATGGCGTCGAGGCGTACGAGTACCGCGACGACGGCACCTTCTACGTGCGCGGCAGCGAATCATTCACCGAAACCAGCACCAGCGTCATCTTCGAACTCCCCTCCCTCACCGCCACACGCGAACCAGGCAAGCTCACCTTCACGAGCGCCTCGCTGCACCCGAGCGACAAGGAATACTGGGCCACCACCTACGGCTTCACGCACGACGGCCACATCATCCTCCGCACCAGCAACGAGATCCTCGAGAGCAACGGCAAGCAAGGCCCCCGCGGCCACTACTGGGACAACGAACTCCTCGAGCGCGAAGGCATGCGCATCACCATCGCCACCCCCTAGAACCAACCAGCACGAACCAGAACCGGCCGGGCCGCCAACACGCGCGCCCGGCCGCCTTCATCCCCACAGAGGAGAAACATGCCCACCACCACCACCCGCTATGAGCTCCGCGCCAAGGACGGCACGCCCGTGGCCGCCCAATGGGACCTCATCCCCGGTAAGGCGTACCTCAACGAAGAACAGAACCTCACCCCCGACGGCAAAGACCTCGAGTGGGAGGGCGGCACCAAGATGTACTGGGACGCCCAGGTGCCCGAAGTCCGCTACGGCGAGGCGGTCTACTGCGATCACGCCGGCAACGAGTACCTCGCCGGCGACCTCGTCGTCGCCGAGATCACCCGCGACGAGGAAGGCGAGGAGAAGGTCACCACCCGCCCCTACTCGCAAGGCATCCAATACTCCTTCGCGCCCCAGCGCACGCCCGGCGGCAAGAGCATCCGCGCCCTCGACCTCGCCCAGTGGATAATCGGCAGCGACCAAGACGTGAACCAAGGCGCCCTCGCCCCCGAGAGCCGCGACCGCATCCACTCTCGCGCCCGCGCGTACGCCCAAGCCGAAGAAGTCGCGGACCTAGTCGACGCCATCCTCGGTACCCTGAAGGCAGCATGCGCCTCGTAAGCCGCACCACCCGCACCGGCATCGTCGCCAGCATCGACCAGGTCATGCGCGACGCACTCATCCACACCGAGCACCCGGTCGACGACCGCCAGCACGACCAACCCATCCAATACACGGGCCACACCCTCGTACAGCACGACACCACCGAGCCCCTCACCGTCTACGGCGAAGGCGTCTACATCGACACAGAAGGCCACACCCACCTCGCCGGCGACCTCGAGATCCACCACGAAGGCGGCCTCGAAGAAGAGTACGAAGGGTACATCGAACCCCGCCCACCGCTATTGGTGAGCGAAGCGACCAGGCAACTCGCGGCCCTCAAGTACGCCGACTGGATCATCCACAGCGACCACGCCCTCGACAACACCGAGCTGACCGAAGCCGCCCGCGACCGCATTCACCGCCGCGCCCGCGAGTACGCCCACGCCGCCGGCGTCACCGACCTCCTCGAGAACGTCCTCCAGACCCTCGGCTGGAGCCCGCGCGAGGACTAGCATCAGAGCGTGAGCGACACGAACGACCAGGCACCCGAACACACCGTCATGCCCCAAGGGCACTACGTGTTCCTCGCCGGCTACTGCGGACGCCGGGAGAAGAGCGAAAGGGGCGTGAGCTTCATCCGCTTCGACGAGCACAGCGCCCCCGGCCAGGTCCAAGAGATCCACGCGCACTTCCACCCCCTCTACGAGAACGGCGCAGAACTCCCCGCCGAGAGCATGTGGGCCGACGGCGCCAGCGTGCGCATCACCGCCTACAAGTACGACCCCGAGCGCAACCTCATCCGCATGAAGACCGAACGGACTACCCCCGCGCGACGCTAGCTGCTACCCTCAGTAACTAAGGGTCACGGTGGTTGCCGCTGCAGCCACGGCAGAACGAGGTCTCATGCGCTTACTCAACACCCCAGCCGCGGTCACGCTCTCGACCGACGGCACCCCCAAGGCGATCACCTGGCCACAGCCAGGGCCACGAACCACCCCCCAACGCCCCCGCCGCGTCACCACCGTCATCGACGAGTGGCGCTACGACGGCCGCTGGTGGGAAGAACGCCCACTAGGACGCGACTACTACCTCGTCGAACTCGAAGGCGGCATCCAAGCCGAACTGTTCCGCGAGCACGACGACTGGTGCATCACGCGCATCGCCGACTAACCCCAACCACAACCGGGCCTAGCGGCAAGGAAGCCTAACGGCAGCTGGGGCGGCACCAACAGCGCAATAGCGCCAACAAGGAGCCCCAAAATGACCTATTCCGAAATCCGCCAAGCCGTCATGGCCGGCGCGTTCGATGACGACCTCAACCAGATCGCAGCCGACGTGCGTGCGCGCGAAGCTACGCTCGCCGCGAAGACGGCTCGGACCCTCAAGCCTGGCGACATCATCACGGTGAGCAACCTCCGGCCCGCGTACATCAACGGCCAGCAAGCGACCATCATCCAGGTGAATCGCACCCGCGCCGTCGTCAAGTTCAACGACTCCGCCCGCGCCCGCCGCTTCGCTGATCAAGAAGTCACCGTGCCGCTCATGAACATCACCCTGGTCGACGGCAGCGCCACCACCGCTCCCGCTGCGCCGCCCGCCCCCAGCAACCAGCGCATGCGCGAAGGCGCCCCCGTGCAGGTACCAAGCTTCGGGCCCGGCATCGACGGCATCAAGGCGCAAGACAAGTGGTACGAGAACTACCGTAAGGACAAGCAGATCATCAGCTTCCCCGTAGCCGACAACTACGCCAACTACGAAGTCCGCGGCAACGTCCTCCACCACATTCCCGTCTTCGACGCCTACCGCGCGCACCCCGCCCTCCTACGCGGCATCACCAAAGCCGAAGTCGACGCCATGCTCGAAAGCGAGCGGAAGATGGCCGAACTCTTCAGCCGCGCCAACTAGGCCTCTCAAGCGAGCCGGAAACCGGCAGGGGAGACGCCGTACCATTAGGCAAACCACCCCTGCCGGACCCCCAGCCCAGCGCCAGGAGGCCACCATGAACCACCAACCCATACAAGTCACGTTCCTACAACCCCTCGCGCCACAACTCGCGTACGCCGTCCTACACCTCACGCCCCACCTCGAAGACGGCGAACTCAACGAGAACAACATGCACCTCGAAGGCGCGCTCGCCATCATGCAGCGCACCGCCATGAGCAACGCCCCCCACACCCTCACCCTCGAAGTCGAGACGCGAGCCTGGGAAGAAGTCATGAGCATGCTCGAAGCAGCCAAAGCCATCCGTGACGAGGCCCCCGAAGGCTCACCGCTCAGGGAGGCGCTGCTCACCACCCAACAGTTCCTCGTCGCTTACAAGAGCGCCCTCGAGCTGCGCGAAACCGGCGAAACCCACATCGTGTCCGTCACGTAAGGGCGACGCGCAAGCCACCGCCGAAGCCGGCCGCCGCGCGGGCTCTACGAGATGCGGAGGACAGGACGCCCACGTTTCGCTACCATGCCCCATGATCACCAACACGGCGTCGGCGGGTCAGGCGCGCAATATATGAGCGTATCCTCGCCCCTGTCCGAATCACTATCATGGGCCTGCACGCCGAAGGTGGCAGCCCAACTATGAACCCAGAACTACTCAGCCCCGACGCTCACCACCTACTCCTGATTCACTTCTTCAACCGAGGCAGGGTGCTCATCCGGTACGAAGACGGCGCTTGGGGCTCCTACAACCTCGTAGACCGAACCCACGACGCCTTCGGCCGCCCACTCCTCCTCGAAGAGCTGTTCGACCGAGGCTTCATAGAAGAAAACCCGGATGCAGAGATCTTCTCGTTCGATACTCCACCCTGCACCCTTTACGAACTAACGAGCGGCGCCTACTACTACCTCAGCCGCCAACGCCATACCCCAGACGCCCTCATCGACCACGACCGTGCGCCCTGGCGCGGACAGTACACCGAAGGCCAAGTTGAGACCCTCTCCCGGCTAGCGCAGGAAGTGGCCGATACCTCCTCCGTGGACCTAGTCGGTGCCTTCCTAAGCCTGCACGACCTGCTAGGTGGCGGCGTCATCGGCCAGCACGCCCGCACTCGACGCTGGCGCATCTTCTATTACGACGATTACGACGACTGCACAAGCGTGCCCCTGCGCTCAAATACCTTCCAAGCCCTCCTCAAGGTCGGCCTGATCACCAACGAATCAGAACGCACCAACCCAAGAAACGACCAGAGCGAATATGGCAACTGGCACGCCCTTACGGTGGCAGGCAACAGCCTCGCCTGGGACATCAACCACGACCAATACGACCCCATCGACCAACGCCTCGAAGCAGTAGCCGACTTCAGAGAACTTCTAGCAGCCGACATCAACGCAGGACTCCAGAACCCCGACGACGACTTCCATCCACGCGAACGAGCCCTCTTCTGGACCGCCTTCACCCTCGAGCAAGAGAACGACCCACAAGCACGAGAGATGCTCCAGGCGCTTACGTCTGTACTCCAGACCCTAGTAGGCCAATACGCGGGCGCAGAGTTCGCCAAAGCAATCCACGACCTCGCAAAAGCAAACGCGCGACGCCAATCCCAAGAAGAACCCCAGAACGACCTCAAGCCAAACTAGGCATCAAGGAAGCCAACCCAACTGCCGTCGAGAATCACGCCCAACGGCACAACAGCGGCCTATCATGCCGTAACCACACCATGCCTAGCAACAAATGAATAGTCGGAGGCATCATGAAAGAGTGGCTCGCAGAGGCAGCGCACCCCCCCAAGCCGGAACTCGCGCGCAAGGCGCACAAGTTCCTAGCGAGCCTCTATCAAGACGGCAACCTCATCCTTCTCCGCGGCAACGGCGACCTAAGCTGGTTCCTCTACAACATCCAGAGCAACGAAACCC
>CALCHY010000275.1 GCA_937907415.1 uncultured Trueperaceae bacterium
GACTTCGAGGTTGACGCGGACGGCGATGAGCCGCCCGGCGGGGCCGACTGCGTCTAGGCGCTCGTGGCCGGTGACGCGGAAACGAGTGAGGGGCTGAGTGAGGGCGGGGTCGCGATGCCAGGTCGCGGCGATGTCTTCGACGCGGTCGAGCACCTCTGCCGCCTGGAAGATGGTGGCGGCATAGATGGTGGCGTCGAGGAGCCACGTGGCGAGCTCGCGGCTGGGTTCGATCGCGTCGCCGCCGGCGAAGGAGAGGATGAGGGCGGGCACGGGCAGGTCGTCGATGCGAATGTCGTCGCCTAGGATGCGTGCGCCAGCGGCAATGCTCTGCGCGCCGAGCTGGTGACCCAGGTAGGTCCGCAGCGGCGCGTTCGAGGCTAGCGTCGAGTGGACGGCCCTGAGGACGTTAGCTCGGTTACCGGCCACGGCTGCCTCCGGCGAGGAATCCGCGCTTGTAGACCTCGAGCGGGATGCTCGTGATCTGCTCGGCGGTGGGCTGCAAGATGGGGTGACCGACTTTGCCTTGCGTCAGGAACTTGCTGGTACCGCCCTTGGTGTGCCAGTGCCGCGTGACGAACCGCCGGCCCCTATATAGGCGGCCGGTGGCGCCACCCTGCGCGGATTGGAGGCTGCTGCCGGGCCCGCCGACGTAGAGGCCCATGCTCACGCTGGTGCCGCGCGCCTTGAGGTTGATCCTGGCGCGGGCCTTGCCGGGCGTGACCTTGCCGCGCACGGCTTGCCCGTTGCGGAGGATGCCCGCCCCGTGCCGCTGCATCCAGACGCCGATGTACTTGCTCGGCACCCAGTGCGGCTTGAAGCCGAGCTCGAGATGGACGGCGTGAGGCGCCGACTTCTCGGGGATGCCCCACAAGACGCTGCGACCATCCTGGCTCTTGGTCTGCGTGATGGAGTTGCGCCTCGTGCCGTTGTCCGTGTGCCTGGTGGCCAGCACCTTGGCGCGGTTGGTGAGCTCGACACCCACGGCGTAGAGGCCGTTCTGCTGCCGTCTGCGTAGCTCGGCGAGGACTGCTCGGTCAAGTGGCACTGTGCGGCCTCCGTCCGAGCGCAAGGCGCCACTCGCTGCTGGTGAGGGCGGTGGCGAGCACCTGGTAGTCACCAGCGAGGGCGTGAGTGGCCACGCTGACGCGGGTGGCGACGCTTAGGTTGACTTGCGTGTGGACGTGCAGCTCGCCCGTGAGGATGCCCTCCAGGGCGGCTTCGCGCTCCCAGTTGCGGTGCGGAGCGCCCAAGTAGGCGGGGCCTTCCCATAGGGCTGCGGACGACTCGCTGGCCTTGTGCCCGTGATCGAGCACGTCCTCGTCCTTGTAGACCTTGACGGTGCAGTTGACCATCAGGCGACCGCCACGCTGCTGAGCCAGGGGCGCAGGAGCACCTCGGCGGCGGGGACGGGGAACGCATCACGGCGCTCCGTGCCGCTGAAGTCGCCGAGACTCACGAAGTCGTACCGCGAGCGCTCGGCGTCGGCGAGGCTGAGGTAATGCTGCGCTAGGAGTGACGCGGCGCGGTTGACGGCGGCAGGAATCGTAACGATGCCGCGCGTGACCTCCACGCGGTACGTGGCCGGCCGCCACGGGAGTTGGTCCCAGGAGCTGTCGAACAGCTCGAGCCCGAACTTGGCGAGTTGGAACATCTCGCTGGCGCCGATGGTCGGAACCACGTCCTCGACGGACGTCACGTCTCGAGGCAGGCGCAGCAGGTAGGAGGCGGCCGTGAGGCGCACCGTTAGCGTCTCTGCCTTGCTGGATCCCCACGTGAGCCGCGTGCGGGTCTCGATGACCTGCTCCGCGAACGCCATCGCGGCCGCCAGGTTGTTTGGCAGCACCGCGGGCGGCGCCGGCGGGGTGTAGCCCGCCAGAGGCAGCACCACTTGGGGATCCAACCAGCTCACTGCGGCTTGACCTCCCGGAGGTCGTACGTGGCTTGCAGGCGGTCGAAGGACTCGCGGGTCATGAGGCGCGGCGTGAAGCCGTCGTAGATGACCTCGCCGAGCATGATGCGGCCCGCCGCGCCGCGCCCACCGACGATGACCAGCACCTGCTCAGACGCAGGCTTAGGGGCGGGGGTGACCGCAGGCGCAGCCTCCCCTTTGCCCTTCGCGGTGGGCTTCTTGCTCATAGGCCAGCCCCGAGCGTGACTTTCTTCCAACCGCTCGTGTCGTCCACGGTGCAGTCGGTGACGGCGAACCACGCGGCGGTGCCGTCGGACCGCCATGCGCCAGCCGGCGCGGGGGTGCCGAGCACGCGGTTCACCCCGCCCGCCAGCGTGCCGGACCCGGACACGGTGATGGCCGTGCTCGACTTGGCAAGCGCGACGGCGTTGCCGGCCACGCCAGCCGCAACCGCGGTGACGGTGATGGTGTCGGTGCTGGTCGCCTCGACCGTGACGCCTTCTGCGGCGGCCACCGCCTGGAGGGCAGCGAGGGCGTTATCGCGGGTCGCGGTGGCGGACCCGCCGATCTCGACCTCGCCCGCAGCGGGGGTGCCGCTGACGAGCTTGAGGGTGGTCTCGCCGACAGTGAACGTGTCGTTGGCGGTGCCTGCCGCGGTGAACTTGAGGGTGCCGCTGGCGTTGGCGTTTGCGACGGCCTTGACGGGCGCGCCGGCCTGCCCGATCGCGGCTTGCGCGTAGCGGGCGAGGGCGCCGAGCTGCTGCAGCTCAGCACCCCCCACGCCCGCCTGCTCAGTGACCGTGGGGACCCCGGCCACGGTCAGGCCTTCTTCTGAATGCCGGCGTGCCGCACGACGGCGGTCGGCCACTCGTAACCCAAGCCCACGAACTCCTGCAGTTGGATGGCCGTCACGAAGTTCGGGAGGCGGATGGGTTCAATGCGGATGGTGAGGCCGTCACCGATGGCGATGAAGTCGCGATGCACGAGGTAGGCGGTGGAGCAGCTGCCGTCGGTGGTTTGGTCGAAGTCCTCGTTGGTGGGGAGGACGTTGATGCCGAACACGTCGATGCCGCGGTACCGCCCGACGGGGGTGGGGCCGGGGACGGTGGCGCGGTCCTGCGCGTACTGGTCACCCAAGGCGGTGGCGCGGGCCGCGCGGATCTCCGCGAAGTCATCCGCCCGCTCCAGCGGGAGGTAGTAGGCGAGGCGCGAAGGGTTGCTGCGGAACGCGGCGGGCATGGCGCGCAGCATGGCGTTCAGGGTGTTCTCGCTGAAGGCCGTGCCGGTCGCGCTGCCGGTGACGGGGTTGGAGTCCGTGACGCCCGTCTGGTTCTTGAGCCCGTAGAACGTGGCGGGGTCGTTGCCGGCTTTCGTGCTGAGCCAGAAGGCGCGGTCCTCGGCGGCCTGAGCGGCGCCGCGGAACTCCGGCAGGAGGTATTCGCTGACGAACCGAGCGCCGCTCGCGTTGAAGAGCAGGAACGAGTCCGCCACCTTCGTGGCGCCGTTGAGCTCCGTCACCTCGATGGGGAACGTGTCGAGCGTCGGGTCGGACGGCGTGATGTCCGTCAAGGACCCGGTGCTGGGCGTGTTCTGACGGTTCCACTGGAACGAGAGGCCGCTGCGGTCGAAGCGCGGGAAGTCGATCTTCTTCGCGCCGCTCATGGGCAAGGACCGCATGTGGTTGCGGAAGACGATGTCCGGCGCGGGCTTCACCGCGAACTGCCGCGCCAACTCCTCCATGATGACGGTGCCGTTACCCTCGATGGTCAGGGCGCGCTCGCTGATTCCGGCGTCCCGGAGGATGTTCGCGACCTCTTGCCGGTCCTGAGCCGTGACTTCTTGGCGGGTGGCTTGCTTGAGGACGGTGCGGGTCAGGACCTCACTGAGGACCTGCTCGGGTTCCATGCGGCCGCTGCGGACGCGAATGCCGCTCGCGATGGCAGCGAGGGGGTTCTCGGGTTGCCGCGCGAGGTGCGCGAGGCGCTCCTGAATGCGGGCGTCGAGAGCAGCGTCGTCCGTCGCCTGCGTGGGCGCGGCGGCCGTAGCGGGCTCCTGGGCGGTCGTGCGGGCCTGCACAGCCGGAGTCGGGGCCGGAGTCGCCACGGGCGCTTGTGGGGCGGCCTGGGCGGCCTCGTTGACGTTCACGGTGACGGCTCCGCCGCCGAACAGGCGACGGAACAGGCCGGGCTTGTCCTCGGACTCGACGAGCGTGCCCTCGACGGGCTCGCCCTCGATGCGCGACCGCACCTCAGGTGCGAGCGCCGCGAAGTCCGCCTTGGCCTTCGCGTCGGCGTCGGCTTGCGTCTGGCCCTCCGCGACGAGTTGCGCCGCGCGAGCCTGGATCCACTTGTTCATCTGCCCCTCCTTGTGGGGTCTCGCGCGCTGGGACCGCCCCAGGCCGAGGAGTGTGTGCCGCTCGAGGTGAGCGCGGGCTCTGTCCGCCACCTGCGCAGCCGTGAGGCTGGCGAAGGGCGGGATGGTGACGCGACCGGCTTCGAGGTCCTCGAGCGCGCGCCGGAGTTGGGTTTCGTCCACGGAGTGGCTGCGGGTGTCGTGGTGAGGCAGCCACGCGAGCTGCGCCACCTGGTCAGGGTCAGTGATGTCGCCGTTCAGGACCTTGGGGTCCACGACCGCGAAGGCCCACAGTGCAGGCAAAGCACGCAACGCGAGCACGTCCGCTCCTGGCACGCCAGGCACGTCCACGAGCGAGAGGCCGGTGTGCTCAGGCTCCGGCGACAGGCGGTGGTAGACCTCGGCCTGCGTAGCGCCGGCGTACGCGCGTTGCTCGGTCTCGACCGGCACGAACTCAAGCGAAGCGCTGTTGATCTTGCCGGAGGTGACGAGGGCCATCACTCGCGGGTCGAGCACCTGCACCTCAACCTCGAGCTGCGGCGTCCAGTCAACGCGGACGGCCCGGCCGATGTTCGGCTGGCCCTCGATACCGCGGAGCTCAGGCAGGTTGTGCTGAAGGGAGACCGTCCTATGCTGCCTGTACCCGGCCCACCAGTCGCGCATGAGCGCCTCGGCGGTGATGACCGTCCCGTAGTGGTCGACGAGCCGGTCGTTGCTGGCGCGCACTAGGACCGTGTCGCCGCTCCCGGCGCGGACCGTCAGGTCAACACGACGACGCTCCACCACGGCGGTGGCCGGGGCGGAGCGGAACCTGAGCGGGTTGTTTCGGCGTCCAGAAATGACAAGCCCTCCGGGTGCAGTTGATTACCACTGCGGCCCGGAGGGCCAAGAACTACGGGAAGTTTAGCACGAGACGCACGCGCGTCAATCGACTCCGACGCAAGTGCATCGGCAATTGATCAGCGAACCGATGCTTGCCCCCATGCTCCCGTCGCCCGGGTACATGAGTTGCTCACCGCTCACGACGAACGGCTGGTCGACAAGCACGATCTGACCCTCCGCCGCGGCGTGGTCGTAGGGGCTGCTCTTCGTAGGCCTGCGCACCCGTGCGTCCCTCGACGTGAGCCACTTCTTCTTGGTGAACCCGGCGTCGAGGATGGCCTCTAGGTTCGCGTGGTTGCTGGCCGTGTTGTACGCCGACCTCACGAGGCGCTCTGCTCTATAGAACTCGGTGCCGTACTCGCGGCTGATCTGGCGGGCGGCCTCGACGTAGGGCACGCCCTCGACCTTCTGCCGCACCAACCGCTCGGCCAGGTGACGGGGGCTGGTGAGGGTCTGCCAGTAGGCGCTGACCTGGTCCTCGAGGATGGTCTGGGCGTCCGCGACCAGGCGCGGGGTGCGCGGGTCGCTCGTGAGGAATCCGGCGCCCTGCGCTGCGTTGGTGGCCAGCTGCGCGGTGCTGGTCTGCAGCTCTGGCAGCTTCAGGAGGTCCGCGGCTGACATCGGGGTCCCGGCCCGCTCGAGCTCGGCCATCAACCACTCGACCTCGAAGTCGTGCAGGCGCAGCTGCAGCTCCTCGTCGCCGGTGGCCAGGGCGCGCCGGTCGATCACCAGACGCTCGTACGGCCCCTTGGCGGTGGCCAGCATGATGCGCAACCACCGCGAGTGCAGCCGCCTGGTCGCCTGCCAGATGAGGGGCGCGTGCCGCCTGACGGCGGCCTCGATGCGCGAGCGGTGCAGCGCCTCTACGCGCCGAGGGTCGT
>CALCHY010000276.1 GCA_937907415.1 uncultured Trueperaceae bacterium
TAGTCCGTAGTGGCAAACAAGTCTTCTATGTCTGCGTTTGTTGGAATTCCGTCAGTTACTTGTGAAACGGCGATCACTGCAGACTCTGGAACATCATTTGACCTAGCGGCTGCCTGAATGCGTGAGAGTCTCGTGTTTGTCCGTGCTCCATCCACTAGCGCAGAAACTTTGAGCCGCCTCCCAAGCAGCGCAACAAATGCTGGCATGTTGTCGGCGCCCCCAACGGGAATTACTGCCAAGCGGGGATCGAGCCCGAGCCTTCCAATGCTAGAGAGATGCTCAGTTAGTCGTTGGAGGAATACAAAGTCGCTGCTTCCTTCTACTGCCAGGTGCTGCCCAGAACCTATGAACAGGTGTCGACTCACCGAGTAGCCGAGTGCTGACTCGATTGGGAGAATCGTTGCGGGGTCTGCGCTTAGGTTGGGAGGCGTTACGACAACTCCCAGTTCTGGGCTTTCTCGTGTCGCCCGGTCGTGCACGGCACGGAGCTTCTCATACCGGGCGGGGTCGACCATGTGTTGCGAGTGGGTCGTATAGATAGTCTGCTGGGCAGAGCCGAGTTCATTGTAGATGTAATCCACGAACTCATGCTGGGCATCCCCGTGCAAGCTTGTGCCGGGTTCATCCAATAGCACGACCACTGAGTCGGGAGAGTCCTGATAGGCGCTGAATGCGGCAAAGAACGAGAAGAACCATTGGAAACCAGAAGAGCGAGTGTCGAAGTTCGTCTCAACGTCCCCATGCCGGCCATCGCGTAGCTCAATTTTCAGGAATCTGTTGGCTACTTGGTTCCCATTTGGGTGTTGGGTAACGATGCGGTTGTCTGTATCAAAGACAACTGACAGGTCTGGGTTTTGCGTCCAGTACCTGAACACCCGCCTGCTCAAATCGATGCTTGCCGCTTGGAGCTCAGCCTTACGGCTATCGTAATCGTCGTCAAGGAAGTCTTCAGGACGCTCACCTGCGTGCGCAAGTAGGGAAACCAATGTGCGTTCAGGTGCGGAAAGGGGCTCGCTGTTGCTGATCTTCCTTGCCAACTCGGTCAGGTTGGCTTCGCCACGAAGGGTATCGTAGTTCGAAAAGTAGAAGAAGCCCGGGAGGCGATCCCAGAGGGCCTGTACCTGCTCTTCGGTATAGTCCCGAGCGTCTAGAAGGTTCGCGTATTTCTCAACTTCAGTGGCAAACGCGGTCAGCTTCTTCGCCCGGTCCTTGTCACCCTGCTCCCGATACTCCTTAGACAATGCCTTAGCGCGAGCCACCAGACTCTCCAAGGAATCTGCGTTCTTAAGCTCCTCGAGATCGCGGTCGTCTAAGTCCGTAATGCGTGCAACGTGGACCGTAACGTTTTCAAGGGTCGTAGTCAGGGACACTGACGCCTCATTGTCGTAATTGCGGCTGGCGCGACAAGTGGAAGCTTCCGGAATCGATACTCCAAAGTCTTCCTCGAGAGCGGCGCGGTCATCGTCCTCGAGAAGGAACTCGGCTGAAATTGGTTCCGTCTTGTTGAGGTTGGGATTTCGCCGGCGGTCCGTAGCTAGACGCCAGCGAGGATACTCGGTGATCAATTCAAACTCTGAGTCGACCTCGTTGGCGGGCTTGAGGCGATGCAGGGCTCTCAAGACAGTCGTCTTTCCTGACTCGTTCTTTCCGACAAGACAGGTAACGTCCTCTTCAATCTCAATAGACTGGGGGTCAACGAAGTTGCGAAACAGTTGAATGGTGACGCTCTTAAGCCGCATAGATCCTCCTGGCCTACGCTCATACGAAGATTGCGCTCTCTATGCCACAGGGTGAAATCTCGGCAACCCGCCATTATGCTCTTTGGCGGTTCAGCGACATTTCAGCCGAGGCTCGCGATACCGGCTTAAAGCATGCTGCTGATGTCTAAGTGCCCGTGATGGGCTCCTTAAGCTCTAGCGACCTTCGTAAGCTGCGTGTATTTGCCAGGACAATAGCATGTCACGTCTCAGGGCGGCCCCAGCGCTTGTGTCTACTACGCAATCAATGCCCCTCGGTGTTGGAAAGAGTCTGAAGCTTGAATGGTGAGTTCCCTCGACTAGTAGTGCTGCCTTATCCGTTGTTCGGTGGGGTCCTAATGGATGGAGCTCAAGAATGTGGGAGACCAACACATTAGTCGGATTGAATAACTATTGACTCAGGCGCCTTGAAGGAGTTGATGGTGGCAGTATGCGCATAAGTGTGGCAAGAGCGAAGCGCTGCACTGGCCTGAGGGACGAGAATAGGCGGCGCCACCTCTTACCAACAGCCCAGGGTTTCGACGTCTGGGACAACCTCAAGGCGACCTGGCTCCGCCAAATGTATTGTCGCGGGACAAGGCTTGTTGGTGTAGAGCGGAAGTTAGAACTGAGAACA
>CALCHY010000277.1 GCA_937907415.1 uncultured Trueperaceae bacterium
TGTTAACAGAGCGCTCGGTGAGCGCCTTATCGGTGGCGGCGGTGAGGTCAGGCATTGTCGGTCCTCCATGAGCCGCTCGTCCGGGCCAAGGCGGCAGCGTGCGGCTCCGTCACGATACCAAGGCCGCAGCGTGCGGCCCCACGCCGCCGCCCGGGTGCTCGCCAGGCTTTAGCGGACGGTGAGGGGCCAGGTGGCCAACGTAAGGCCACTCCAACCTGTCACGTAGCGCACCTCGTACTCGCCTGGCTCCTCCGGCGACTCTAGGGTGAGGGGGTTGCCTCCGCTCGTGTTGAGGGAGTAACCCCACTCGCCTTCTGGTGTTGAGGCGGGCACTATGGTCACGTAATCGCCATCGCCGTCTGGGCCCTCCCAGTGAACGTCGAAGAACTCGGCTGGCCCGACGACGGCGGGCGCGCGAACGCTCGCGACCGCCTCCGTGAGGGTAAGCGGCTGCCGCGCCAGGGTCACGTTCTCGCCGCCCGTGATGTACCGGATCTCGTACTCGCCAGCAACGTCAGGCGCGTGGAGCGAGTAGGCGCCTGGTTCGGACGCGAACTCGTAATCGAGGTAGCTGCCTTCTTCCGCGCCCGCGGCCACGATGGTGAGGTAGTCGTCCGGGTTGCCGGTGGCGGCAAGCACTTCAACCTCGACGGTGGCGCCCGCCATCGCTGAGGTAGGCGCTCGAATGCTGGCGCTGCCCTCGACGACCGTGATCGGACGGCTGGCCAACGTGCCGTTCTGGTAACCATCTAGGTAGCGCAGCTCGTACTCTCCGGGCGTGTCGGGGAGAGTGAGTTCCAAGGGGTTGCCTGTGGCCGTTTCCTCGTAGTTCCGCCAGGTGCCTTCCGGGGCGCCCGCCTCCACCACGGTGATGTAGTCGTTCAAGTTGTCTGGGCCAGTCCAGGTGATGGCGATGGTGCTCCCGCCCGTCGCCTCGTCCGGCGCTTGCAGGCTTGCCGCCACCTCCTGGAGGTCGAGCACTGCGCGGCCGATGACCAGCTTGCTGCCGTCTGGTCCTTCGATCACGAAGCGCAACTCGAGCGCACCAATGACTAGTGGCAGGCGGAGGTCTACCTCGCTCTTGGCGCCAACGGCGGGCAGGGCGATGAGGTAGGTGTCCTCGCCATCTGGTCCGAGCTCGAGGTCACCGCCGCCGGCCGGCGCCCCCTCCCAGGCAACGGCGAGGGTTGAGCCAGCCGCCGGCGTGAGGGTGGCGGGCGTGAGGGTGACGCTCAGTTGCGGCGCGAGCTCGAAGGTGAAGGTGTTCTCGACTTCTGGCAGGACGACGATGCCCGCGATGACCACGGGGCCGTCTGCGAACGCGTCGGCGAGGTGAGCGCTGTAGGTGCCTGCCCGCAGGCGCGCCTCGAAGCGGGCGTTCTGGAGCGGCGTGAAGCGCTCGCCGTCCGCCGCGTCTGCCAGAGAGGGGACGAACGTTACGCTGGCGCCTTCCGTGACCGGCTGCCCGTCGCGCGTGAGGGCGACGGTCACCCGGTAGGTGGGGGCCTCCTTCACCGGCGCTGCCGCCTCGACGGCGCGGTTGAGGGCCGTAAGCAGTTCGGCCGCGCTGGCGGCGTTCACGAAGGTGCCGAGGCCTTCGAAGCTCGCGGCGGAGCGCGGGTCGAGGTCGAAGCCGATGATGCGCAGGTCGACACCGGCCGCCTTGAGCGCGCCCGCCGCCGCGCGCACGTCGCCGCCGCAGGCCTCGAGTCCGTCCGTGATAAGCACCACGACCTTCGTGCCGCTGCGGCCCTCCAAGTCACCAGCCGCCTGTTGCAGCGAGTATGCGATCGGGGTGGAGCCGCGCGCCTGCGTGTTGCGCACGTTGTCTAGCAGCGCCTGACGTTCTACGCCAGCGATGGGCACTAGTAGCCGACTGTCCTCGCACGAGCCAGGGTCTGCCGCGCGCAGTTCTGAGCCGTAGACGCGCAGTCCAACGTTGAGGTCGCCGTCCGCTGGCAGGGCGGCTACGAGTTGAGTGAGGACGTCCTTGGCTGCGACTATGCGGTAGCGGCCGTCACCGAGCTTGTTGAACATGGAACCTGACGCGTCGAGGATGAGTTCGACGTGGCTCTCCGCTTTGGCCATCGGTGTGAGCAGGAGCGAGGCGGCTGCGAAGAGCGCAGCCAAAGAGAACGGAACATGACGCATATCTGACCCCTTCGCAGCACATGAGCCTCAGCTCAAGTCAACTCAGTTGTGGTAATGCTACGAGGCGGGTTGCGGCGCGCTAGTGGGTTTAGTCCCACGTGGCCGACATCAGGTTGGTTCGTACGCCTTGCGTGCGCGGCGGCGCTCTAGGTCATCGCGGACCCGCT
>CALCHY010000278.1 GCA_937907415.1 uncultured Trueperaceae bacterium
GCAACGCGTGGGCGCAGCAGCTGACGCGCATGAAGGCGTTTCAGGCGGTGCCTGGTGAGCCTGCGCGGGGCGGCGTGTCGCGCGTGGTGCTCGAGGCGTGGGTGCCGCGTGTAGGCGGCGAGTGCTGCCACCGCTCCTGGGGTGGGACGCCAGAGCTCATGACGGTCATCGAGCTCGACGGCGCTTTCACGTTGGTGCGCGATCGCGTCGGAGACGCCTATTGGGTGTTGACTGCGCAGTTGCATCCCGTGGTGGGCTCGTGAGGCGCTTGACTGGGGTTGAGTCGCGGCGGTTGTCGTCGGCTGCGGTTCTGCACGAGCTGGGCGAGCGGTTGGCGGGTGGCGCGGTCGGTGACGCCGCTCCGGAGCTGCAGGGGCGGCTGGTGACGTTCGTGCGCGAGGCGGTTGACGTGCTGGCGGAGTTGCAGCGCGGGTCACGCGCGTGCGCGGTCTGCGGCGAGGTGCTGGCGCGGAAGAGTTACGAGTCGCCGAGCACGTTCGCGGCGCGAGTGACGTGCGATCAGCGGTGCGCTGGGGTGCTGCGTGGTTGGCGCAAGGCGGCCGCTAAGGCGGCGGCTGCGGCCGCGACGCCACCGAAGGTTTGTGAGCAGTGCGGGAAGACGTTCGAGCGGCGCGTGACAGGCGCGTACGAGACGCCCAAGGCGTTCGCGGTTAGGCGTTTCTGCTGCCACCGTTGCGCGACCCTCTGGAATAACGCGCGTAGGGCGGGTCAGCCGACCGGACCGCGGCGAGAGCTGCGGGAGTCCGCGCCGACCGCCGTGAGGCGAGAGCCGCTGCCGTTGCCTGACCCTCGGTTGGCGTCGGGGGCGTTGGCGATTGGTGCCCCGTCGCTGATCGAGTTCGGCACGGTGGCTGTTGGCCGTTTGGCGTTCGACGTGTCCGTGTGCGAGGCGCACGGCGAGCAACGCGGGTTCTTCGGGTGCCCGGCTTGTAACGCGTCGGCTAAGCGGAGGGCAGCGGAGCGGGCGCGACCGTGGACGCCGCTAATGGGAGGACGACGTGCGCAAGCCGAATAACTGCTGCTACTCGCGTCTAGGACGCGCTAAAGCTCGCTACCACTCGTTGGTGGAGGCGAAGCAGGCGCTGGAGCGAGCCGAGCGCAAGCGCGGCACGCCGCTCGAGGTGTACGCGTGCGAGGTCGAGCCGAGCACGTGGCACCTGCGCAAGGTGCGGTCGTGAGCCGCCGCAGGCAGCCGCAGTCAGTGGCGGAGCAGGCGCGGCGCATCGTGCGTGACCTCGAGGCGTCAGCGGAGCTGACCGGCGACGAGTGGCCGACGGCCGCCAGCGTGCGCGGCACCGCGGATCACCTCAGCCGCACGCCGGAGACCGCGGAGGACGCCGCCGCCTGGTACGCCGCCGCCGCGTTGCTCGAGGCTAAGGAGAGTGTGGTGTGAATCAGATCGTTGGGCGCGTTGGGCGCGTGACAGCGCCGGTCTTCCGAGACAACCCCGCCAGATGGGGCGCGTGGTACGTGGTGCACGGCGCTCACGTCTACAGCGAGTTCCGCAGGCTCACGCTCGACATGCTGCGCTCTCGGCCGACCACCAAGCTTTCTGCCGACCAGGTGCTGCACGTCGTCAGGTGGGACAGCCAGCTGCGAGCCGAGGGCGACGTCGTGGCCATCAACAACAACGCCAGCGCCCTGTTCGCTAGGCTGTTCGTGGAGGAGTTCCCGCAGCACGCCGAGGTGTTCACGCAGCGCCGCAGCGTGTGGGACGACCTCAGCTCGCAGGAGTGGCAGCTGATCTGGAACGCGTTCGAGCGGCTCCGCTCGACGCGTCGGCGGTACGCATGAGCGTCCTCGATCCGCTGCTCGTCGACCACTCGACGCGTGAGGCGCTGCAGCTGCAGCGGTGGCGAGCCGAGCACGTCACACGCGACCTGTGGCGCATCATGCAGGGCCGCGCACACTGGTCGGTGATCACCCGCAACGGTTTCGCGCCAGGCGGAGGCGGCACGGTCGTGGCCGGCGCAGGCAGTCTCGCCAGCCTGCGAGCTGCGTGCTTTGACGTGATGGTGCCGGGCGTGGCTCGCCTCGGCTTCACCGACCACCAGTTGCGCGTGTGGCGCGGCAGTCTGCGCGTGGCGTGGCAGGGCCTCAAGCCCGATGAGTCGTTCGCGCTCGAGGACTGGCTGCACCGCGACCGGCACTCGGCGGTGTTCCGCCTCGAGGGCGCCACGGTGCGCCGCAATCACGGCGCGAGCGAGGATCTGGCCCGAGCTGCGCTCAAGCTGTTGGCGGCCGCCACGGCCAAGCAGGACGACCGATGAGAGGTGCTGAGCGCTTCTTCGTGGAGACCGACGAAATTAAGGAAGGGCGTAAGGTCGGCAGCGCGAAGCGCGAGGCCGCGGCCGACCGCGCTGGGCGTCGTGAGCGGATTGCCACGCAGCTGGCCGCGGGGATGCTCGCGGCTGAGGTCGAGGGCAAAACCACGAACTACTACTCGGAGAAGACGTTGACGCTGGACGCGTGCAACTACGCGGACGCGCTGATTGAAGAACTCGATCGACGGAGCAGCGCCGATGAGCTGGGCTGAGGCGTTGGTGACGATCGCGAGCATGGCGGCCGTCGTGGCCATGGTGTGGATCACACAAAGGAGGCAAGATCGATGAGCATCACTAAGGTGGATAAGACGCCAGCTGACGTCGAGGCGCGGCTGTTGGACCCGGAGCAGCTGATCAGGGCACAATCCCGCCTCGAGCTCGTGGCGCAGCGCCTGCAGCGCATGCAGCGCGAGCTGCTCGAGGCGCAGGAGGCTGAGGACGTGGCGGCGGCTGCGCTCGCGGAGCGCGTGCAGGAGCTCACGTTGGCTGGTGTCGAGGGGAAAAACGCCGCCGAGCGCGAGGCGGCGCTGGCCAGCCAGACGGTTGAGCTGCGCTCGGCGGTGGACGCCGCAAAGGCCGCCACGCGGCAGGCGCGTTACCGCGTCGACCGCGCGGTGGTCACGTACGACACGGCCCGCAACCGCGTGCGCAGCTGGCGGGCTGTGGTGGCCAGGGGTTCGGGGGCGGACGGCAACGACATCTGGTAGGGTCTGCGCTTGGGGAGATGGTGCGGCCGGGGCCTTCGGGCTCCGGCCGCATTGTATGACCGGCCGGTTGCGTGAGATTCCCGTGA
Organism: uncultured Trueperaceae bacterium; assembly: GCA_937907415.1. The sequence continues at coordinate 3,139 of CALCHY010000278.1, forward strand.
GCGTGGGTCTGGTAAGTTTTGCGCACGCAATTGTTGTCGGTCGGGGGCACATGGACTTCCGGCTTGAGAGAGGAGTGCATGTCGTGGCGCAGGTCAAGTTTGGTATCTGGGCGATGTCGGTTCATCATCCGAAAAGTAAGCAGCTGCTGACCATTGATGACATCGGTGGGGGCAGGTCGTTGTACGAGGTGGCGCGTGACGCTTTGCGGGCCCGCATGGCCAGTCCCACGGTACGCGAGAAGAGCGATGGGTCAGGGAACGCGACGCAATTCAAGCGCGTTGATTGCGACGACGACGGACGTGTGCTTCACGGTGTAGGGCAGTACGGAGGGTACGGCCAGGGTTCGACACTGTTGAACGTACGGACGGCCACAACGACCTTGCGGGACAAAGTTGAAGCTGACCTGCGTCCGTACTACTTCTACTTGGACGCCTCTGGTGATTCGAAGCAGGCGATTCTCTTGGTGCAGGTTGCAGGCATTAGGTCGTTACGTTTGGCGATTACAGAGTCACTTCAGGAGGCGTTACGAGGAATCGATGAGACGCTGCAGCTCAAGTCAGAGGGCTGCATTCCGGGTGACGTATTGAAAGCCCTGGCCCGGGACGGAACCGTGAAGACCATCCAAGTTGAGAAGCGCGGGGTGAGTCAGGACAGGGTGGACGCCGGAGTTAACGCAAAGCAGACCGGTACGTTGAAAATGAGTTACACCGTACGGAAGGGCATCGGTCGAGCCTGGAAGAATCGATTGGGATTGGCGGATGGTACCGGTGTCGCGACGTTCGTGCCGGCTGATGGCCTTACCGCCTTCAATGACTACGACAGTCTTAAGGTGCAGGTGAAGGTAGGGACGTCGACCAAGACCGTCGATTTAGGGCGCCTGGGGGACCCACAACCGTCACTGCTACCTGATCAGTCTAAGATTGGCCTTGAGAGCGACGGGAACCCGCGCATAGCCGACATTCATGTTTTGGCGAAAGCCGAGGTTGACGAACTTAGGCAGGTCTTGAACCAGATGAGTTAGGGAGCGATATGTCGCCGAAACTAAATGTCGCTGACATCGTGAAGAAGCACCTAGCCACTCTGTACGACGCCCGCGAAGAAGGCGTTGAGCGGGTGGCGCCGCTCGACCTCATCTGGTTCTTCGTGGTGCCGCTCATTCCCGCGGTGCTAGTGCCAGTATGGACGGGGCTTTCGGGTGCATTCCTTGGCACGGTGACAACGCTCCTGGGTATCTTTGCCGCCCTGCTTTTCAACCTCCTTGTTCTCACTCTCGGCCATGCGAATAAGCTCCAGCGCGAGGTTCGCGACGATATGCAACATGCGGTGACAAAGCGAATGCGGCTCCGCTCTACGCAGGAACTGCTTTACAACATCAGCTTTGAGATCCTAATTAGTCTGGTGGCCGTCGTGTTTGCGCTTGTTGCTGTGCTTATGCCAGCGGACACTTTGGTTGAGCGTCTAATGGCCGGCCTCCTTTTGTGGCTAGTCGGTGTTTTCGTTGCAGGCTTATTTATGGTGTTGAAGCGGGTGCATGCGCTGGTTGTCAACGTCCTCGATTGAGCCAAGCCTCAAAAGCGTGAGCCCCGGGTTACAGCCCGGGGCTCACTCATGTAAGCTTGTCGCAATCTGCCCGGCGTGTGCCGGGGTTTGGGCCAGCGCGTTTGTCGGCACCGACCGAGGACGCGCGCGCGAGCATGGCTTGACAAGTTGGTGACTTCAGGGTTAGAGTCTCATTAAGCAGCAGGAGTGTCGGAGACGGCGCTCCTGCTGTTCTCGTTCCCTCCTCGGGAGCTCAGGGCGAAGGCTCGCCGGTGATGCCCACGACTGGCGAGCCGCAGCCCACTGGAGGCAGACATGTCCGACCTCCAGCGGGAGTTCAACCGCCGGGTCCTCGACCAGTTGGAAAAATTGACTGGCGCTCGCCCGGCTGACCGGGACATCGCGGCGTTGCGCGAGCTGCTCCTCACGATGGAGCTGAGCGAGAAACTCAAACCAACCACTAAACCGCCTGCCGCCAGCATCGACTGGTGGCGTTACCTGCCGCTGCTGTTGACGTTGGCGCTGATCTTGGCCGCGACCATTGCGGCGTTGCTCGGCGTGGATCTGGGGGGAATCTTGTGATCATCGAGTCGGCCCCCGCGCATCCAGAGAATTACGACACTGGCCGTTTCGGCCACACGGTCAGGCGCGTGGTCATCCACTTGGCTGACGGGTCGCTGGCTGGCACGTCTGCGTGGTTCGCGAACCCGGCCGCGCAGGTCAGCGCCCACTACACGATCGGGCTCGACGGTCGCGTGCTGCAGCACGTCGGTGAGGCTGACACCGCCTGGCACGCTGGCGACGCCACCGCGAATCGCGAGAGCGTCGGCGTTGAGCACGAGGGGCGCCACCCTGAGGGTGGGGCTTGGGTGCCCGGCCGAATCCAGTTGGAGGCCAGCGCCAAGTTGGTGGCGGAAATCTGCTTGCGGCACGGCATCGCGCCGAGTGTCGAGACGATCGTGCCGCACTCGAGCATCAACCCGCGCAAGCCGCGTTGCCCCGGGCCCGGCTTCCCGTTCACGGGTTTCATCGGACTGGTGCGGGCGCACCTGGCGCCGCCCAAGCCGGTCGGCTTGGCGGTAGGTGACGTTATCCCCGTGCGCCTGTTTGACCCCTCGAGTAACGAACAGATCGGCGAGGGCAGCAGTATCCACGGCACCGACAAGGTTTACGTCAAGCGTATCGGGCCGCTGCGTGCGGCTGTTCAACCGCTGGCCGTCGCGGCCAGCCTGGGCGCCGCAGGCGCCAACGAGGAGGACGCAATGATCGAGTTCGTCGCTAAGTTCTGGCAATCCGGTTGGCTCGCCAAGGTCGTCTGCGTCGTGTTCGGCGTGGCCGTGCTGGCGCTGCTATGGCTGATGTTCTCCGGCCGGGCGTTCGCGCAGGTCGCCAACCCCGAACTGCTGCAGCCCAGCACGTGGTTCACCAGCCTCGAAGCTGTGCTCTTCGTCACGGCGCTCATTGCCGGTTGGGTCACCAAGCTCGCCACCGCGCTCGGTAAGGATTGGTTCAAGACGCAAGGCACTTCTACGGTGGCGCTCTCAGGCGTCATCGCGGCCCTCATCGGCGGCGTCGGTGGTTGGTTGTCGCTCGGCGTGTTCGCTGGAGCCGGTGGCCTGACAGGCGCGATCGCCGCCATCGGCACCGCAGTCCTAGCGTTCCTCGGCTCTAACGCCTCCGCGAAGGCGGACCGTCAGGCGTTGGCTGGCGCCGTGCAGCGTGCCGACGAGGCGACCTCCGCCGCGGCGGCCAAGGCGCGCCTGTTGTGAAGCGGGGCGGCTGGCGCCGCCTGCTGCTGGTGCTGGCGACGCCCCTGCTGATCAGCGCGGCGTCCGCGCAGACCAGTTGGGGCGTGCGCATCGACGTCGACCTACCCATCGACCAGACGGTGGTCGAGTTCGTGGCCAATCCACTAGGCTACGCACGCGATCACCGCGACGTGCTGGACGCCCGCGCTTACGTCGAGACCGACCTGGTCGGTCTCGAAGGCCGCTACCGCAGCTCCACCGAGGCGTTCCTGGGCGCCTACTACATATTCCGTAGCACCACCCTGTTCGGCCAGTCGCTGGAGAGCCGCATCGGCGTGTACGCCGGCCGCGACTTCCGCGCCAGCGAGTGGTACCTGCGTCTGCGCGGCACCCTGCTGCTGTACGGCCAACTCCCCTAGGAGGGCAACGCGATGTTTAAGCGAAACGACCCTGCCCGCCAACGGGCTTTGCGCGGCGTGATCCTGCGCCTAGCGCACTTGGCCGCGGCATCCGAAGCGTCTAACCCTGATGATCCCTACAGCATCAGTCGCACCGTGCTGGTGCAGACGCTCGAAGCCACCGATGGACTGCCTGCCAGCGACGAGCTGCGCGGCGCGTTGAGGTACTTGGAGGCCAAGCAGTACGTTCAGGTTCGTTGGTTGCGTGACGGCACCGGCGAGTTCGTGAGCTTCCGGCTCGAGGCCGCCGGTATCGACTTGGTCGAGGGCACCACTCGAGACCCGGGTGTGGGCTTCCAGCGCCGCCGGGACTATTGACGTGCCGGAGACGTCACGCATCGAGCGGATGGAGGACAAGATGGCCAGCCTAGAGGTGGCCACTGCCCACGGGTTCGGCGAGGTGCGCCAGGATATAGCGCACGTCCGGCAGTTGGTGGAGGCAACCCTTGATCGGCCACCGGCGCCGCCGCCTATCTGGGTGCTGCTCTTGAGCAGTGGCACGTTCCTGGTCGGGATGGCGAGCTTGATCTTGTCCGTGTCGCAGCTCGTCAAGTGAGGGGGTCGCCGTGACCGACGCTGTCGACCGCAGCGACTTCCAGATCACAGAGCGGCGTTGCAAGGTTTGCGCGAGCCCGGTCCGCGCCGAGGTAGACGCCAGGCTCTTAGGGGACGTCCGCAACGTGGACGACCGACTGTACACCTACGACGAGATCGTGGAGTGGGCCGCCGGCGAGGGCGTCAGCCTCACCCCGAGCGGCCTCAGCCGGCACCGGCACAGCCATCTGCAGCCGAGCGTCCTGATGGCCCTCGAAACGCAAAGGTACATGGACGCGATCGCCAAGGCTACCGGCCGCAAGCTGAGCTTGCACTCGGCCGTGGCCAACGTCATTGCCACCAAGACCTTGCGTGAACTCGACGGCTTGGACGCGAGCCAGCTGGATCCGGAAAAGCTCTTGCGCGTGGCCCTGCGAGCTGCTGAGGTCTCCCTAAAGATCGAGAAGGCTGAGCAGCAACTCTCGCCTGAGGTGGCCGCGAAGATCGACGAGCGACTCACTGCTGCAGGGCTGGAGGAGGACGTGCTCCGCCGGATTCGCAGCGAGATCTACGGTCTCACCACGTGAGTGTCTAGCGGGGCGGTGCCACTTGCGCCGCTCACGCTGGCTCGATTCCAGCCTCGCTCCCAACCGACTTAGGAGGTGACCGTGCCCGACACCGCGAGTTCGCAAGGGATTCTGCTGCCCTACCAGCGGCGTTGGGTTGAGGACACCAGCCGCTTCAAGGGCTGGCTGGCAGCAAGGCAGATTGGCAAGTCGTTCGCAGTGACTCTAGAGGCCGCGCTCGACGCTGTTGAGCGCCGCACCTTGTGGGTGTTCTTGAGCGCCGGCGAGCGTCAGTCGCGCGAGATGGCGGACAAAGCCGAGCTCCACCTGCGAGCCCTGGCCATCGCCGCCGAAGCGCTCGAGTCGACGTTCTTCGACGAAGAGGGCCGCCCCTACAAACAACTCGAGCAACGCTTGCCCAACGGCAGCCGACTGTTGTTCTTGCCGGCTAACCCTGCGACCGCTCGCGGTTACTCGGGCAACGTGGTGCTTGACGAGTTCGCGTTCCACGCTGATGCTCGCGCTATCTGGTCGGCGCTGTACCCGACTATTTCGCGTAATCCTCAGTACCGCTTGAGGGTGCTCAGCACCCCGAATGGTCAAGGAGCCGATAACAAGTTCTGGGAGCTTTGGAGCGATCACCTGCGTCTTGGCGACGAGGACGTGTGGAGCTGGCACCGCACGGATATTTATGACGCTGTGGCTCAGGGCCACCCGATAGACCTCGACGAGCTTAGGGCGGGCATAAAGGACGCCCAGGCGTGGGCGCAAGAGTTCGAGCTTGAGTTCTTGGACGAGGTTTCTGCTTACCTGACCTACGAGTTGATATCGACGGTGGAGGACCCGTACGCGACCACTGACCTGCTGCTCGAGGACATCGACCTGGCCTTGGGTGATCTCTATCTGGGTTTTGACATCGGCCGCCACCGCGACTTGTCTGTCATCTGGCTGTTGCAGCGAGTCGCTGACGTGCTGTGGACCCGCCGCGTTATCGAGCTCGAAAGCACGTCTTTCTCGGCGCAGCGCGAGGTGCTGTACAGCCTGCTGCCAAAGGTGCGCCGTGCCTGCATCGATGCCACCGGCCTTGGCATGCAGCTCGCTGAGGAGGCGAGAACGAAGTACCGCCAGGTGGAGGCGGTCACGTTCACCAACGCCGTCAAGTCGGACTTGGCAACTACGCTGCGGCGAACGTTCGAGGACAGGACGGTGCGAATCCCGATCGACGATCCGATCAGGGAGGACCTGCACAGTGTTCGGAGGATCGTCACAAGTAGCAACAACATCCGCTTTGACGCCGAGCGTGACGCTGGTAGTCACGCTGACCGATTCTGGGCGTTGGCGTTGGCTGTGCATGCTCAGTCGAGCAACGTCTACACGCCGTATGAAAGCCTCTCAGTTGCTCGCCGTGCGTGACGCCGCAGAATCGCCGTAAACGGCTTGCGCCTAGGGGCGCGGCCGGATATGCGCGAAATCACGCCCGAGGCGCTGCACTATGCGTTTAACGGCGTGCACCACCTCGTTAGGATTCGGCTCCCGAGTCAAGAAACGTCCTGAAGGTACTAGGGCTTGTATCCATCGACCGTTTCACCCCCCACATCTTGTGGTTGGAGGCACCGTGGCGCGACCAGATACCCAGGTTTACAGCGAGCCGTCGCCACGCGTGTGGGCGGACTGGAGCCCGCCACGAGTCAAGGCGGTGCTACAGCAACTACAGCGCGGTGATCTCTCGGCCGCGGGCGGCCTGGCGGACGCCGTCCTCGCTGATGACCGCGTGCAGGCAGCGCTTGGCACCCGCATCAACGGCGTGCTCGGCCTGCCACTTGCGTTTGAGGCGAGTGACGATACGCCCGCCGCAGCGCGAGCCGCTGAGCTCCTCGAAATCGACTGGTGGGCGTTCGCCGATGAGGCGACCCTCGTCGAGTGGATCTCCTACGCCCTGCTGGTCGGCGCGTGCCTCGCTGAACTGGTGTGGGACACCAGCGGCGAGCGGAGCTTGCCGCGCCTCAAGGTGTGGCACCCCAGCAACACCCGCCGCAAGGACGGCAAGTGGGAGATCCGCCAGGCGAACGACAAGTGGCTGCCTGTCGAGCCTGGTGACGGCAAGTGGGCGTTGCTCGCGCCGTTCGGCGAGCGCCGCGCCGGCACCCGCGCCCTCATCCGAGGCGTAGCCATCGCCTGGTTGAGCAAAGCGTACGCGCTCTCAGACTGGAACCGCTACAGCGAGATCCACGGCAGCCCGACCCGCGTCGGTCGTTCGCCCATGGGCGCCAGCGCCGACGAGCGCCGCTCGTTCCGCGACGACCTGGCCAGCCTCGCTCACGACTCCTCGATAGTCGTCCCGGACGGTTGGACGGTCGAGCTGCTCGAAGCCAAGATTGGCTCGGGCGAAGTATTCAAGAAACTCATCGACTGGGCCGACAAGGCGATCTCGATTGCCATCCTTGGCCAGAACTTGACGACCGACGTGGAGGGCGGCAGTCTCGCCGCTGCGAAGGTGCACGAGAACGTCCGCGCTGACCTGGTGCAAGCCGACGCTGAAGTGGTGGCCACCACCACTCACGACGAGGTCGTAACCTGGTGGGCGGAGTTTAATCTCGGCCGCAGAGACTTGGCGCCGTGGCCCAAGTGGGACACCATGCCCCCCGTTGATGAGCGCGAACTCGCGGAGGCGCTCGGTGCTCGCGCCCAAGCACTCCTGACGCTAAGCACCGCGCAGCTGCAGACGGGCCTGCCAATCGACTGGCCGGCCCTCGCCGGGCAGCTCGGCATCCCGTTGGTCGAGGGCGCACCGTTGGCCGCGCCGCAATCGCTCGAGCGCCTGGCGGACGTGCGCGGCTTGCGATTAGCCAGTGGCGACGACATCGACACGGCACGCGGCTTTGTCCGCGGCCAGGTGTACGCCGACCGCCTAGTCGACGTGAGTACCGGTCGTGGCGCCACGGCCATGCGCCCCGTGCTCGATCGCGTGCTGGACCTGGTGCGCAGCGCCACCTCTTACGACGAGATCCGGAACACGCTCCTGAGCGAGTACGCGGGCCTCGACGTCGACGACTTGGCGGACCTCACCGAATCCACTCTGTTGCTGGCCAGCCTCAGTGGCCGCCTGGCGGTGATCGACGATGCGTAACCCAATAAGGCGGTGGTTGTTCCGCCGCACGACGCTTACGCCCGCCGAACGCCTCACCCGAGAGATCAGACGCTACGCCCGCGCTCAGGGCGTGAGCGAGGCGGAGGTGATCCAGGGGCTCGCCCGCCTCAACCCCGTCAAGGGACGTAGTGCGAGCGTGCCGCTCAATAGGGCGCAGCGCCGCGCGAAAGCGCGGAGCGGCTGATGGCCAACCCCGACCCGGGCAGGGTCATCGCGGAGGAGGCCATCAGTTGGTTCCGCGCCCGCGTGCCAATCACGCCCGCCGGGTGGCGGCGCCTCGAGATCGAGGCCAAGCGCCGCGCCTTCACGGTCAGCCAAGTCAGCAAGCTCGACGTCATCCTCGACGTCTGGCGAGCAGTCGACCGCGCCGTTACCCAGGGGCAGTCCCTCGAGGACTTCCAGGCGGCCATAACGGACCGACTCGAGACCGCCTGGGGCGGCACGGTCAGTCAGCCGGCGCACCGGCTCGAGACCATCTACCGCACCAACACCCAGTCCGCATACAGCGCCGGCAGATGGCAGCAACAGACTGATCCGGACGTGCTCCGAGCCCGGCCCTACTGGCTCTACGACAGCGTGATGGACAGCCAAACCAGCGCCTTGTGCACCGCCCTCAACGGCACACTTCTCCCGCACGATCACGAGTTCTGGGCCACGCGCTACCCGCCGAACCATCACCGGTGCCGCGCCGGAGTGCGCAGCCTCACGGAGTCCGGCGCTAGGCGTCGTGGAGGCGTGACCCCAGCGCCACCCACTGCTCCGCCACTCAAGGGATTTGACACCCTCCCGGGACTAGACGACTGGGAGCCGGACCTGACCAAGTACCCGCCTCAAGCGGTGCAGGCGTACCAGGCGCTGCGGAAGGAGTTCGACGATGGCCAGAACTAAGCGCATTGCTTTCGGCGCCTCCTTGGCGCTCTCCAATTCGACTGAGCCGCCGACGGAGTTCCTGATCTGGGGTTACGGCGCGACCACCTTCCGGTGGGTCGACGGTGACGAGCACACGGTTGTCCTCACACCGGAGCTCGCGCGGGACTTGCTCACCGCGTACGCCGACCGTGGCCGGCAACTAGCGATCGATTACAACCACGGCAGTGTGCATTCGCGTGACGATCGTGAGGCGCGAGCGGCCGGGTGGTTCGACGTTGAGCTGCGAGCTGATGGTTTGTGGGCAACCAATGTCACCTGGACGGACACCGCCGCTGCCTACATCCGCGCCCGTGAATACCGATACACATCTCCAACGTGGGCCGAGGTCGACGACGTCCCCGTCGCTCTGCAGAACCTAGCCCTGACTATCAACCCCGCGACCCTCGGGGCGTTACCCCTGGTCGCCAGCAACCACCTGACCTCAGCCGCTCCGGCGGTCGAGACGCCCCCCAACGTGGGGGCAGGAGAGGAGCCCACCGTGAGCGACGTGCCCACAGTGAGGATCGCCACCGCCCTGGGCTTGCCGGAGACGGCAGCCGGAACCGATGTCGCCCTACGCGCCGCCAGCCTGCGAGCGTTCGAGGCGACCGTCTTGGAGCGCCTCGGCGCCCCCGACCGCGAGGCGGCCGTCGCGCAGCTCGAAGCGCAAGCTGACGATCTGGCGGCGGCCACCACCCGCGTGAGCGAACTAGAGGCGCAAGCCGCGGCCGCTGAGCGCAACGAGGTCATCAGCGCCGCCGTGCGCGACGGACGCCTGACACCCGCGCAAGCAGCGGACGGCGGCTGGGCTCGCTCGCAGCCGGTCGCCGCGCTGCGCGAGTTCTTGGCGTCGGCGCCGCGCGTGGTGCCCGTCGGTGAGGTCCGCGCTGGCGAGGAGCTGCCGGCCGAGAAGACCTTCGCGGACATGAGCGGCCCGGAACGGGCGCGGCTGTACAACGCCGACAAGGCCCGTTACGTTGAGCTCCGCAAGGCCAATCTCGGCTACTGACCGTCCCTAACCCGCTCGTCATCCTCGATCGCCGCACGCAGCGGCAACCCGCCCCGGCAGCGCGCCGGGGCTTGCCTTAGGAGGCACCAATGGCCGGTTCAGTATCCAGTGATTTCTTCGTCCCCGAGGTGCTCGCCGACGCTATGGCAGGCGCCCTGGCGGGCCGCCTGGCGCTTGATGGCACGGGCGCGTTCAACATTGTTGACGGATTGCCCGGCAGCGAACGCGCTGGCAACACCATCAACATCCCCTACTTCGGCCACATCGGTGAACTCGAGAGCCGCACTGACGGGCAGGCGCTCACGGTAGCGACGCTCACCTCGACGGCCGAGACCAGCACCGTGGTTCGTGCCGGTAAAGCCTTCGAGATTACCAACTGGGCGCAACGCGCCGCCGCCGGCGACCCGTACTCGGAAGGCGCTCGCCAGATGGCCGACTCGGTCATCCGGCAGTTCGACCGCGCCGCGCTCACCGCCGCTCTCGCCACTAACCTCACCCTCGACCGCAAGAGCGCCGCGCTGGCGTACACGCACTTTGTGGAGTTGCTCGACCTGTTCGGCGACGAGCAGGAGGACGTCGTCGGATTCGCGATGCACAGCAAGATACTCGCGTCACTGCGGGGTATCAAGGACACGAGCGGCCGCCTGATCTTCGTCGATGCTCGGGCTGATGGTCGCCCCACCGTCTTCGGCTTGCCCGTTTTCGTAAGCGATCGCAACACCGTCACGGCTGATGGTGGCGGGACTGGTGTGGACACCTACAAGACAATCGCGCTCAAGCGTGGCGCCGGCGTGATCTGGCGAGCTGACGGCCCCCGCGTCGACACCGACAAGGACATCCTCGCTGATAGTAAGGTCGCGAGCGTCAACCTCTACTACGCGGTGCATCTCTACAAGAAGTACCCCGGCAACACGAAGATCGGCGCCGCCGTCATCGAGACCCGCGCCTGATCGAGGCACGCCAACTGCAGCCCGGCCGAGTGGCCGGGCTCACCCCTTCGTGAGAGGAGCAACCCATGGGCATGCTCATGCATCGCCACGAGTCCTTCCGCAACCGCCACGAGGCGGCCGCGGTTGAAACGACGCCCGAACCGCCGGTCGTCGTGCTGCGGTTTGAAGAGATGACCGTGGCGCAGCTGCGCGTGTTCGCGGCCGGTCAAGGCATCGAGCTTGGTAAGGCTCGGCTGAGACCCCAGCTGCTGGCCGTCATCGACCAGGCGCTCACGGAGCGCGCCAACGCCGAGCTCGAAGCGGCCAGCGAGAACCAGGAACCCGTCGCCAACCCTGACGACCAAGAGGGCTCCGGCCTCACCGACTAGAGAGGAGGGCTTACCGTGGCTGGGTACCTGACTGACATGCAACTCGTTGACAATCACTTGCCCGGCGACGTGGCCACTACCTCCACGGTCACTGATCGCGCTGCCTGGATCGACGCCGCCAGCGCCGAAGCCGACGGTTACCTCCGTCGAGCCGGTTACACGCTACCGCTATCCGACGTCGGCGCTGACCTGGCGGCCGCCGTCGGGTCAATCGCGGCGTACCACCTGGCCGTCAAGCTCGGCTTGTTGCCGGAGCCGGCGGCGCAGTCCGGCTTGTACTTGCGTTACAAGGCGGCCATCGAGTGGTTGCGTGGCGTGGCCAGCGGGGCGATCACCCCGATCGTCGTCGGCGGCGACCCAAGCGACGACACCAGCGCCGCGCCGTTGGTCGATACCGACCCTAGGCGGGACTGGTAAACGTGTTCGAGCTATCGATCACTGACGACATTCCCGACCTGCAGCGCCTGATCGAGAAACTGGAGCCGCGGCAGTTGTCCGGCGCCATGAAGAACATCGGTGAGGCAGGCGTCGGCCTCGCTCGCGAGTCGTTCCAGATGGGCAAGAACCCATACGGGGAGGCGTGGGCGCCGCTGAAAGAGTCGACGCTGGAGGCGTTCGTCGGCCGGGGCGGTAGGCAGCGCAAGTCGTACGGCGCCAGGCCGCTCGTCCGCACCTCGACGCTCATGAGTAGCCTCAACTGGAGCCTCGTCATGGACGGCAGCGCCGTCGCTATCGGCGTCTCGCAGAGGTACGGCAAGTACCACCAGGGCGACCCGGATATTCCCAGCAAGGGCATCGTGCCGCAGCGGGCGTTTCTCCCGATCGAGGATCGCGGCTTGCCGGAAGCGTGGCGCGAAGAGCTAATTGACGCGGTCGAAAGCTACTTGGGGGTTGACGCATGAATTTCCTCGGAGCGGCTGACGCCCTTAAGGACATCGTGGCCGATGTGCCCAACGTCAAAGTTGCGGTGATCGGCATCAACCAGAGTTGGCCGTCGACGCCCGCCGTCGAGGTGATCCCGGTCGGGTTCGACCTCAACACTATTGCGGCGGGCAACCTCGATCAGGACGCCAACGGCGTTATCTACATCGCAGTGTACGTGGCCATGACGGCCAACCTGGAGGACGACGAACGCCTCCTGTTGCCGATCGTGGAGGGCGTTATCGACGCGCTGCGCGACTCAAGCCTGGATCGCACGCTGGGCGGGCTGGTCGAGGATGTGCGCCCCACCCGCGTTGAGTTCGACGTCGTCAAGCGTAATGGCCGCAGCTATCGCTCCGCTCTCGTGCAGCTCGTCGTTGGTGACCTCACCAGCGCCATCTAGGAGGCCCATGCCCAGAGTCCGTTACACCCCCGTTCGAGGCGGCCGTTACGTGTCGCCGCAACTCACGCCCGGGCAGATGCTCGAAGTCAGCCAGGCCGAGGCGGAACACCTGGTCAGCACCGGCGCGTTCGAGCTGATCGAGGTTGCGGCCGCCGCGGCCACGGCCGAAGTGCTGGCCGCTGAACCCGCCCAGGCGCCGTCGAAGCGTAAGGAGGCCAAATAATGGCTAGTGGTCGTCAAGGACTGATCGGAATCGGTAAGGAGACCGCGTTCGGCACTCCCGTGCCCGCCACCGTGTTCTTCAACGGCACCGAGTCGCTGAGTGAGACGCGGGCGCGGTTGCGCGAAGCGATGACGTTCGGGAGCCGGGCGTTGCAGCCCGCCGACGCTGGCCGGTTGCGCATCAACGGCAATATCGACGGCATGCACGCGCGGCCCGGCGGCCTCGGGCACCTGCTCCGCGCGGCCTTGGGGGAGCCAGTCACGACGGGCGCCAGCACTCCGTACACGCACTCGTTCAAGCCTGCCGCCGCGAAGTTTTCGGCCGACGCGGCGCTGCCGTCGTACTCGATCACGGTTAAGCGCAGCGCCAGCGTGATCCATCAGTACGCGGGTGCGCAACTCAACACGCTCACGCTCAACCAGCCGATGGACGGGGCGCTCGAGGTGAGCAGCGCCTGGATCGCCAAGGGCGTCGCGGACGTGGCGGCACCGACGCTGGTGCAGGAAACAGCCGGCCGGCTCCGGTACAACCAGTTGGTCGTGACCCGCGGCGGGGCCGCCTTCACGCTCCTCGAGAGCGTCGGAATCACCATCAACAACAACCTCGAGGTCGAGGAGTTGCTCGACGGCACGCACGAGATCACCGGGACGGACTTCGGCGACTCGCAGATCGCCATCAGTCTGTCGGCAACGTTCCGCGACACGCTCGCGTACGCGGACTTCAAGGCCAACACGACCGCTGCGTGGTCGTTCAAGTGGACGTCTGGCGCCGACAGCCTCGAGATTAAGGTGCCGAAGCTCAACATCGACACGTGGGGCGCCCCGATCAGCGGCCCAGGCCGCATGACGGTGAGCGCCACCGGGCAGGCGGAGTACGACTCCGTCGCAGGCCACGGCCTCGAAGTCATCCTCATCAACTCCACCGCCACCTACTAAGGGGGTCGCCGTGAACGCAATCTCTAAACTCAAGTCGGCGGCCACCAAGGCCATCGAGCTCCCGAACCTCACCCAGGACCTGCGCGACGCTGGCGAGATCGGGCCAAACGACGTCGTTCAGGTGCGGCTCCGCCGCGTGCGAGCCGCCGAGGTCATCGCAGAGACCGGCACCACGCCGCTCCTCTACAGCCTGGCGCGTGACCGACAACAGGGCGAGACGAACGAAGAATTCGCCGCCCGCCTACAGGACAAGATGCTCGACGACCCGCAGGCCATCCAGGACACGCAGCGCCAGCACCTCGCCACGCAGGTGGCTGTGGTCACGTTGGGCGTGATTGGCATCAGCATCGCGCCAGTGGACGCGCCAGCATGGGAGCCGCTGACGCTCACCGCCAACGGCGAGGCCACCGTCGACATCCTCGGCCGCGACCTCGAGCTGGTGCACGACGCAATAACGGAGTTCGCCAGCTTGCCGTACGGGCGGATGGGCAGGGCCGCTGGCACTGAGGCGTTTCCTGCGCGGGAACCTAGTGCTAGTGGTGAGCCGGGCAGCAGCGGCGTACGGGCTGACACCGAGCCAGTTCCTTAACCGGCCGTTCGGCGAAGTCGCTCTAGACCTGGCGGTCTACGGCGCCGACATGGCTGACCAAACCGCACAACTCGAACAGCAGCGGTTCAAGTCCGGCGGGGGCAGCAGCGTCCCGCCGGAGTGGAGCGGCTAGCAGGCTGACGGCGCCGCGCGGCGCGGGAAGGGGATTGGCCAATGGCAAGTAACTCGGTCGAGATCCTGATCCGCGCCCGCGACGGCGCAACGAAAACCCTGGAGGAGGTTCGTGCCGGAGTCAAGGGCGTCGGCGACGCCGCCCGAGCGGGACTCAAAGATCTGCGGGACTACCAGACGGAGCTCGAGCACCAAGCCCGAGCGCTAGAGGACGTCGCCCGCCAGCAAGACGAAACGACTGAGGAATACCGCAAGACTGTGGCTGAACTCGCCCGCGTCAAGGGCGAGCTCGGCAACGTAACGGACGAGCTCGTCAAACAGGCAAGCGAGCTCGATCGTCAAACCGCCGCACTCGACCAGCACGCCGTCACCTGGGAGCAGACGAGCAAGCGCATCGGTGGCAGCATGATCGGCCTGGGCACCAAGCTTTCGCTTGGAGTCACCGCGCCGCTCACCGCGCTTGCCGGCATCGGCGTGCAGTCGGTCATGCAGTTGGAGATGTTCTCGGAGTCGCTGAAGGTCCTGATTGGTGACGCCGAAGCCGCTAACGAGGTGTTCGACCAGCTCTACGAGTTCTCGGCTAACACGCCGTTCGATTGGAAGACGCTAACCGAGGGCACTCGTGTGCTCGCGGCGTTCGGGACTGAGGCTGCGGACATCGTGCCGACGCTGTCGGCGCTTGGCGACATCGCGGCTGGTGTGCAGACGCCCCTCAACCAGTTGGCTGAGATTTACGGCCGCGTGCAGCTCACTGGCCGGCTCGGGATGGAGGAGGTCAACCGCCTGGCTGAGCGCGGGATTCCGATTTACACGGAGCTCGCGAAGCAGTTGGGTGTGTCGGAGAGCCAAGTCAGGGACTTGGTGTCCACTGGCGTGGTCGGGTTCCCGGAGCTCGAGGCCGTGATCACGTCCCTGACCACCGAGGGTGGCATGTTCTTCGGGATGATGGACGCCCAGAGCAAGACCGTTCAAGGGCGCTTTAACACCCTCAAGGACACGTTCGAGCAGGTGACGGACATCATCGGGGAGCGGCTCATCCCTGCCTTCGACGCCATGATCGGCGCGGCGCAGTCGGCGGTGGATTGGTTCGTCAACCTCGACGAGAGCACGCAGGGTCTGTTCGTCGGGCTGGGCGTGGCGCTGGCTGCCGCGGGCCCGCTGCTCGTTGGCTTCGGCACGCTCCTGACGCTCCTGCCGCAGCTCGTGACGGGCTTCGGGTTGCTGCGGACGGCGATCCTGCCGTTCCTGGGGCCCGTCGGCCTCGCAGCCACGTTGGCGGTCGTGCTGGCTACGCTCGGCACGCGTTTCGTGACCGCAGACAGGGCGTTGGAGACGCACCGCGACTGGATCGACGAAGCCGCCGCCGCCTACATCGCGTACCGCGGCGAGATCCACGTCACGACCGAAGCCGAGCGGACGGCGGCGATCGAACGCCTGGCGACCACGCGTGCCGAGATGCAAGAGCGCATCAAGCTCCTGCAGGAGCTGGCGGACCAACAGAAGTCCAGCGTCCAAGGCTTCTTGGACAGCCCAATCGGCAAGTTCCTCATGCCGGGCTTCATCAAGGTGGAGGGCAGCGCGGGTTACGGCACGCTGGACGAGATCGAGCGCCTCGGCGAGGTCGTCTCGCAGATTGGCAGCGACATCGACAAGCTCGTCAGCGGCGCCAGCCGCGTCGTCGAGGTAGAGGTCGACGTCAAGCAACCACCGCCCGTCGACGTCGATGTGACGTTCACCGGCGACGGCGCGGAGCTCCTCAAGGCCCCCGAGGAGGCGGGCCGCAGTTGGGCGGCGACGTTCGTCGAGCAGCTCGCCGCTGGCCTCAACACCGCACGCGCTGGCTGGCGTGACGCCCTCACGGGTTTCGGAGTCCTCACCGGCGGCATACTGCGCGACGCGTTCGGCGTCGACCAGCCCGATTCGCAACTCGTCACCCTCGGTAAGGACATCGTCGGCTCGATAGCGGACGGCATCGAGCAGGCGTTCCCGAGCTTCTTCACTCGCCTCACCGCTGGTGTTCAGGCCATCAAGGGCCACGTCGCGGACGAGGCGCTTAATGCGTGGGTCGTGAGCGGCTCGTCACTGATGACCCCCACGACGCCAGCCGGGCCGCTGGGCTTCGACACCGTCCCGTTTATCCCCAGCCCGATCGGGATTGGCGGCCGCCCGATCCCCGGAGATGTTGCCGGCTTTGAGGGCAACATCGCGCAGATGAGCGAGGCGATGTTCGGGCCGCGTTCTGCTGCTGGCCGCTTCCTGGTCGACCTCGAAGCGCTCTTCCAGCGCGCTGCTCGTGAGCTAGCCCGCGCCGACCGCGTGGCCAGCTACGAGGGCCGTGACGCGTTCTACGCTGGCCAGGCCGCGCGGTTCGATGACGCCGGGACGCTCGCGTACCACAACCGCGTGATCTTCGACCCGCGCAGCGCTGGGTTCGTCCGAGACGTCGGTGTGCCTGGCGTCTTCGCTGGCGTGCCTGCCCCCCGCGACATCGGGGCGCCGGGTGAGTTCGCGACGGTGCCTACGCCCGTCGACCTGACCGGCTTCGCGCCAACCGCGAACGTCATGCCCGACCGCAGTCACCTACCAACCGAGCAGCTCGACGACCTGCTACGCAAGGAGGCGGAGGCACGCCAGGCGGTCGTCGACGGCTTGACCACGATGAGCTCTGAAAAGGGGCCGCTCGCGAACTTCGGAGCGCAACTCCTAGCGACCGCCGCCGAAGCCGTGCCCGCCTTCGGCGCAGCCCTAGACGGCTTCGTGCAGGCCGGACCCATGGGCGCGGTGATCGCCTTCTTTTCCGAGCTCCTGATGACCAGCCAACCGATGCAAGAGGCGTTCGTGATGATCAATGAGGCGCTGGCCCCCCTGGGTGAACTCCTCGGTCGCATCATCGCGCCTGCCCTCAAGCTCCTGGGCACCGTCATCGGCTGGGTCGTCGACGCCCTCGTGGCCGTCTACAACACACTCCTCGGCTGGCTGTTCGGACGAATCGAAACCGAGCCAGCAGCAAAAGACGACATCATCACGACCAAGCCCCCGCCTGAACACTCGGACACACCGCCTGCCTCCCGTGAGATGGACTTCGGGCGCGTAACCCCTGGCGTGCAACTCGCAGTCTCGACGCCACTTGTCGAGGCCGCGATGCTCAGCCTGTCAGCGGCCCAACTCCAAGTCACAGCGGCCAACAGCCTGCAAGGGGTGCTCTCGCGCCTTGAGCGCATGTACGAGCGCGTTCTGGATGAGGGCTTCAAGGTCGTCGTCGAAGTTCCGACCGCAGCTGGCGTCGCATCGAGTGGCACCGCATACCTAAGGTGAGGTGAGGCACGTGTGGGAGATTGATGTCTGCAACCCGGACGGCACCACTCGCCTCACCTTGACGCCCGGCGACCCAGTCTCCGCGATCGAGTGGGCATCGCGCGGCGACGGCGACTGCCTCGAGGCGGCAATCACCGGCCGCGGTCTCGACATCCGCGCTCGCGACGTCGTCATCATTCGCGCCCGCAGCACCCCAAACGACCCGAACCCGCCGACCGTACGCTACGTCGGCTGGGTTGTGGAGGTACCTGCAGACCGCTCGCCGAACTTGACGGTTACGCGCCTGATCGGCGGCCGCAAACGCCTCGCTGAGATCCTCAACCGCAACCTCTCAGTCTCGGGAGACGTGGCCGCGGCCGCCCGCACCAGCCTGTCCGGCGTCACCGATCAAGGTAATCCTCGCCTAGTGGTGCCCGCCTCCTTCCCGACCCAGAACTTCACTGCTGGACCGCGTTACCCCGGCTTGGAGGCTGCAGCTGAGACGCTCGAAGCGTTCGAGGCGATGGTGCCAGGCTTCACCGTTGAGCCCGCCAGCGCGAGTTACGTGTACGCAGGCCGAACCTACGCACCCGGCATGGACGTGCCGCCGACGCGCTACGGCGTCCGAGCTGACGGCGGCGGCGGCGGCCGCGGTCTCGTCTACTTCGAGCGACCAACCCACGTCCCCGCCCTCCTCAGCGAGCTCGCCGACAACCTCACGATTACCTGGTTGCCCCGCAGCGCGGAGCAGGTCGTTGACGACGTTACTATCGTCCTGCTAGAGACGCACAACGCAGATGCGGCCTCGGTCCTAACGAGTGGATCCAGTTGGCCGGTGCCGGGCGCCGAGAAAGTCGTCCCGCCCGTCGCGCATCGCGTCACCGCCGGTACGCCCTACGGAGCCGCGATCCGCGTGGGCGCCGAAGGCCAAGGACTCAAGCAAAGCAGCTGGTACGCACCCATTTCCTCGAGCGGTGGTTGGACCGACCCGGCTAACGCCTTCGACGGTAATCTTGCGACGTACACCTACAATCAGGCGACATCAACCTTCACGCTCGTGCGCCCCGCCGCCGCCGCCGCGGTCGCCTGGCGCATCCGCTATAGTTCCGTCGCCCCGTTCTATGCCAGCCTCACGCGCACGGTTTCGGGCGGCCTCAGCTCGTATCACCGCTGGAACCTACCCGCTACCCAAGGTAGCCAGGCCGACTTCTACCTCTACGCTCCGCCGTTCGAGGGCATCGATGGTCCCGTAAGCATCTGGTTCCACGCCGAGATGCGTGCGTGGGCGGCGGACGAGATCCGGATCTACGAAGCAACGCCGTACGAACCCGATCCGACTGTGCTCAACCGACTTGCGCTCGGACACATGCGGCTCCCCGGCAACGACTCCACCGCCAGCGTCACGGTCCCCAACCGCCTCCTGGACCTCGCCTGGCGTTGGCAAATCGACCTGGCCAACGGCGACAGCGTCGTAGGCACGGCCGAACTGATTGAGCACCGAATTACGGGGAGCGAGGGACTCGTGACGACCATCCACCTCGGGCAAGCGCTCAGCAGCACCGAGGTCAGCACCCGCGCCCTGCTCGACGGCAAGATCGCGCGGGCCGTCCGCGCAGGCACGAAACCAACAGCATGAGCACGCCCCTCACCCAAGCCGTCCTTAAAGCTGGCGCAAACGAACACACGCTCAAGCGCGCACGACTCGACGATCTAGTCGTTACAACCGACTTGCAGGTCTTCCGCGCTCCGTTCGGCTCGCGGTGGCACAAGCTCGGCACCGGCAACGCGGACCCGGAGGTCATCAACCTCTCGGGCGCCCTCGAAGCGGCCAACGTGAGCCTCTCACGGGCACTAATTGACGCGCTGCTCGCTGATCTGCCGACGCTCGACACGCTCAAGCTCGGCGCCTGGGAGTTCCCAGTAGCTGGCACGACCGGCGCATTCATCGCGACGCCGACCGCAGCCGGCTGGCGCGTGCAGCTCTCCCTGATCAGAGCAGGAGCCGCGCTCAATGTTCCTTGAATCTACTGGCGGCGTCATCGAGCTGCGCCTCAACGATTCCGCCCTCGACCAGGCCGTCTCACGCGCGGCGTACACGTCCCCGGCTGGCCAGCTCGTCATCATCGGTGACGGCGGCTGGGACCCGGCCACGTTGACGCTGCGCTTCCGCGTCACGAGCAACACCTCAGGCACGCCAGGAGACGGTGCCCTGGGTGCCGTCGAGGCACTGTTGGCGGCCGCGAAGACCGCCACTTGCCTAACTGAATCCGGTGACCCGCTGACTGCAAGGACCACGTATCTGCATGGTCTCGCTAGCCTGCAGATGCGTCCGCGCGGCACGTGGTGGGAGATGGAGATCACCTTCCGGCCACGAGCGTTGGACGGCACGCAAGGCACCGGCGAGTCCTTGACTCACTCCGGCGTACTCGTCACGTTCGGCGGAGTCGCCCTCACCGTGGAGGTTCACTAATGCCTGAACTCGTTAGCACCGGTAATGTGAAGGCTTCTAGCAGCGGGGGGGGGGTGGCTTTGGAGGTGGATCCGGCGTTGGTGGCCGCGCTCACTGGCGAGAGCGGCAGCAACGCGAACGGCGAGTGGGTCAAGTTGGAAAACGGGCTGCTCGTCTGCTGGGTGCCGTCCGTGCCCCTCGTATACCTCAACTCCACAACGTTGCAAGCAGTGTGGACGTTCCCTCAGCCGTTCGTGGCTGTCCCGGCCGTCGCGCCGAACTTGCGAGGTTGGGGCGCGTTCGTGGTCGGCACGCCGCTGGCTCTCGTTGCGGTGGACACTGCGACCCTGCAGTACCGCGCGGCCAGCGGAAGCTTCGCGTCTGGCGCGACTGCGACGTTCAGCGCGATGGCCGTGGGTCGCTGGAAGTAGGCTCGCGCCGGCGCGGTGGTCACCGTGCCTGAACTGAGCCCGCTCGGGAATGTGAAGGCGACCGCCGCGGCTGGTCAGCTGCGGCTCGACGTTGACGTGGCGGACCCTGCCTTGCGTGAGGGTCTCGGCGTGGCGGCGCCACCGCCAGCCCTGCCCGCAGGCTTCGCGTTCCCCACGCCCGTGACGCTGATTCGCGAGCGTGACGGGTCGCGAAACGCGGTGGTTGACACGTCGTGGCTGCCAGGTGGCCTGACGGTCTACACGGCGCCGTGGGCGCCGAGCAGCGGCGCTGGCTGGGCGAATGCACCGGTGCGCTTGAGAGAGGCTCTGGCGACGCCCGGCGTTAAGCGTGTGGTCTGCGCGCCTGGTGTGTACGACCGCAACGCAATCCCATCGTCCGGCTCGCTGCCAGCCGCGAGCATCGTCTGCCCGGGTGGCGTCGCGGTCTTCTCGACGCACGAGACGCCAGCGAGCCTCGCATGGACCGTGAACACCCCGATGGTGAGCACCTGGAAGGCGACGCGGAGCCTAGTGGTGGCCGTCAGAGACGAGAGCATCCGCACCCCTTATGGCGTCAGCGTCCCGTTCACGCAACGCGCGTCAGCTGCGGATGTCGATGCCAACCCCGGCAGTTGGTGTTTGGACGCGGGCGTGCTGTACGTCCGCACGCTGGACGCCCGGAAGCCCGACGAGAACATCCGCGTGTATCTGGGCGTTTCAGCGCTCAGGTTCGATGGCGGCGACCTGCACCTCGAAGGGATCGAGTTTCACGGCGGCGGGTTGAGCGGCGCGTTCTTCTTGAACGGTGGCGTGACGCCAATCCGGGTCAGCGCGCAACGATGCGCCTTCCGGTACTCGCCATCGGGCAACGGGTTGACCGCATGGGGGACCGACTTAATTGTTCTGCGCGAGTGCGAAGCGAGCGACAACTATCTCGACGGTTTCAACTACGGCACCGCCAGTGGAGTGACAACGAACGCCATGGAAGTCTCGTGCGTGGCGACCAACAACGGCTTCAGCGGGTCCGGGAACGATAACGCCTCCACCAGCCACAACGGCGCTCGCGTCATCCGAGTGGCGGGCGAGTACGAGGGCGCTCAAGGCCGGAACGTTGTTGACGTGCACGACGGCACGAAGAGCTTTAATTGGGGTTGCGCCGCCCGCGCGAGTCGAGGCTCGGCGGGGAACAACGTTGACTGGGAGGCTGGCCAACCAACCCTGGTGCAAGACGTGGAAATGTGGCTGGTCGAGTGCAGCGCGTCGGGCAGCACCGCGGCCGCCGTCGCGCAGGCGGGCACGAAGATCTACCACCGCGACAACGTCGGGATTGCGGTGAGCGGCCCAGGCGCGGCAATCCCGTACGCCTAACCGAGCGTGCTCAGGCTTTTCTTGTAGCACTAACAGTGCATGACCAAACCCCCGGCATACCAACTGCCGGGGGTTTCTTTTCGGCTCTAAGTGGGGAACCCGGGGCACCCGTTCCCCTGTCATCTAGTGACACTTAATTTGGCACAGCTGTGACATTTAATTTGGCGCGCGACACCAGTGCGGCTCCCACACGGTGCGGCAAGACGACGTGCTTGGCGCGCGGTGCCTG
>CALCHY010000279.1 GCA_937907415.1 uncultured Trueperaceae bacterium
CTGTGGGATGTCAGCTGGTGGCCTTCCAGAGAAACCAGCCTTGTCGCCAGGCACGGGTGATTCTCGAGCTTGTCCCAATAATCGCTAGTGGATTGTCTCAGAATTTCTCGGCTTTTCTCGTAGACCCGGGGTGCCCTCGATTAACCCAGCTTTCTATGTTTGGGCTGGCTGATCCGGGGCAAGGCTACGGAGCTGTGACGCTACTGTTGATACGGGGAGAGGTCTGGAGGTTGAAGGGCTTGAGGAAGGCATAATTGGACTCTCGTAACGGCTTCCTCGAGTCGTGATGCAAAGAATGCCCATTAGGATGTCGCAAGAATCTCAATCCAACCTTATGGGAGCCGATGGTACTCCCTCTGACTTGTTGTACTGAGGGGGCGCAGAGGTTCCGAGCTCGCGTAGCAACTTCTCGCAGCCGACCCCTGCCCTCCAGCAGTAGTTGCTGACGAGCTGTATTCGGCCCTCATCGGGTGTAACCAAGCGCAAGGTCGAGTCCGGTTAGAGGTTCTCAAACGAGGCGCCTCGCCAACTTGGGGAGCCCATGTGGTGGGGTCGAATAAGCCATTCAATAAAGCGCTATCCTCTCTCAAGAAAGCCACACCCCCATTGATTTTCTGCGCCCACACGCTTTCTACAAGGATGAAGGCCATCCCTTCTCATAACTCGTGAATTGTTCGGGTTTGAGCTCGGCTAGGAAACTTCAGCATATTCAACTTGGATGCATCGTCACCTCCGGGTCGAACAATGCGGCTTCATCTAGTCTCTGCGGGGCAAGCGAGAGGATTGGAAGTAGGATGGTCTTTCCGGCGTGCCGCATTGACGAAAATCTACAATAGGGGGGCCGAAAGTGGCAGAAATAGCCGTTGCCAGTGAACGACAGACAGCAATTCGCTTGCTCGCCTGCATTCAGGCGGCCGGCGACAGGAGTAATGCGGGCCGCTGGGGCGATGATGTCGTGTGCGTCCTACACTCCCAGTCTCGCCTACAAGCGCTCGATTTCTGGATGCGCAATCCGGACTATCTAGCCAACGAACTTATCACGGAGTTCGAGATATCCGGCGAACGTGATCTGCTTACGATCGCACAAAGCATATTCGACGATCGGGAACCCGAACTTCGGCGATTTCCGATGGTCCGCTATCTGTTCGGAGCGTTCGAACCTCTGGACAATGCGTTGGCGATCCTCCGGGCAGCCGACCTCGTTCGGGTCAAACGTGACGGAGTTCCCGGCGGCAAGATTCGCGAGCATATCTATCTGTTGACTATCGCAGGCGAAGACGCGCTGGAGCGGATCGCCGCTGCGGCCCCCGAGCTTGGCTGGTATCGCGAACGTGCCCATATCGTGGCGCGGGTAGCTGGCGCGCAGGGCGGCAAGGCGCTGAAAGACCGGCAGTATCTACAGGCCGAATATGCGGGAACGCAACTTAGCCATGTAATTGAGCCGGTCACCAGTCAGGTGCTCGCACGACTCACAGGAGTCTTGGGAGGGCTTGGCAAATGAGCGGTGGCTGGCTGGAGACGGTTGCGGAAAAGGTCGGTATGCGCCCCGTTGAGGCGGAGCTGGCTCTACGCAAACGAGGCATAGTGGCCGACAGACCGCTGCGCCCGGCACGCACGCTGACGATACGCCGTATCGCGTTCAAAGGAGTAAAGCGCGGCATCGTAACGGGTCCAATCGACTTCGACTGGTCGGAGCTAACTGCCGGCGTCTGGGCGGTGACGAGTCAGCGAAACCTCCGCGGCAAATCTACCGTTCTGGAAATCTTGCTGTGGGCGCTGCGAGGCACGCCCAAGGGTTTGCAGGACGATGTGCGCCGGTGGTTGTCTTGGGTGTGCGTCGAATTCGATGTCGATGATGAGCACTACTTGGTGGAATTTGCCGTTGAGGAACGCATTCCTCGCGGCACCCTAGCGCGTCGCCGCTCGTCGGGCGAAATTGACGAACTGGATCGCTTCATATCGGAGGACGGGTTCGAAGCGGCGATGGCGCAGTTCATGATGAACACGCTTGACCTCGATCCGATCACGGCGATGCAAGGCCAGGAGGACGAGCGTCAAGTAGTTGAGCATGGCTGGGCAGCACTCTCCGGCGGAATCTACTTCGGGGGCGACCATAAACAGTTACTCGGCGATGTTCAAATGGCGGGCCTGCCAGCACGAATGCTGCAGATGTACATCGGAATGCCTTGGGCGACGACAGTGATGCAGGCAGGCACAGCCAAGCGCGAGCTTGAGCAGGAATCCGAGAGGGCGTCCAAGTCGGCGGCGGCATCGGCGAAAGATGCGGAGGCGGCCCGCGTAAGAATAGAACGCGAACTCCAGGCAGCAAAGAAGCTTCTCGACAGCTTCGCGCAAGAGACTGGTACAGCCGTGGAACTCGAGCGACTTGCCGGCGAGGTGGCCCGCCTGTCACCAATTGCTTTCGATCTCGCGCGGCGTCTAGACCGAGCCGAGGCCGAAGCTACTGAACTAGAACGCCTAGCGAACGCGGACGAGCGTGCGGTGCGTAATCTGCGTGAGAACATCGTTGCAACGCAGTTCTTCAACGGTCTGCAACCGGTTTGTTGCCCGCGCTGCGAGACGCGAGTGTCTAGCGAACGGCTGAAACGCGAAAGCGCCGATCTGAGTTGCTCAATCTGCGCCGAGGAGATCCCGATCGATGAGCTAGAGGGTGCGAGCGACATGTTGGACGCGATTGAACAGCGTTTCACTGCCGCCAGAGCTGCCGCCGATCGCGCCCGCGCCACCGCCAAGGCGCTCAAAGAGAAGTCGAAAGCGAGCAGCAACGAGTTCGAGAATGCACGCCAGGAACTCGCCAAGGCGGCGACAAGTGCCACGTTCAAAGAACGCCGCAAGGCGGAACTCGATGTCGCGCGCCTGGAGGGCGCCCTAAAGGAGCGCCATGTGCCCGCGGCACCCGCCGTTGCATCTCCCGACTTGGCGCTTGTCCGCGCAGCCCATGCAGAGGCAGACAGAGCTTATAGGGCAGGTCGCGGTGACATATTAGATCGCTTGAACAGGGAAATTCTCACGCTGGGACAGCGGCTCGGCGTGCAGATGCTCGAGGAGGTCAAACTCAACTCGAACGCCACCCTCTTACTTACTAAGGGGGGCGAACCAACGACCTTCAGCAAGGTGACGGCGGGTGAGCGACTGCGGTTGCGAATCGCGACTGCGACGGCTTTAATTCGGGTGGGGCACGAACGTGGCCTTGGCCGCCATCCTGGGCTCCTAATCGTAGACTCCCCAGCTTCTGAAGAAGTTAGTCCCGATGACCTAACCGCCGTGCTTAGTGAGCTTCAGGCGATTTCGCGTGAAACCGAAGGGCTTCAGATCATCATCGGGAGCGCCAATGCCAGCGCGATTACTGATCAGCTCGGCGAGCAATGGTGTCGGGCCGCAACAGGGGACGATTATCTGTGGTAGCGCGGCCCCAAGAGCGTTCCTCAGCATGAGCGCGCTTGAACTTCTCGAGGCGCGTCTAGTTAACAGCCTGCCAGTCACTATCAACGATATTGGCGGAGTGGATGAAATCCTCGCCGACACTGAACGACTCTATGCAGCGCCATTCCTCGACATTCTCACGGAAATGGTAATCGTGGCCCCGCCTACTGAAGCCGAGCGGCTGCATGACTTCTTGATTGGTGGCTTCGTTGTGGCACGCGATCCCCAATCCTTCCGCGACGCGACCGACCGGCTGATCGGGAACGCCGCTCTGCGCGCTGCCCTAGCGAAGGCGGTCGTCGAAGTTTTTTCGCGACGTATTAGGGATTACGCAACACAGCGTGAGGCGCTAATCGCTGCATATGCGCTTGAAGGACTTTTCCGTCTTGCCCTGGAAGGCGATGTAAGCCGTCACCGGCCCCTGCTCGAACTCACGGAGGTTACAGCAGATGTGCCGGGCCTCTTTGCTCAGCATGTCGCGAAGATTGGTGGGGCCGCCTTCCACGTGTGGGGAGGCGACGAACTGCTGACGATGCTCCACCAGCTACTCGACAATGAGGAAGCAAGAAGTGAGGCAGCGTTTGAGCTCGGCCTCGCACATCTGGCACGTGCGCTCGACGGCGAAGATATGGCAACAGTCCTCGCCGGTCTAGACACGGCGCGGGTGCTTTTCGAGCAAGCGCGCGAGGCCGATGACAATCGGTCGGACGCGCGCGCCTACCAATTGGCAATAGATCTCGTTCTCGGCTTTACGGCGAATCAGAGCGCCACCGAAATGCAGGCGACGCTAACTGATTTGGAAATCGCCGCGCGGGACCGTGCAGAAGTGATGCGCACCGGGCGCGTAGCGCCATGGCTTGCGCCCCGTCAGGACGTGGATCTTGAATGGTTCGAACTCGCACGTTTGGTCCACCACACGGCCGACGATCTTACCCGCCCCAGCTGGATCAATGCCGCCAGGACCATGGATCGCATTCTCGCCGTCTATGAAGCGAGTTGCACCATCGCGCACGGGGACGGCCTACGGACAATACTGCGCCCCCGAATCGAGGCCTCATTCCTGCGTGAACGCGGGCTTGCGGCCCATCTCAACGATCTACTTCGCGAGGGTCATTGGCCCGATGCACAGCGAACAATCGCGCAAGATCTTCGCTCTGCGTTGGATAAAGCTAACCGCGCTGGTGCGTGTCCGGGAAAAGCTGGCGAGAATGAGCAATATCCTCTGCTCGTGCGCATTCTCCCCGAAGGCACTTCGATCGAGCAGATTCCCACCGACATGGCACAATCCCTCGAGGCAGGCCTCGACAGCCACTTCATGCATGGCCACAAACTTGCCAATCCGGTCCTACAACGCGTGCTGAAGAAATTGCGCAATCAACTTGCTACAAGCACGGAATACACGGGCGACGTCCAGTGGATGTTTGATGCTGTCCTCCGACAGGTGTTGATGTTCTGCAGTGACAGGCAGAACGCCGGGATGCGCGACCTAGGCGAGCGTGGTGCCTACTTGCGGGCCCGGAATCCGAGCGAGGCCGACCTCCAGTCTGACCTCCGAGAATTCCTCAAGGGCAATCTTGGGGACGCCGAAGTGTTGACAGAGGTGCCCGGTATCGCGACCGGCCGGACAGATCTATACATCAGTATGGGCGGGCCGACTTTCGTTATCGAGCTAAAAAAGCACGAAGGAACGTTTTCACGCGAGACCGCCAACAGGTTCATGGCGCAAGCAACCAGTTATCAGGCAACCAACGTTCGGCTCGGATTCCTCGGGGCGCTCGAACTTGTCGATCGATCTGGGCCCGCGCCAAGCATTGAGGAATGCCTCTGGCACAGCGCCTATGTTCCCGAGGGCGGCGCACTCGCCCGACACCTCATCATCTTTAGGGTTCCGGGCCGCCTAAAGCCCCCATCGACGCTCCGCTAGAGCGCCTCTGTCGCGCTCCGCCGCCTAGCCCCAACCGGTGACGGCAGTATCACATTTCAACTCTTACGGCCAGCTTATGCGAGTCTGACGCAATACAAACTCCCTCGGAGGTCCCGCCGCATATAGTTTTGGAATATGGTTCTTGGGACCCTCGACACCGCAACAGATTTTCCCGTTCACAACCGTTGCCGCGCAAGGCCCCATGGGGATTACTTAAATGCCCGGGTAATCGTTCTCCCACGGTTTTCCGCTCACTCCATGATTTCGCAGGGCAGGTTTCCAGGAGACCAACTTGCCCCTGATAGGTTTCCCTAGTGACCGTACTTCGTGCCGCACGTAGGACTCGATGCCGCACCCTTGCTTTAAGTGCTCGGGCATGCGTTCCTGCCAGTTGTACGAGTTCCCGTCTTCTGTGAACGTACGAACCATTGTGATGCGGTACTCGTCGTCGCGGGCGCCAAGCGTAGCAATCCACCGGGCTAGCGCCCGACTTTGACCGGTCAATCCCGCGACGTTCACCAGGCGCAGCACCTTACTAGCGACCGCCGGCGGATCCTCCACGTGAAAGACGTCTCCCCACTTCGCCGCGGTCAAGCTGAGGAAAAAGCGCAACATCACCTGCACAGGAAGGACCAGTTCGTCTGCCTTCAAATGCTTTGCGAAGGCTGGGAACTCACGGAGTATCAGCTCGGGGGTGATCTCAGCGTCGTAGTGACGCAGATCGAGATAGCGACCCTTCCGCGGATGGTTACTAAGGTACGAGAGAATCCTGTTCTCCCTGATGGTCAGTTCAACGAGTGCTAGCTTCAGTCCGGGCGATAACCGCTCCGCCCTCCGGGCACGGTCCAGGGCGCGCCGTTGCCTGCCTCGCACGTGCTCTAGTAGGTCCGCGAGGCGCTCCCTCCGCTCCTCCTCGTTGGGCGCAGCGACGATTGGTAATGCCTTGCGGACAGCGACCGCCATTATTGCTGGCGACGGGATATCAGCCATGCCGCGGTCGAGAGAACCCTTCTGGCCGTCACGCTCCGCTAGGTTCCGGGCCCGAGTGGAGCAATGCCGCCTCCACGCCGCTTCAAGCTCAGAACCGAGCCCATCGGCCGAACTCTCCGGAGCCGCAAAGAGCGCGAGCCCGCACAGGAGGTACAGGTCGTCGAAGAACTCAAGAGCAGTCATCCACTCATCGGGCCGCACCTGGAATGGGCCGTCCGAGTTGAGCGCCTTGAGGATCTCAGTCTGAGCACTAGCCAGTCCCGGATCCGTAACCGTAAGCGTCTCGATCGTCCGGAGATCGTGCCCACACGGTTGCTTGGCCCTCGCTCGCTCACTTCCGACAGGAGCTGGGTTCATGCACTTGACGGTTGACCCGACATGCTTGCCATGAATCGGCACCATGCCCCTGTCGTGCCTAGGGGTGCCGTGCTCCAGCCCACACTCGTCGCACGCCTCCGATAGAAGGCAGCCGTGCCTCTCGCACATGAACACCGCCCCAACGCGCCACGCGAGCCGGTGGTGAGCCGGGGACTCGCTAAGGCACGTAGGGCACACCAGGGTGCTGGACACTCGGATGGCTTCCCGCAGACCCACCGTCTGGGGCGAATCCCAGTGGTGGTATCGGAAGCACTTGGTGGCCAGGGAAGCCAAGAACGTACTGGTCAAGGCCTCGCTCTGCTCAGGTTTGTACGCATGCCAGGGCAGCACCAGGTAGCTGTTGCGAAGCGGAACAGACTTGGTTGGGCGGATCCGGGTCGGCATTGTCAAGGTGGCCGCTGTGGCCTTCTGGCTCGTCCCATTCGTCTCAGATGCGCGCCAGATCAGCGACTGAATCGATTCCCCCTCCTCCGCAACTGGGACCCCGGGAAGAGCGAACAAGCGGTCACCGATGAAATAGCGCCGCCTGCGATCCCTGCAGCGCTCCCGCTCTGCAATCGCCGTCACTTATCCCCACCGCCCTTCCTGTCCTTCAGGATATTTCGGTAGGTGGACTCGGCGTCATCGCTCAGTTGCACCTCGTCCAGGAGGCTTGGGGATATCACTTCGCGCTCGGAACCGATGGCGAGCTGCGCCGCCTCACCGATGAGCGCCACCACGTGCTGCAACACGCCTTGGGTGCGATCGTAGACGTGATCGACCACCTCGGCCGTCAACCAGTTAGACCGGGGGTCATCCAACAGCACCGTCTTCCAGGCCAGCACCTTCAAGACCTGGAACAGATCTTCGCTCTGGATGGGGTTCGATAGCCGGCCTATCTTGATGCGCTTGAAGCGGCGCGACAACTGCTGCTGCGCTTCCAGGTTCCCGTAGTCAAGGAACGGGAGCCCTCTGCCGCTGCTAACCCCCGCCATGAGGAACACCGCATTCGTGCGATTAGTCAGGTCCTTCAAGAAGTTGACTGTCTCCGAGCCCGTACCTGACGCCTTCAGGAAATGCACCTCGTCGATTACCACCAGCACCGTCGCGCAGTTGGAGATCAGGTTCGATAGCGTGTCAGCCAGGTCGGCGCCCCGGACCTTCCCCTCAAACACCGTCACTGGCACACCGATCGACCCGTACGACTTCACGCACAACTCCAAGAGGGTCTTTGGCGTAACAACGCCGTACAAGGTGATCGTCATGACCACCACCCACTGGCCGACGATCGTCTGCCCGTCGCTGGTCTCACGCTCCACCTGCAGCCGCTCGGGCGCCTCCCCGCGCCAGTCATCCCCGAGCTCCTCCGTCAACTGACTAAGGAGCACGCGCGAAGCCACCTCGGTGATGGTAGTAGTCTTTCCGACGCCCGCCTCACCCTCGACAATCAAGCCACCCTGAGTCGTGGCGCTCGAGTAGTGAGCGCGCTTCAGCGCCCCGGCTACGGCCTTGTGAACAGCCTCCAGATGCGGCACACCCGCCACCACCGGCGCCAATGCCAACCGGAGACGCAAGTTATCGAACTCGCGACGGTCCGCAGCAGAGAAACCCGCGTACTGGTCCCGGGTGACCGATCGCGCGCTCTCCACGCCCGCCTTGATCTCGGTGACCTCCCGCTCCCGACCGAGAGCGTAATCCCAGAACGCCCGAGTGCTCGAGAGTGGGTGCACCGCAGCCTTGCTCACCTTCTTCGACCGGATCATCTTGGTCATGCAACAGCTCCTAAGGAGAGAGCGCCGGTAACCCGGCGCTCTCCACGTGACTAGTGGAAGATGGGCGTCTGCGTGGCGTCCCACTCCGCCGTGCTGACCGGCGGCGGATCGAGTTCCTCGGGAGACTCCTCAACCGCCACCAGCTCCGCACGGGCCTCTTTGGCAGCCGAGGCGCGCGCGTTGGCGGCGCGCGCCTGCTTGGCTGCCCAGCGCACCGTGCGTCGCGCCGAGTCGACCAGGTGCGCCAGCATATCGTCGGCCGCAGTGCGCTCCTTGGGCCTGTTCATCGCCCGCTGCTTGTAGCCACTCAGCCACTCCAGATAGTCGCTCATGGAGCCGCCCAGCGCGTTGGACACAGCTTCCGGCGTCGCGTGACGCTCGGCCACGTCCTTGCACGCCTCCCACTCGATGTCATCACCGGCGTACTGCTTGACCGCCACGTGCGTGCGCAGGAAGGCGACGAGCCGCTCGGGCAGCGGGAACGCCAACCCATGGGGCATGTGCGCCCACGGCACCCGCACCCATTCAGCCCGCTCGTTGGTGCCCGCCTTGACGTTGACGTAAACGTAGCGGAGGTCGTTACGGTCGAACCGCACCGGCCACTTCTTGGTGCCTGTAGCCGGACACTTACGGCCCCTGATGTGGTGAAGCCCGGGGCCGTTGTAGATGCGGTTGCCGATCTGGATGCCTCCCTTGCCGACGGTACGGAACTCCAGGTCCATGAACTCGTAGAGCAGGTCGGAGTCGAAGGGGACCACCCGCAGGCCGTGCTGCGCGGTCTTGGCGCCCCACGCCTGATGCGGCGTCAGGTAGCGCACCGACCCCTTCAGGTCCGCGACTATCAAGCCCTTGTGTGGCGTGTGGTGGTAGACGCGCGTCACCCACGCCTTCAGCACCGTTTCCAGCTCGGCCATGGTGAGGAGCTCGCTGGGCTCGAACGTCAGGCTGCGGCCGCGGTCACGCACGTCGATCCCCACGTACCCCGGCAGCTCCTGCAGCACGCTCTCCAGCGTGCGGAAGAACCTCTCGACGTACGGCTTGTCTGTAGGCGTGTAGGGACGCGCGAACTCGATTCCAAAACCCAGGTTGCCGGCCAGGTCCCTAAACCACCAGTTGTCCAGCGCCAAGCCGCGGTCGATGGTCGCCACCCGGGGCGGCACCATCACTCCCGCCTCGGACGCTCCCTCGGGCGCCTCCCCGACGTACTTCGCGAGGTGGCCAGCGTCGATCCCCAACCGGTTGTAGTGCGCCTCCGGCGAGAACGCCCGCGCAGCCGGCTTGGCGGCAATCATCTCCAGAATCAACGACGCCAACTCCGGCTGTCCGAAGCTCGGCGCCACGATCAGAGCCGCAATCGTTCCCGTCGCTACGTCGTACGCGATGCCGCAGTGGGGGCGGTACATGCCCCCGAGCCCGTCCGTCACCATGTTGTTCAGGACGGTTACGTCGATCTCCACCCGGTCGCCCGGCATCACCGCCGGCGGCTTCCGGTACGTCGCCCGCGGCTTGTTGGCTCCCGACTGCTGGTACTTCCGGTGCGTTCCCGCCACACCCAGCCGGTCCAGCAACTCGTCCAACTCCCGGTACTGCGTCGAGCGCGACGGAACCTCGGCGCCGGCGAAGCGCTCGTCCGTCTCCACCAGCCCCTGGATTTCACGCAGCCACTTGGCCTTCTGGACCTTCGCCCCCGACCGCCGCAAGCGCGAGACCACGTGCTCCTCCATGGCGTCCAGGAACAACTCGTCCGTGAACGACGGCCGACCGACACCACCACGGCGGGCCAAGCCGGCAACACCGAACCGCACGTAAGCGCGCATGTAGTCCTCGAAGGTGGAGCGCGCGTAACCGAACTCACCACCCGCCAGCTTCTCAAGCTTGCTGACGAGGCGCTCCTCGACCTCCTTGTCTGAGCCGACCTCGGCGCCGAACTCGCAATCCATCTCGCCCGGCAAGGCCGGGTTGCCGTACAGCACGTCGCGCACGTGCCGCTCGAACTCACGCGCGCGCCTCTGCTCCGAGAGACTCAAGCCATCGAAACCGGGGATGAACGAACCGCGCGCGATGTCCCGCACCGACATGCCATCAGCCGCCTTGAGCTCCGTGCACGCCGCCAAGAACGCGTTGGGCTCCATCACCTCGGGCTCGGCCCCGTCAACGCCCTCGAGGAGCACGCCCTCCTCCGTGACGCCGGCCACGCGCAGCTCGACGTCGTCGATCACAGCGATCATCCCTTCCGACACGATGGGCGCCAGCTCGGGCTTCATGCCAGCACCCCCGCGTAGCTGATCGCCGCGTGAGGGTGCAGGCCCTCGGCCAGATCGAAGATGAGTCGCCGCCGCCACATCAACGCCCGCAGCGCCGCGTGCGCCACCGGATCGTTCCCCGCGCAACGCTCCACCAACTCCGCGTAAGCCCACTCAGGGCGCCCCGCGAACGCCTCCGCAACGCGCTCCATCACCGCAGGCGGCACGCGCACGCGCGCGTAACCGCTCAACAACTGGATAAGCTCCCCATACGCCTCGGTGGTCTCACCCGACACCACGAACTCCCAGCCCACCAACCGCGCGAACTCCGCCAGTACCTCGCTATCTCGCCTGAACGCGGCGTCCCGCAACTCCACTGGCCGCACGCTCTCAAGCACACGCGTCCCATCCGGGTTCATGTAGTAGAGATCCGGCACCAGGCCCGGACCGCGCTCAGCCAGGCTCTTCACCCGCATGGGCTGCGCTGCGATCGCCCCGACCCGCTCGAAGAACACCAGCTCCAGCACCCGCGTCGCCTCGAGACGGCTCTCGCACACCAACGACCGACCCGGCCGGTGGAAGAGCGGCACCTGCGTCACCCGCCCCAACTGATGCGGCCGCCCGCGATGCACGTCCCGTACCGGCACCAACGACTCCGGCGACAACTCCCGCAACTCCCGATCCGACGGCGTCAACAAGCGCACCTCCGGCTCCCGCCCCGGCACGCTCACGTGCACAGTCGCCTCGAACCGCTCCTCCCGCGGGAAGTGGCCCCCAGCCACCGTCGGCGGCCGCCCGCCTCCATCCCGCCCAGTCGACTCACCTTCAAGAAAAGTTCTCACATGCAACTCCTCACTAGACGAACGAGCACCCATCCGCTAGAGTCGGAGGTAGCCAAGCACTCCGTAGGACTCCTGCGGATCAAGACCTCGAACGCGACAACGTTCGGGGTCTTTCTCATGCCCTAACGAGAAACACCGTCACATCCCAAACTGGGCAGCCATTTCACCTCCAAACCGTTACCCCGGAGCCTAGCAGCGTCGTGGTCCAACCACTGTGAGGCGCCTCACATGTGCGGTATATTCAACGACCCTACGGGAGGGCTTGTATGTGTTAGCTGTTCGCATATATTCTCACTATCCGCAGTTATGGCTGGTCACTATTACCCAAATGCGGCCATTATCACCAGCCTGACGCTGCGCGTAGACAGTGCGCCTGTCCTAGACGATGGTGTCCTGCACGCACGGAACAGTGTCCACCGGCGCAGGGACTCCTCACGCCTATGGGTAACGATCCGATTATTCCTGTTTCATTTCCTGGCTGGTCAAGTGCCCCTAGACACGCAACAGGCCCAACGGCCGCCAGAGACCCAAATAAGCTTGAGTGGGTAAGGAAAGCCCCGGGCTTCGTCGCGGTGGTGGACCGGAGAGGAAGGGGCCGGGGTCTACGGGAGCAGTATATCTGCGTGACGGGAGCAGAGTGTGGGAAGTGTGATTGAGGAGATCCGTGAGGGCCTGCGCCAGTTGTCGGCCGACGAGGCGAGCGTGAAGCTCTGGCTAAGGAGGCCGCACCCGGCGCTGGACGGCGAGGTACCGCAGGAACTGGTTGACGCTGGCGAGGGCGAGCTGGTACTGGAACTGGTGAGGCACATTCTGTCGGGCGGGCACGCCTGAGCTGCAGCCTAGGCGTCCTAAGTTTGGGCCAACTTGCCTGCCATGAGCGGCTTTCTGGAGCCTAGCGTGGGGTATGTCCCCCGAAGAACTGTCACCGCCCACCACGTCGTGAGCTGGTTACTTCCGGACGAACTCGAGGCGCCTGCGGACCTCCCGGAGCGCCTGCCGTTGCCGGCGCCTCAGGGTTGCATAGTGCCGCTCGCGGAGCTCAAGACCAGGGTGGCGGTAGAGTTCGGCGAAGAGCGCAGGGCTGTCAGGTGGCTGGATTCGTTGTTACTTTAGGGCGAGCGGCCCGCCGACCCCCCACGGCGAGCCGCTTCCTGTTATGGCGGCCGACCTAGCGGTCGCAGTTGTGGTCGGTAATCTGTTCCTGAAGGTGGTGCTAGTGCGGAGATTGAGTGGTGCTGACGCGCGCAGGGAGTGCTCGCGCCTGCTGGCGGCAGTGGTGGCAGGCAAGTCGTCATCATCACGAGTTACGGAGAGCCGGTGGCGCGCCTGGCGCCGCCCACAGGCGCGCCGGCGTGCCGCCATGGGGGATGGTGCCGGTGAGTTCACGGCTGAGTTGCGCAAGGACGAGCGCTACTGCGGGGTACGGTCCGTAACGCGGGTACGGGAGGGGTCATGAGGCGGAGCGAGGACGAGAGCGTGATTACCCCAGGCAGCGGCAACGTCTTCGCTGACCTGGGTCTCGCTGATCCCGAGGAGCGCCTCGTTAAGGCGCGCATGGCGAGCCGGATCCTTGACGCGGTGGAAGTGCGCGGCTGGCCTGCCGAGCAAGCTGCTGAGGCGCTCTCCTTGAGCGAGGCGGACGCTACCCGGCTCTTTGCGGGCATGCTCAAGGGCTTCAGCGCCGCGCGGTTGATGGGGTTCCTGGCTGTGGTGGAGGGTGCCGCTTAGGCGTCGTCGGTCTCTGGGTGATGGCCGTCGGTTTGCGGGCGTTCGGAACGGGCGAGCTCGTAGGTGGCGGTCAGCAGGTAGCGATTGTGCGCCTCGACAGCTTCTTCGCTCAGCGTCAAGTCCGCTCGTAGGCGTCTAGCCCTCTTGTCGTTCACGCCATAAAGCGCTGCCACGGGGCTGAGGGCGCCGACACCAACGGTGAGCGCGTCGCTGACAAGCACCGAATCTACTGGGTAGGCAAGCACAGACCTGACAACGAGACGAACACTGATCTGCACAGTGTTCACAGGCTCCAATCGCCGCTCGTGATGGCCAGCTCTCGCAGTGAAGTCTGTCGACTAGGTGCGCCTAGCGCATCGCCGCCGCGTGTAGGGCGTACTGCGCCGCAACCACGTCATGAAGAGCGCTGGCTTCGTCCGCCACGGCAGCCTGAAGCGCGAGCTCGGACTGAGCGAAAGCCAGGGCAGAGATGGTGCCGGCCTCTAGCCTTGCTTCCTGCGCGGCGAGCGAAGAGTTTGCCGACACCGCCGCAGTCCATGCGCCGCTGTAGCGGTTGTCGGCCGATGTCACGGCGGAACGGGCGCGCTGGACCTCTCGCACCGCGGTTGCCTCGGCGACAGCCAGGGCGTCGACGGCGTTCGCGACCGCCTGCCTAGCAGCCTCGATCTCCATCCGTGCGCTGAGGGCGTTGTCAGCGGCGGCCAACCGCGCCTCGGCGGTTTCGACGGCACGCCGCGCCGCAGCCACACGGGCGCTGCTCTCTAAGACACCAGCTACCAGCGCCTCGAGTTCGGCGTCAGCGAGCAGGTCCTCTGTCGTAATGGGCGCGAGGGAGGCCAACTGTTCGCCGACGAGCGCCGCCAGCGCGTCCTCAGCGAACGCGAGCCGGCTCTCGGCCTCCCAAAGCGCGCGCTCCTGGCTGGTGAGGTCGCTTTCTGCGTTGCTAACCTCCGCGGCGGTCACGGCGCCGGCCCCGAAGCGCGCTCTCGTAGCCTCGAGTGTGACAGTGAGAAGCTCCAAACGCTCGCTCGCCAGCGACCTCGCCGCCTGCGCCTCCAGCACCTCCCCGTACGCCAGCACCACCTCGTGGTTAGTCGTCGCCTTCGCGACCACCAGATCCGCCTCGGCGGCCGCCACAGAATGGCCTGAGGCCGCGTGCGCCAGGCGCGTGGTCGTCGGGTCCGCCGTGGCGAGCTCCAGCTCACGCTGGGCGTCAGCGAGGACGCGCCCGGCCGCCTCGACAGCAGGCGCATGCTCCCCAGCACGGGCGAGGGCGTCCGCCAACGTCAGCGGCTGAGGGCCCTGGGCCATGACGACGGCGCCGGCGAGCAAGATGAGAAAAGCGAAGGCTAGGTAGCGCGCCGGAGCGAACGACGTCATCTGAATACCTCCAGTACCGGCCGACCACTGGCGACGTAAAGCGCCACGAGGTCTAGTAAGTAGTTGGTTCTGGCAGCCTGCACCCCGTCAGTGGCCGTGACGGCAGCCACCTGCGCCCGCAGGACCTCCACCATGCCCACGGCGCCAAGCTCGAACCGCGTCCGCTCCGCCTCGTAGGCCGCTTGCGCCAAGGCGGCGCGCGACGCCGCCAACTCCAAGCGAGCCGCGCCGAGCGCCACCCGGGTAGCCAAGGCCACCACTTCAAGTTCAGCCTGAGCTATAACCGCGGCAAGGCGAGTCCCGGCCTGCGCGTAAGCCAGCTCGGCCGCGGCCACGCGCGTGTCAGGCCCTCCGAGCGGCACGCTGGCCCCCACCCCCAGCACAGCGCCAAGCGCCGGAGCGGCGCCCGCCCTCGGGGGAGCGGTCGTGGTCGAGAGGCGGCCGTTCACGCCTGGGGTGAGGTCGTGCGTGTCGATCGACGCTCCCACGGTCAGTGAGGTAGAGCCCAGCGTGCCAGCCAGGGAGGCGCTGGCGGTGATGTTGACGCCGCTGACTCGCCTGGCCTGAGCCAGCACGTCAGCCGCCGCCTCCAGCTGGCGCTGCGCGGCCCTCACGTCCTCACGCGCTGTCAAGGCCACCTCGCTAACCGCGGCCCCAGCGAAGGGAACCTCCGGCAAGTCGCCCGCTACACTAACAACCTCGATACCGACAAAGAGCGAAAGCTCCGCCAGCGCGGCCGCTAGCGTCCCCTCCGCCCCTCTGAGGTCGAGCTCGGCGCTCTTTTCGTTAATCTCAGAATTGGTCACATCCGCCGCGATCGCAGCACCCGCCGCGTAGCGGCTCCTAACAGCCTCATACTGAAGGCCAGCGATCTCCAGCTCTATCTCCGCGATCTCATGGGCTACCGTCGCGCTCCCCGCGCCGGCGTACAGCCGCATCGCTTGTACGACAGCGTTCGCGCGCGCCGCCTCGACCGCGTCAATCGCTGCCGCCAACGAGCGTTCGGCCGCAGCGATTGCCTCCGCCGTCGCGCCCCAGGCAACCCGAATTCCCGCGTTCACGGCCAAGTCCAACTCCACATCGGTGCCCTGATCGCCGAAATCGGTCAGGGACCTCACGCCTCCCGAGGCATTGGCTGCAATCGGGTAGTTGGCCGCCGCAAGGGCTTGGCGCGCGAGCACAACCTGCGCCCCGGCAGCGGCAACGGCGCTGGAGCTGAGGGCCCGCTCCACGACGCTTTCGAACGTAACCGTCTCACCGACCACGTCAGCATCCTCGCCAGCAGCCTGTGCGAACGCCACGGAGTTGCCGAAGACTAGAACGAGCGCGGCGATGGTTGAGTAAACCAGCCACACGTTCCAGAATCGGCCACCCCAGGGAGGGGCAATCTCTGAGTGGAGATCTCCCATCAGCAGTCGTCGAAGCGTGAGTCCATTGGCTACCTAGACGCTCCCCGCTCGCTCTGATCGCTCGCTTGCGCCCTAGCTAGCATTGGTCACCTCGAGTGGCAGCGTGGTCCTGTGCTCAACCTTGCCGTCGCGCACGATCTTCCCGTCGAGGATCTCCACCTTGCGCTCCGCCAGATCAGCGATGCGCGGGTCGTGCGTCACCATCACGATCGACATGCCGCCCTCGTGCAGGCCGGTGAGGATCTCCAGGATGGCGCTGCCGTGCTCGCTGCTCAGGTTGCCCGTGGGCTCGTCCGCCAGCAGCAGCGTCGGCTCGTTCACCAGCGCCCTGGCTATCGCCACGCGCTGCTGCTGCCCGCCCGAGAGCTGGCTCGGGAAGTGCCCCAGGCGGTCCGCCAGCTCCATCTGCGAGAGCTTCGCCTCGGCGCGCTCACGCCGCTCCCTGGCGCCCACGCCCGCGTACACCAGCGGCTGCTCAACGTTCTCGAGAGCCGTCAGGTCGGGCAGCAGGTTGTAGGCCTGGAACACGAAGCCGAAGTGGCGGTTACGCACGCGCGACAGCTCGCGGTCCGGCAAGCGCGTGACGTCGTGACCCTCGAGCTCGTAAGTACCGGAGGTCGGCGTATCCAGGCAGCCGAGGATGTGCAGCAGGGTGGACTTGCCAGAGCCCGAGATGCCCACCACGCTCACGAACTCGCCCCGCTGGACAGTAAGGTCCACGCCGTCGAGCGCCGCCACGTCGGTGCCACCCATGTCGTAGACCTTGTAGATGGACGTTAGGCTAACCATCGGCGTCGCGGAGATCGCGCCGCCTCTGGTGCCGGTTACGACCGCATGTTCAGACGTCTCAGTCATGGTTCACCTTCACCTGATCTCTCCCTCGCTAGCGAGCTTCACGTTCGCGTACTCCTTGAATGCTTCGTAAGAACTCGTGATTACCCGTTCACCGGCCTCGAGGCCGCTACGAACTTCGACCCGGTTGCCGTCGATGAGTCCGTACACCACGGTCTCCCGCCTGGCTTCGTCGCCCTCGACGACGTAAGCAAGTCTCTCTCCCCCGGTAGTCAGGAAAGCACCTCGCGGGAGGATCAAGGCGTCATCTTTCCGCCCAACCTCGACCTCGACCGATACGCTGGCTCCGAGCCTTAAGTCGGCTGGAGGCTCATTGAACAACAGCGAAGTGCGCACCACCGAACCACCCGCCTGAGCAGACTGCTGCGCCTGCTGGCCAACGAGCGCGATGCTCCCGAAATAATTCTCGCCAGCGATGCGTAGGTTCGCCGGTTGGCCAACGGCCAGCACACGCGCCTGCGCCTCGCTGAACTCCGCGTCTACTCGCAGGTCGTCCGTACCGGCGATCGTAATGAGCACAGCACGTGCGGCGACGGTATCGCCGACCGCCGCCGACAACGCGATAACTCGGCCCGCCAAAGGTGAGTGCAACTCGGACGCCCTAAGCTGGCGATTCGCGACAGCCAACGCGTCGCGGCCCCGGATTACGGCCGCAGCGGCGCTCGTACGAGCGAGTTCTCTTAGCGCGGCAGCGCTACGCTCGCCCACACGCGCGTCCTCTACGCCCTGCAGGGCCAAACTGAAAGCGCGCTCGGCCGCCTCGACATCCACTCGGGCTATGGCCCCAAGACCAAACAACACGCGGGCAGAATCGAGGTCCGCACGCGCATCACTAACAGCACGTTCTAAGCGCGCCATCTCGCTTGCCGCCTCGCGAACCGCCGCAGCGTGCTCCAACGTCAGCTCCGCCTGCCACCGCTCCGCCGTGGCCAAGTCAGCTTCCTTGCTCGCGACTTCGCGCTGCAGTTCGGGCGAATCGAGGTAACCCAGCACCTGACCAGCCGCGACATTGTCGCCTTCGGAGACCAGCCAATCAGCCACAACGCCTGCACCCGGAGCCAACACCGAGCGCTCGTGACGGGGAACCAGCGTGCCTCCACCCCGAACGTACTCGATCATCGTACCGCCCTCCACCACCGCCGTCTCGAATGAGCGAACGACAAATACATCGGCCTCGGGCCTCAACAACATGAACGGGACCGTAACCACTGCCGCTAACAAAGCAAGAATGACCGCAAACAAAGGCCACGGAGTGCGGCGCTTCTCGCCCTTGGGTCGTGCCGCCTGCTGCACTATTGGCTCATCACGGCGTGACACAACGCTCACCTCATTGCTCCCGTATCCGCGGCAACGCCCGCCGCTCGCCACTACGGACTCGTTCGCCGCCACGACACTTGAAGGCCCGTACTAACCTTGCGCGAGAGGTAAGTACGCCCACGATTAGGAAGCTAGCCGTGCTTGCATGTAGGCTTTCATCGTGCACAGTTTCACCTACCGCTCTCGGATCAACGCCGCGGGCAGGGTACGGCCCGCGTTCAAGGCCGGCACGAGGCCGAGGCCGACGCTAAGGACGAGGATCAGCACAAAGGCGGCGAGCGCGAGGAGCGGCTGGCTTGAGAGGCTATCTCCGGGAATCAAAGAATCGCCGAGTTCAGCGCGCAAGACCGGCACCAACGCGAGGGCGGCGATGGCGCCGACGCCGCCGGCTATCAGAGCTTGCAGGCCGGCGGCGGCCACATGCTCGCCGGCGACATGCCAACGGTTGGCACCCAGGACGCGTTTGATGCCGATCTGATGGGCTTGCTCGGAGACCTCCACGACCGTCATGGAGAAGACCGCCACGCCCGCCAGGATCAAAGCCGTGACGCCGAACAGGGCGAAGAGGAGCAGGTGCGGTTCGATGGTCTCGAAGTAGCGCAAGGGCCGGTTCCCCTCCCGAACGAAGAAGTCGAGTCCATCGTGCTGGCGCATCTGGCCCGCGTAGACCTGCCGAGCGGCGGCGAGCACCTGCTCCCGAGCCGCCTCATCCATCCCGGGTTCCGGCAGTACAACCAAGTCGCTACTGCCTCCTGGAGGGGAGGGCAGGAGGGCAGGAAGTTTACGGAGCGCCCCCACGTCGCCCGTTGGGCTCGAGGCCGGGTACCGGTAAGTGCCCACCACCTTGTATTCGACTGACCTCCCGGAGCGAGCGTTGAAGGGCAGCAGCGTCAGCTCCCTCCCGAT
This sequence comes from uncultured Trueperaceae bacterium, assembly GCA_937907415.1. Next base: position 19,165 of record CALCHY010000279.1, read on the forward strand.
TGGATCGCTACCCCGGAAGAGCGTCGTAGCCACGTCCTCTTCGAGCAGAATCCCATTGCCTTCCGGACGTGCTTGTTGGAGGGCGAAGCCCACACCGCGGGTGATCGTTATGTCGAGCAGGTCGAGGTACGCTGCATCCACCTGACCAACGCTGGAGAGCATGTACACCTCGCCGTCTACCTCTACCTTGGGTCTGAAGTGCAAGGACGAGTAGACGGCTACGGCCTCGACGTCCGGTGCAAGCGCCAACAGATCCCTTACGGAGTCAGGCGTAAAGGGAGCGTGCGACAAGACAATCTGCCCACCCGGCGCGGCCGCCTGAACGTCAAATAATGCTTGGCTGGCGCCCCGGCTGCGCTCGTCATAGAGCACGTGCAACGCAACAGTAACTACGGCAGCAGCAAGGGTGAGTTGCAGGAGCGTCAGCGTCAGCCTAAGTGGCCGGTTACGCGCAAAGCGCTTGAGGGCCGAAGCGATTAGGGCAGACCTAGTCATCAGATCTCCCTCAAGGTAGCGATTAGCGATTGCCGCGATCCCACAATAGCCGGGTATAGGCTGAAGAGCAGGCTCGCCCCTACGGCCAGTAATACTCCGACGCCGAGCGCCGGCCATGAGATGGCGGCGCCAACCCCGTCCCCGCCCGCCGCCAGCTCGAGGCTCCGGTTGTACCCCCACAGCAGCGCCGCGCCTATCGCCGTACCCGCAACTCCGCCCATCAACCCCAGGAGCACGCCCTCTACGAGCAGTTCCTTGCGCACGTCGGCACGCGACGCTCCCAAGCTGCGCCTGATTGCGATGGAACTACCTCGTCTAACGACTCTTGCCAGCATCAGGTTCATGACGTTCAGGGAGGCGACCATGAGTCCCACCGACGCGAAAAGCGCGATCGCCAGCGCCGTAAGCCGCTGCGCGCGGCTCAAGCGCGCGATGCCCGGCTGCGTCGCCACAGTCACGCGCTCTGCCCACCTGGCATGTGCGAAATCGGCGAGCTGGCTCCTCGCAGACTCAACTTCGCGCGGGTCGTCGACGGCAAAATAGAGGTACCTGAGCTCCCCGCCCGGGGCGTACGGCAGGTATCCGCCGACCGCCCGACCACCGGCAAGCGCTTGGAAGACCCCGACGATCGTGTACTCAGCGCGGGAACCGCTCCTACCGATTGTCTGCCCGACAGCGTCTCCTACAATGCCGAGCCGCCTCACGGCGTCCCGCGAAAGAATCACTACCGGCCGCTGCTCGGCGATATCTGAGACGGTGAAGGCCGACCCTGCAGAGAACTGGAGGCCACTGGCGGCGAGGAAATCCCCCGTCACACCAAAGACGATCACACCGTCTTGTGGACCTCTCCCCGTCGCTGCCCACACCACCTCCGGCTCCTTGACGTAAGCGTAATCAACCGCCGGCGCCGCGTTCCGGAACGCCTCGAGCACTGCCAAATCAAACGTGGGAGCCGCAGAATTGGGCTCCCCGAGGCGCACCACCTGCGGCGCGTCCCCGCGGGTGAACGCCTGGTCGTCGTCCTCCAACGCCTGGACAGAGAGCTCACGCATATCCAATGACGAACCCATCAGGCTCGCGAGCCGCGCATCGATGTCCAAGAAAGAAGCGACGGCCACCACCACACCCACACCAAGGGCAATCGCTACGATGATTAGCAGCGACTCCACCAGTCGGGCTCGGAACTGCCGCCAGGCTCCCCGCACCGCCGCCCCCAGCACGACCGGGGATGCGTATACGCGCCCCAGGCCATCGTTTACATGACGCGACGCCCCAAGCTCAGCAAGGGTCGCCTCCAGGGCCGCTTCTTCACTACTACCACTCAACATCAGAGCCGCGACCCGCGACTCGAAGTGCGCCTCGAGCTCCTCCCGAACTACGCCTCGCTCCCGGCCCCACAGGCCTCTAGTGGCCTCGGCCAGGTAGCGCTCCCTCTGGCGGCGAGGATCATCCGCCATCACTCGACGCCGATCAGGCTCTCGACCGCGCGCGTGAACTCCGCCCACTCGCCCCGCTTCTCGGCGAGCCTTTTACGGCCGAGCGCCGTCAGGCTGTAGTAGCGGCGCCGCGGACCGCCGCGGTCCGAGGGCGCAAACTCACCCTTGATCAGGCGAGTCTTTTCGAGTCTATGTAGCGCGGGGTACAAACTACCCTCTTTGAACGCGAAGTAGCCGTTCGTGCGTTCGTTAGCCTCGGTAATGATCTCAAGCCCATACCTCGGTCCGGCCGCGATGATGGCCAACAGGATCAGTTCCAGGCTGCCGCTCAGAAGTGGTGGCGCCATTCAACACTCCTCCAATGGTTGTTCCTCACCTCAGTTGTCCCAACCATCTACCTAGATATTCTATATAGTGGAGAGGCGCACTTCAAGCCCCCGTTCCCCCTCGCGTCTACTGCCGCAGATAACAAGGAGTAGTATTTCAACATGAAGTCGCTTTGGAGCAATCTGCGGTACGCACTACGACAACTATTGACTTATCCCATTGAATCGGCCCTAGTCGTAATTGCATTAGCGGTGGGCGTTGGCGCGCTCAGCGCCGTGGCCGCCCTATACGGCGTAAACGATGAGATTGCCAGGCGCCTTCGAGCCGACCTCATCTCACGCCAGTTCATCATCGCCCCGGCAACGACCGACAGCTTGGCGAGCTTGAGCGAAGAGCGTTTGCTCGCGCCCTTAAGGGAGAATCAGGTCGCGGATCTACGTTTCTCGCTAGAAGACATAGACGAGTTGCGCGAATTGGCCCCTAGCCTCGACCACGTCTATTTCGTTACCGCCCAGACCTTTTACCCACAAAAAGTGAACCCAGCTACGACCACTCCGCTAGTCGATGTCATCTCCGCTGACTACACTCGGGCTGCGAATATTGAAGTGGCACGCGGGTCGTGGTTCTCGGAGGCCGATTTCGCTGAGGGGCGGCGAGTCTTGGTCATCGTCGAAGGCTACGCTGACACCCTTGGAATAGAAGGCGACCCGCTGGGACAAGAGATACCCATGAACTACGCAAATGCGGGTGGGGCGCCGTTCACGGTGATCGGAATCTTGCCCGAGGACCACATGCCGCCCACGAGCGGTGGGCTCGTTGTAGGCGGCTACATTCCATACTCCCCGACGTCCTCGACTCGACCGAACAGAATACGCGCAGCAGTCGACGACCCACGCAAGATCCCACAGGCCTCGGAAGAACTCCGGCTGTCCATTGACCGCATCTGGAGCGGTCAAGCCGTCGCGCAACCACCCTCGTCGCTGTGGCAAGCCACCACCGCGGAACGGAACCGAGCTCTCCTCCTCGCTGGGTTCGCCTCGGTAGGCCTGTTGATGGCTAGCCTCAACATCACCAACCTCATGCTCGCCCGCGTGCGGCGACGCGAGAAGTCGATAGCGATCCTCCGTAGCCTCGGCGCCAGCAAAGCCAGCGTGCGGTCCCAGGTTCTGGTCGAGGCAGGCATGCTCGGCTTTATCGGAGGCCTAATAGGCGTCCTACTCTCACAGGTCCTGCTGAGGGCGCTAGTTGCGACCTCGGCACCCGGGCTGGTCGAGATACTCAGAGAGATGTCGTTCCCTCCTTCGGCCGTTCTCGTCACCCTCACAGCGAGCGTGTTAGTCACGATAATCATCGGTTTGGTGCCGGCAACGCGAGCCGCGGCCACAACTATTGTCCCGGGCGCCGCAAGCACTGCAGACTTGGCGACGAGCCTACCGAAACCACTGCGCCGCAACCCAGCACGGCTAGCTCTCACAGCGCTTCAACTCATGCTCAGCGGCGCCGCCATCGTTGTCGGCCTCCACGTGTTGACGGTAGGGAACGCCACCAAACCGGAGCTTGAACTCTTCACCTTAGACGCGGTGAACGACGACCACGTTAACCCAGGTTGGTTCACCGTCTTCACCGAGCGCCAAGTCGAGCCGCTACTGGCACTCGCTCCGAGCGCTTCCGCTTTAACCTCATGGGACGTGGCGTTCGCGCCTGGCGTGGTTGTGATGCCCGAGCAGGAGTACATGATCTCCGGCATCAGGCAGGCGGGCCCCGACTACCTTTCCCTCGTTGGCGCGAAGGTGATAGCTGGCAACGCCTTGAGCGGAAGCATCGATGCGCGCGCTCAAGACGAGATTCTCCTTGAGGAAAGCGTTGCCGCGCAACTCTATACCTCTAGTGAAGCGGCGGTAGGCCAACAGCTGACTATTCGTCGGCTACACCATAGCGTTCGCGACCCAACATCGCTTCAGACTTTCACGATTGCGGGAGTCTACGAATACGACGATGAACGCAACGCGTTCGGTACCCCGGAGCGCGTTGCAGCGATCTCCAATCCCTCTAGGGAAGGTAGCTTCTACATGCTCGCAGCCGCGGCACCTGGCAACGCTGACGAAGCGAAAACTCAACTGGTATCGGCCGCAAGAACTGTACTAGGAAACACCTTCTCAAAGCCGCTATTCGGGACTGAAAACCTCGACTTCGTCACCAACGACTTGCACGACCAAGCGCAACTACTAAGCACCCTCAACCAAGCAGTCTTCATCTTCACGCTCATGGCCATAACCGCGCTCATCCTGGCGGCGGTAGGCATATTCTCCTTAAGCATTCTCAACACCGCCGAACGGACTCGAGATATCGGTGTTCGTAGAGCACTTGGTGCCAGCAAGGGCCAGATTGCACGCGAGATCGCAGGCTCAGCAATCGCAATTGCCGCCGTTGCTACAGTCATAGGCGTCGCCGGCGCATGGGTGGCGTCACCAAGCCTGTCGAAGGCGTTATCTGGATCACTGCTGTCTGGTATCGGCGTTCCACTATCCCCCAGCCTCGCCCTTTTGACTCTGGGAATCGTCCTTGTGCTCAGCGGTCTCCTCGGCTGGATCGTCGGGTTCCGCGCAACCGGAGCCAATCCGAGCACCATCCTGAGCGAAGAAAGCGTTTAGCAAGCACTGTAGGCTTATGCTGAAGGTTCTGAGTCCGTACTGACAGCTTCCGTCTGGGACAAGGACCGGGCAGACGCCCCATGAGTTCGGGGCCGAAGTGACAACTGCCTACACCGCAACGTGCCTTCGGTTCCTAGATGACGCCATTATTGTCAACGTTGCAAGCCATATCAACGAGGGTAAGAGCAAATCGGACAATTGCAACTCGCTATCGCGCTCGGAACGGTTCGGCCCCTGAGCGACTTAGTTGATCTGTTCTATCGCCATACTTCCGAAAATCCATGGGGGGCGACAATTGCAATCCTCTGTACGTCGTACGACGTAGAGTTCGCCCACCCCAGGATGATTCTGTCTCATGAATATATTTACACGACGAAGAATCCACCCTTGCATATGCAACAGCAAGAAATGCATGTGTGGCCACGGAACCGGAGTATTGTAGTACATACACCGCTCCGTAATAATCCGTGGACCGGTCTCAACCTAAGTCGTCACTTCGTACGGCACCGGTCAAAACCAACTACAGCCTGCTGCTACCACCGTTCAAGTTTCACCTACCCAAATCAAATATTAGATGCATGCACGATGTCGCAACTCTATCCAGCACACGAACGTAGCGCACTGATACCCACCTAGACACCAGGCCTCGTACAAAAACTCCAGGGGCCGAGATTGGATCCAAAACTACATGCGCGAGGAAAACGTGAGGTTGAGTCCGTCTACCACGCGTAATTGTCCAGATTGCATACTGTTGCAACGGCTTCCAAGCAGGCCAGAAGCGGTATTCACTTCCGACATGCAGATTCTCGCCCCCAACATTTCCGACAGAGTTAATGGACTGTAGCGTCTCAACTGTCCGACTCGCGAGAAGAACCAACAGCGCGGTAATAGCAGGCCGAACTGTAGCGCGTCTCAAAATTGACTTTGAGAGTGTCTCAGAACAAATGCCCGTTCTGGACGCGCTCTAAGGTGACGCACATTATTCTGGCTTGACGTTTGGGCTGGTCATACTCGATCGCTCCAGCCATCCTGGCGCCAAGTTGAGGATGCACAACTTTGGCCCGAGTGGGGTTACGGGACATAGATAATGGGACGGCTTGTGGAACTCCCGGACGCCTGGGAAGCGCTGTCGCGACGGCTCGCCCCAAGGGTGTGTCAAGAACGACCGTTTTTGGAACATGGCTCGGGCCCGCCGAGTCCGATCCGCCTCGAAGC
>CALCHY010000280.1 GCA_937907415.1 uncultured Trueperaceae bacterium
CCATCAAGGCCATATTCACGGACATCGGCGGCGTGCTGCTGACGAACGGCTGGGACCAGGCCGCCAGGGACCGCGCGTGCCAGAGGTTCGGGCTAGACGCTGGTGAACTTCACGAGCGTCACCACCTGACCTTCGACACCTACGAGGAGGGCAAGCTCTCCCTCGACGAGTACCTCGAGCGGACCGTGTTCTTCGAGCCGCGGGACTTCTCGCCGGCGGACTTCCGTGCGTTCATGTTCGCGCAGTCACGGGCCCTGCCCGACATGCTTGACTATCTGGCCGCCATCAAGGCCAAGTACGCCCTCAAGGTCGTTGCCATCAGTAACGAGGGACGTGAACTGACGCAGCACCGCGTGCAGTCCTTCCACCTAGGCAGCGTGATCGACACGTTCGTGTCGTCCTGCTTCGTCCATGTCCGCAAGCCAGACGCGGACATCTTCAACATGGCGCTGGACATGTCTCAAGTGGCTGCGGAGGAAGTCGTGTACCTCGACGATCGACCCATGTTCGTCGACGTGGCCCGCGGCCTTGGCCTCAACGGCCTGGTGCACAAATCGTTCGCCGGGACCAGGGCCGAGTTCGTGACGCTTGGCCTAGAGTGGAGGTGATGGCCGCCAACAGCGCGGCCGCGCTGAGGAGGCGGGCACAATCGACACGCTGCACGAAATGCAAGAGGCAGGACACGAGCAGGTCACCTACTTCTACGATGAGGCCTCAGGACTGCGGGCGATCGTGGCCATCCACAGCACGCGCCTTGGACCTGCGCTCGGCGGCTGCCGCGTGTGGCCGTACGAGAGCGAGGCAGCTGCCCTCAACGACGTCCTGCGCCTAAGCCGGGGCATGACGTACAAGAACGCCGCCATGGGCTTGCCGCTCGGCGGCGGCAAGGCCGTGATCATCTCAGACCCCTTCACCGAGAAGACGCCCGCGCTATTCGAGGCGTTCGGGCGCGCCGTCGAGCGCCTTGGTGGGCGCTACATCACCGCCGAGGACGTCGGCACCGAGCCTGCAGACATGGTCGCGGTCAACAGCCAGACCAAGCACGTGGTCGGGTTGCCATCCACTAGCGGTGATCCCTCGCCCGCGACGGCTTTCGGCGTCTTCAGCGGCATGAAGGCGGCGCTCGAGCACGCTTTCGGTAGTGGCGACGTGCGTGGTCGGCGCGTTGCCGTGCAGGGCTTGGGTGCCGTAGGCACGCACCTCTGCGAGTTCCTCCACGAGGGCGGCGCACAACTCGTAGTCACCGACATCTCTCAAGCGCGCATCGACCACGCCGTCAGCGCGTTCGGGGCGACGGCGGTCGCGGCGAGCGACATCTACGACGTCGACTGCGACGTTTTCGCCCCCTGCGCCCTCGGGGCGGTCGTCAACGACGACACCCTGCCGCGGCTGAAGGTGCGCGTCATCGCCGGTTCCGCCAACAACCAGCTGGCTGAGGCGCGCCACGGTGAGGCGCTGCAGGCGCGGGGCATCGTCTACGCGCCCGACTTCATCATCAACGGTGGTGGCGTCATCAACGTGGCGGACGAGCTGAAGCCGGGCGGGTACGACCGCGACAGGGCGTACGCGCAAGTGGCGCAGATCGGCGCCAAGGTCGCTCGCGCGCTGAAGCTGGCTGACGAACGCGGCATCTCGAGTGCCGCCGCGGCCGAGATCATGGCCGACGAGCGCCTCAAAGCGGCTGAGTAAGACGGCGGCAGCCGTTGGTACATGTGTGGGCTGGAGCTGGCTGACGTCCGCACTAGCATGAGGAGACGCGGCCGGACGCTGAGCTGGCCGCGATCCGCATGCGTTGCAAGGAGTGGTGAGGACCATGCCAGACGAACCGTTGTACCCAGCCGCGACCCGCGAGTTACGCCATCAGCGGCACGACCTAGCCCCCGAGATCGGTGACGCCTTCTCGGCGTTCAGCAAGGCCGTGTTCAAGGCGGGTGCGCTCGACGTCAAGACCAAGCAACTGCTCGCCGTTGCCGTCGCGCACGTGACGCAGTGCCCGTACTGCATCCGCGGTCACACGCGGGCGGCGTTGAAGGCCGGCGCCTCGCAACAAGAGATCATGGAAGCTATCTGGGTTGCCGCCGAGATGCGCGCGGGCGGCTCTTACGCTCACTCGAACCTGGCGCTCGACGTCATGAACGAGGTGGTCGCAGAAAGCGTCTAGCCCGGTTCGTGGCCTGCCAGCGCGGCCGCGGGCCGCCCAGCAGCGCGCGTGAGAGGCAAGTAGAGCAGCGCCCCCAGCGCTAGCAGCCCGCCACTTACCGTCCAGGCCAGCGCGATCGACGTGGCGCCCGCGAGCGCCCCAAGCGCGACGCTGCCGACGAATGCGCCCAGAAAGCCGACGAGCGACTGCACCGAGAGCATGACGGAGCGGTGCGAACCTGGCACCTGCTCGTTGAAGAGGGTGGCGTGCGGCGACGACCCGGCCGAGCGCGTGACGTACGTCAGCCAGAACAGCCCCGTTGCCGCCGCTACTCCGCCTTGCGCTGCGAGGAGGAGGAAGGCGCCGCCCTGCAGGAGTTGAAACAGCCCGGCCACCAGCGCGTAGCGCTTCTTGAGCAACTGGGAGAGTGGGGTGGCGACAAGGTTGCCGAGCATGCCCATCGCGAAGCTGCCCGCGAGGACGACGCCGAACACGATGGTGTTGTCGGGCGTGGCGCCACCCAGGCGCTGGGCGAAGAACGGCTGCCACAGGTTCTCGGACGCTATCAGCGCGATGCCAGCGACCAGATCGACGCCAAGCAGCAGGAGCAGGGTGCGGTTGGCGCTGGTCAGCCTGGCGGCGCCAACCACGATGGTGCCGAGTGACCGGAAGCCGCGGCCGAAGCTGGCGAGCGGGCCGCCGTCACGCGCGCGCTCCGGCGCGAGGGCTCTAGGCGCCTCCTTCACGACCACGGCGGTGAGCGCCAGCACTACGCAGCTAGCCGCGAGCGACGCCACCAGGGTCATCGAGAGCGGCGTGAACACCGCCAACTCGTTCTGCGGCAGATAGCCGAACAACTTTGGCAGTGCGCTGCCGGCCAGGGTGCCGACCGCCAACGCGGCGAGGTTCCAGGCGTTGGCAGCAGCCAACGGCGGTTGCAGGTCGACGTGAGGGTTCTCGGCCTGGAGGGCGTCTATGAACCAGGCCTCGAGGGCGCCGGAGGCGAAGGCGCGCGACACCCCGAACAGCACGCCGTATGCGAGGAACATGGGCAGGCCGAAGGCGAACAGGAACACGGCCTTGGCGACGATCCCTATCGCGCCGGCCAGCAGGTAGATGCGTTTGCGCCCGAGGGCGTCCGCCATGGCCCCGGACGGCAGCTCGAGCACCACCACCGTCAGCGAGTAGATGCCGATGAAGTAGCCGACCTGCGCGAGGCTCAGGCCGCGCGACTGTGCCAGCAGCACCATGACGGCCATGGGCACGACGTTGGCGAACCAGTTCAGTGAACTTACGAGGTAGTAGGTTGGGCGTAATCCCATGCGCGCATGGTGGGTGTTAGCCTACTGTGAATGATAGGCCCGGATTCAGGTAGACCGAGAGAGGCTTTCACCGTCAGCGACCCGGAGCAGGCGCGGCTGCTAAGCGAACCGCGCTTCCAGGAGGCGTTCCGCCCGTTCCTCGCTCGCGAACTCAGCGCCAGCGCCGCCGCCGCCGAACTCGGCGTCGACCTGAACGCCATGCTCTACCGCATCCGCGTGCTGAGCAAGGCCGGCCTGCTGCAGGTGGTGCGCCGCGAGGAGCGCAAGGGGCGGCCCATCAAGATCTACCGCTCCGTGCACGACGCCTACTTCGTGCCTTACGAGGCCACGCCGTTCGCCGACCTGGAGGAGCGCCTGTGGCAGCAGCAGCTCCCCGAGCTGCGCGAGCGGACGCGCGTCCAGGCGCGCCGGTTGCGGGCGGGTGGCTTCTACGGCCAGAACCTCTTTCGTAACGAGCACGGCGAGACCTGGGTGCAGAGCGGGGTGAGCGGGGGAGAGGAAGTCGACTGGCTCGACCCGCAGCGCACCGCCAGCATCGACTACTGGACGGACCTCCTCTTGACCGACGCGGAGAGCCGCGAAGTTCAGTTGACGCTGTACGAGCTCCTGCAACGCTACCGGCCCGATGGCGCGGCGGACGCGCACAGCGGCGCGCTGCCGGCCGACAAGCAGCGCTTCAGGTTGAACGTGGCGTTCGTGCCGCTAGATGAGTAGCCGTGGCGCGCCCATCACCGACACCAGACGACGCCCCGGCTATCGTGCCGCCAAGCGACCGGATGGAGTCGCCACCTAGCGCTCCTTGCTCGGCCCATCCTCCTGCCACTTCCTGACGGTTCTCGTCCCCCGGGTCCCTGCGCAACGGCTGAACTAAGTCGCGTTCATGGTGGCGACACCAATTCACGGGCTGGGTTCCCGACTCCCTGGAGTTACTCCTGCGGCTCGGTTCCTCCCACGGAAGCGCCGATGTTAGGGGAAGATCATGAAGCACCGGTGGTTGTTCGCGCTCGTGGCTGGGCTCGTGGTGGTCTTGGTGGCGGCGTGTGGTGGCCCCCCAAGCGGCTCCGGCCCGGTCATCAGCGCTTTTGCCGCCAACCCAGCGACCATAGCTAGCGGCTCCGAGAGCACCTTGTCCTGGTCTGTCACTGGTGCTAGCAGCCTTAAGCTCGATCCCGGCGGCATCGACGTTAGCGGCAAGACGAGCCAGCTAGTTGCGCCGATAGTGACGACCAGTTACACCCTGACGGCTACCGGCAGCTCGGGCAGCAGCAAGGCGACCACCACCGTAACGGTGGACATGACCGGCACGACCACCTCGGGGACCATCCGGGCAGCGCAGGGCGGCACCCTCGCACTGGCTGGCGCCACTCTCGACATCCCCGCTGGCGCGTTGAACCAAGACACCTTGGTGACGCTGGTCGTGAGCGACGCACCAACCGCACAGGACCAGAACCCCTTGAAGCCCGCCGGCCCACGGGTCGGCGTCGACCTCGGTGGAGCCCTGCTCGGCGCCCCGGCGAGCCTCACCCTGCCGTTCACCGAAGGCGCTGACCAGCTGTACGTGGTGACCGAAAGCGGAGCAACGACGACCGGTGACGAGATGCCAGGGGTGAGGGTCCACTCCGCGGCCGTGGCGGGCGGTAGCGCCGCCGTGGACATGACGCGCGCCGCCACCTACGCGGTGCAGGCCATAGCCAACGCCCCGGCTCCGCTGGCGCTCGCGCCAGCGGCCGAAGGTAGAGGCAACGTCTCCTTACAGGTGCCTTTCTACTGGCAGGCGGGCCTGCCGTGGTGCAGCCCTACCTCCACGTCCATGTACCTCAACTACTTCCAGCCGCTACCTGGCTTCGCCGGTACGCCGGTAGCACCGGGCGGGTTGGTCAGCAACTACGGGCTGGCAGGGTTGCTCGGCCAGGACTCCAGCAGCGGTTCGTGGCCGGTGTCGTTCCTGCAGGCCGTCAACGTGCCAACTGAACTCTACAGTTGGCTAGTGTGGGACGCCGACCTCATCCCAAGCGCCCCCTTCACGAGCTACATCGTGCTTGCGACAACGGGCGTGTTCGGGCTTGGCCCCATGCGTCCGGTGCTCACCACCTCGGACAAGATCGCCCACGCGTTCGTCATCACGGGCCTGAGTGCGGATGGCATCTTCATCAACGACAGCAACGCGCGTTGGAGCGGCACGCACCCGTCCATGACGTGGGACCAGTTCAAGACTCAGAACGAGATCGGTACCACGGCGACGGAGTTGGGCACGATGCTGGTGCTGGCCGACCCCCGCCCCGAGAACGCGCGGCGCGGGTCCTTGGAGTTGGGGCCGCGCACGGCCGAGGACACCTTCCGCACCGTCCGCTTCACGAACCCGAGCGGCTCCCTCATCGCCGACTGGGCCTGGGACGGCAACCCGTACCGCAACGGCTACTACTTCGTCGACCAGACCAACCCGACCACGTGGCCGCTTGACAACGAGTTCGGGCGGGTACTGCCGCGCTCAAGTCAGTTGCAGGCGCGCTTCAACGTCGTCAACATCACGGAGAACCTCTACGTTTACGACGTCGTGGCGCGGTTCTACCTGAACGATACTTTCAAGCTCGAGCGCACGGATACCGTGACCATGACGCCATACTCCAGGGCGGAGGTCGACCTCGACTTCGGCAACTTGGCTACGGCGGTTGGCGCAATCACCGCCCCGACGACCGGGCGCCTCGAGATCAACTTGAGTCAGGGCGGCGTCGTCCAGGACGTGAAGCACGTGTCGTTCCGGCTTGGGCCCAACCCAGTTGGTGGGATAACGGTCGAGGTCCCGCAGCCTTCGATACTGGTCGACGGCGAGCGAGTGGGCTTCGTGACCCTCAGGGACGTGCCCATCACCTTGCAGAGCAGCAGTTATGACGTCTACGCCCAACCCGACGGCGTGGTGCCTGCTGGGCGGCTGAGTTGGACGGAGAGTGGCGCCGCGCTTGGCACCGGCAGGTCCTTGATGCGGGCGTTCGGCACCACCGGCAACCACACCGTCACCCTCACCGGAACGGGCGAGTACGGCGCTACGGCCAGCGCCAGCGCGACCATCAAGGTCATCGACCCGGTGCGCGTCAACGGCGAAGTCGTCATCGACTACCCGACTAATGGCACCGGCATAGCGATATCGACGTTCGGTCCGGTGACCGTCAACCTGGTCGGCCACGCTACCTACACCGACGGCACCCCGGTGCCGAGCGACCGGCTCTACTGGTCGGGTCCAGGCGGCGCCGACCTGGGCACGGGTTCCGGCACCGCGACGACCGTTCCCGGTCGCTGCTCGACCCACAGTTACAGTTTCGGTCTCACCGCGCGGACCGCAGACGGCAGCCCCATCGGGACCAAGTCCGTCACCATCCAGATCTTCGGGCCGCCATGCTGAATCGTCGAGTCGGCGCCCCGCGGCGAAGCGCGTGGATCTCGCGCCGCTGGTCGCCGCTTCTCGCGCTGGCGTTGTCGGCGCTCGCGGCCTGCTCTCCGGGCGGGGCGCCCAAGGCGACCGTGAGGATCGAGCCAGCCACCGTGACCATCGCCGCTGGCGCCGTCGAACAGGAGTTCAACGCCACGGTCACGGGCGGGGGTGCGGTCAGCTGGACGCTCGCCGGAGTCGGCAGCCTGTCGGCTAGCGCCGGGCCGAGTGTCTTGTACACCCCACCTGTCAGCGTAGTGAGCGCCCAGGTTGCCACCCTCACGGCAACCTCGTCCGGGGTAAGCGCCGACGCGACCATCACCGTCGAGCCGGTGTCCGCCACGGCGGGGAACCTCAGCATCTACCTCGATCAGTTGGTAGAAGCAGGCGCGAGCGGTGCCGTCGAGGTCACCGGTCCCGGCGGTTTCAGCGCCACGGTGACGGCGTCTCGTACGCTGCTCGACCTCGCCCCCGGTGTCTACACGATCAGTGCAAGCGCCGTGCGCGTGCGTCAGGGCGACTTCGACGCCATCAGGCGACCGGAACTCGCGTGTCCTCTACCCAGCATGTCGGGAGGAGTCACGTGCATCGTGACGGTTACCGCCGCCCAGACGACCCGCGTGCACGCCGTTTACCGATTGGACCCGGCGAGCGGACGCGTGTACCTGCCGAGCTACACTCCAGGTTCGGTGGGTGGGTATGGGGCGAGTCAACTCACGGCTAGCAACAGCGAACCGCCCGCCTTCCTACTCGGTGGAACGCCGTCGGCCCAAGGGGTGGCGTTCGACGCTAACGGGAACCTGTGGGTTAGTGATTGGGACAACTACACGGTTCGCGAGTACGCCGCGCCTGACCTTGGCGCCTCCGGCAGCCCAACGCCGCTCGTGACCCTCACCGTCGGCGGCCTGAACCACCCAACGGCACTGGCGTTCGATGCTAGCGGCAACCTCTGGGTAACTAACCGCGGCAACGCCACCGTCACGCGCTTCGACGCGGCGCAGTTGATCGCTAGTGGCTCACCGCTGGCGGCCGCGGTCCTGAGCAACGACGGCAGCAACCAACTCAGCGGCCCGTCTGGCATAGCCTTCGATGCGAACGGTCGGCTGTGGTTCGCTAACACCTTCAGCCGGAAGCTCTTCCGCTATGACGACCCTGGCGCTCTCGTTGGCGGCACGACCGCAGCGCCAGACGCGGTCATCGACACGTTCGGCTTCACCGCGCCCGTCGCCTTGGCGTTCGCCTCGAACGGGGATCTGTGGGTGAGTGACGACACGACGGTAGTCAAGTTGGCGCCAGATCAACTCGAGGCTAGCGGCACCGTCACGCCGACGGTGATACTCGCAGGTCTTGGCGGGTCGAGCGGGATGGCCTTCGACGCCGCGGGGAACCTCTGGGTTACCGATACGGACAGTCGCTTGCTGGCGTTCACGCCAGCAGAGCTGGCCACTTCTGGCAGCCCCACTCCGAGTGTGGTCGTGAGCGGCTTCGAAGGCGTGAACATGGGATTGCTCGCCTTCTATCCGCCGCCAGCGGGAGTGCCGCTAGCGCAGCCGCAGCTCGGGCCGCTCAAGTGAGGTTCAGCTGCCAGGAGACGCCGTAGCGGTCGTTGATCCACGCGAAGCGCCTGCTGAAGCCGTAATCGTCTAGCGGCATGAGCACCCCGCCGCCGTCCGACAGCTGAGCCGTTACGCGCTCTAGCTCCGCCTCGTTCTCGCACTCGACGAAGATGGAGAACGAAGGCGTGAAAGTGAACGCGTGCGGCGTCGGCGAGTCGAACACGCGGAACTTCTGATCGGCGATGCGCAGCCACGCTTGCTGGACCGTGCCAGGCGCACCCGGAGCGCCTTCACCGCGCAACTCAAGCTGCTCGACGCTGGCGTTCGTGAAGGTCTCGGTGTAGAGGCGCAGCGCCTCGGTGGCTGCGCCTTGGAACATCAGGAAGGGGGTAGCTGAGAGGGCCATGTTCGCTCCACTTCTACGGGGCACTGCCCGCGACTCCGGCCAGCATTGTAGCGAGCGCCGATCGCTTCGCTGCCCACGGCCTCACCTGCGGATTTCGCGTGGCCGAGACCTTGTAGTCTGACTGGCATGCAGTAAGTCGGGAGGTTGACCCAATGCTCAAGCCACAACCCACCACTCATGGGGTGCAGTTCGACCTTAACGACATCGCCCAGGAACTGCGCGCCTCCGACGCTTACGAGCGCGAAGGCGAAACCGCCCGCACCCTAACGCGCTCGGCCGACCTACGCACGGTACTGGTGGTAATCGAAGCAGGCAAGTCGATTTCGGAGCACCATACGGGGGTCTCCACGACCGTGCTCACTTTGAGAGGCAGCCTGCGCTTGCAACTCCCCGACCGTAACGTCGAGTTGCCAGAGGGCGGACTGTTGGTGCTTGCGCCCGACCTGGCTCACGACGTTTACGCGGAGGTGGACAGCACTTTCCTGCTGACGTTGGGTTGGCCTGAGGGTGGGGGCTCCTAGCGCCGCCAACCGCGGCGAGACCGATTACCGCCTAGACGCCCACCGGCTCTTTCTTGGTGGGGATCCGCTTCGCCTCGGCCTTGGTGCCGTTCACCGCGATCTTGCGGGCGAGCGCCTCTGGAGCTTTCGGCATCGTCACCGTGAGCACCCCTTCCTCGATGGTCGCGTTGATGGTGCTCGCGTCGATGCCGCTCGGAACCGTCACGGTGCGACTGAACTCACCGAACGAGATGCCCTTCAGCCAGTAGCGGCGGTCGCTCTTCTCGACCTCGTCTTCGCTCCTGCCGCGGATGGTGAGTTGGCGGCCCTCGATGCTGATCTCGAGGTTCTCTTCCTTGATGCCAGGCACCGCCA
>CALCHY010000281.1 GCA_937907415.1 uncultured Trueperaceae bacterium
GACTGGCACACGACCTCCTCCACCGTCGACCTGCGCCCTGGCGGGAAGTTCTCGTCGCGCATGGAGGCCAAGGACGGTAGTGCTGGCTTCGACTTCGCAGGCACCTACACCAAGATCGTGGAGAACGAGCTCATCAAGTACTCGTTCGGCGACCGCGAGGCGCGCATCGAGTTCCACGAGGTACCGCATGGCGTGAAGGTCACGGTTACCTTCGACGCCGAGGCCGAGCATCCCGCCGACATGCAGCGGGCAGGTTGGCAGGCCATCCTCGACAACTTCGCGAGGCACGTCGAGGATGGCCGCCAGTAGCACGGGTCTAGCCGAAGTGGCGACGCCCCCGCACTATCACGTTCTCGACGATGCGGTCGCACCTCTCACCGTCGAACGCGAACGCGTCACTCAACCCGACATCGACCGAGCCTGCGAGTCCCTCGCGTAGGAGCTTGCGGGCGCGGAAGGCGCGGGTGCGCACCGTTGCCACCGGGATGCCGAGGGCGTCGGCCACGTCCCTTGCTGCCAACCCCTCGACGTCCCTGAGCATGAAGACCGTGCGGAAGTCGTCGGGAAGCAGGTCTATCTGCTGCTCGATGACGGCGCGTAGCTGCGCGCGTTGAGTCGACTGCTCTGGGCCGTGGCTGGGCGTGTCGGCTAGCGCCAGCTGCATCTTCGGGTCGGGTGAGGTCATGGCATCATCCAGGGGAATGGTGTGGATCTTGGCGCGGCGCAAGCGCCCTAGCGCTTCGTTCGTGACTATCCGCACCAGCCACGTCGAGAGCTTGCTGTCCGCTCGGAACGAGTCGAGCGCCAGCCAGGCACGCAGGAATGCATCCTGCACGGCCTCCTCTGCCCCTTCGTCGCTCTTGAGGATGCTGCGCGCCGTGCGGAAGAGCAGCTGGTTGTGACGGCGCATGATCTTCTCGAAAGCGGCCTCGTCACCAGCCACGGCTAGCGCGACCAACTCCCTCTCCGGCTCACTTCCGGCCACCTGCGCTGGCAGCGCTCTGGCCTTGCTAGCGTCTGGCATGCTCTCCGTTCGGTCCCTGGCTACGCCGAAGCGCGGCCGCCGCAGCACCACGGTCTGGGCTCTCATTATCAGTCCACGAACCTCTCTGGGAACGCTGCGATGAGACCGTCCGTCAACACGTCAGCCAGCATCATCATGTGCGCTTCGGCCTTGCCGTACTCGGCTATGCCCTCCGCGTGCCTGCCTTCTAGGAGGGCCGTGGCGTACACGAGGGTCGTGTCGATATGCCCCTTGAGCATCTCGCGGACGGTCGCCTGCGGCCAGTTGGCGTTGGCGGCAGCCAAGAAGTCGGCTATCTCTTGCGCATTGGCGTAAGCCACTGCGATGGCGAGGTCGGTGGCGGTGCCCTCGCCGGCCTTGGCTGCCCTCACAACCTCGACGGCAGCGGCGATGTGCTCCTGGAGCAGCTTAGCCAGGGCGTCTCCCGCGGCCTCGCCATAGAACGGCTTGATGGCGGCACCGATGTCGACTTGGTTCTGCATGAGTCGCTCCGCGGTGGCCTCGAACGCTGGCGACTCCGTTGCGAACGCGGTCACGGCGGCGTACGTCCACTCCATGTGCTGCGCCCACAGGTCACGCATCGCGTTGTTGAGCGAGAGGGCGCTCACGCTGTTGACGATGCGGTTGGGCTCGTCCGCGTGCGTGTCGTGCTGAGCGAACGCATGCGGGATAACGAAGCTTACGCAGAGCGCGGTGGCCACCAGCGCGCGAACGGCTAGGCGGCGAGCTGAAGGGTGTTGCTGAGTAACGGCGTAGTACATACCGACCTCCGGGGTCGAGGAAGTGCTAGTGAACGAAGGCTTAGCACGCGGCCTAACTGCCCCGTTGCTGCTCGCTCTATTACGTTAGATGCAGTTGTTGGGCCTAGCGTTCCCGGAGGGTCGTTGACTAGCGCATGACGCGGTCGGGCTGCTGCGCCGCCTTCCACGCCTCAAGTTCCGCTAGAGCGTGGCGATAGCCGATCTCGATCAGTTCTGCATGGTTCTGGAAATCCAGCTTGCTGTACGCCTGAACCGGGTGCTCAACCACGATGTCGGCGAGCTTGCGCGCGGTGATGCTCTGGTGCTTCGAGCCAACCGACGTCGCCTCCATCAGGGTCTTGATGATGGTCGGGTAACGAGTTCGGTGCTTGCGCGGCCTGAGGTATTGGGCGAGCGCCCTCCAGCCAGACACGCTGGGGCCGAAGGTGAACGGCTCGCGCCTGGCGCTCTTCGACATGACGCTCGAGGCGACGACCGTGCCTGATCCGACCATGTCGCGCATCAGGTCAACTGGGAAAGCGTTCATGATGGCGCCGTCTACGAGCAGCGCCCCGTCCTGCACGAACGGGGTGAAGATCCCGGGAATCGCGCTGCTGGCGCGAATCGCTTCCCAGATCAAGCCCGTTGTGTGCTCGACGGGCACGGCCTCGAACAGGTTCGCGGACACGCACACGAACGGCATCCACAAGTCCTCGATGCGGCCGCTGCCGAAAACGCTGGTGTACGTGTTGGTGACGCCACTAGACTTCGTTAGAGCCACTATCGGAAGGGTCCGGTCGAGGAGGCGTTTCTTGTCACCGAACATCACGGCGGCCCGCTCCACCTCGGCGGAGCTGCCGCTGAATGCGTAGCCCCCGGCGATGAGGGCCCCCATCGACGTGCCGGCCACCATGTCGACCTCGATGCCAAGGTCTTCCACGGCTTTCAACAGGCCAATGTGGGCGTAACCGCGGGCGCCTCCCCCACTGAACACGAGGCCTAGAGCCCGACCCGTCAACCTGCGCACCAAGCGCGGCATCCCGTAACCGTCGCCCGCACGCACGTGGTGCCAGACCGTCGCACGCGTGCTCTCCAACCAGGCCATAGTGCCGCTCGGCGCGGCACTGCCGATCGGGTGCAGCAGCACAAGTTGGGCGGTAGCTGGCGCAGTCGACGTGATGGCGTCTGGCGCCGCCGTCGCGTCCGCGACCACCAGCACGGCGTCCGCCTGGCGCCTGCAGCGATCGATCCAGGCGCGCGCGGAATCGGAGCAGTCATCTGGGTTGCTGTCGCCGATCAAGACGAGGTAACTATGCTCAGCCTCGAGGTTATTGAGCCAATGCGTCAACGCTACGTCGAGCACCGAACCGGAAGCAGGCAGTGCACCGCCGAACACGCTCGTGACGTAAGCCTCGTCGATGAGCAGCGTCGAACCCGAGTCGCTTAGTTGCCGTTCGAGCAGGCCAGCCACTTCCCGCACAGGGGCGTTGGCGTGCGCGGCCATGAGGGCGACTGTCCGCAGGCCGTTGCCGTGAACACCAACATGACGCCTACTGTCGAGCCGCTCCACCGCCGTGCGGGCGATGCGGGCCATGACCGCCGGGTAGGACTCCACCAGAGTCGCTGGTAGCCGCAAGACGTGACTATCGCGCAACGCGCTAACCGTCTCCGTGCGCGTGACGCCGCCAAGCACGCCGAGTTCGCCGACGCTCTCTCCGCGAGAGGCCTGGTATGCGTGCGCCTCCTCGCCACCATCTGGCATCACCTGAAGCCGGCCGCTGGCCACCAGGTACATCCCGTCGGCGGGGTCGCCCGGACGGTAGAGCACGCCGTCTCCTGGGATAGCTACGAACTCGGCGGTGTCCTGCAGCTCTTGGATCACTTGCTCGACATCGGCGAGGGCGCCGAACCACCGCTCGAAGATGGCCGCCAGCTCGACTCGCTCAAGCCGGGGCGTGATCGCGGCGATCACCTGCTCACGCAAGCCTGGGGTGCTTGCCGTCAGGTTGTCGAACGCCTCTCTCGTGAAGCACGCTACCGACACCGGTCCGCGTGCGGTCACGGTGGCCGTACGGCGGTTACCGGCCAGCAGGGCCATCTCGCCGATCACGGCACCTGGCTTGAGGCGGTCGACCACGACCGAGCGGCCCTCTTCCGTGGCGCACGTGACTTCTACCTCGCCGCTCGTTATGAAGTAGAGCGCGTCCGCCACGTCGCCTTGGCGAATTAGCACCGCACCGTCGGCTAGTTGCTGCACGTCGAGGGCGGCCGCGAGCCTGTTTAGCAAAGACGCGTCCAGGTCCGCGAAGACCTGGGCTTTGGCCAGCAGCTCCGTAGGCGAGATGGGGCTTAACGACATGGACACCCCGCCTCACTAGGGCGGGTCCCAGCTCCAACCAACCAGGGCGCAATCACAGCTCCACCACGTTGAGACATACTAATCGGTTCTGTTCGCACATAGACGCACCGGCGCCGTCAATCCGACGTGGTGCGCGGGCGTCTGCAGGCAGCCGAAGCGGCCGCGCACCTTGTGGCGACGTAAGCCGTTCTCTCGTTGCGCTACAGTAACCAGCCGTGGAGTCAACTCACCTAGACCTCGAAACCGCCCTCGCCGAGCTCAGCGCTCTTGGAAATGAGTCGGTGCGGGAACGCTACCGCAAGGCGGGCGCGAGCGAGAACATGTTTGGCGTCCTCCTTGGCGACATCCGCAAGGTGGCCGCCAAGCGCAAGAACCAACACGACCTCGGCCTGGCTCTGTGGGCGACGGGGAACCTAGACGCGCGCCTGCTCGGCATACTGCTCCTGAAACCGCGCGACATCGCGCCAGCGGACCTTGACGCCATGGTGCGCGACGCAGATTTCGCACAGCTAGCAGACTGGTTGAACTCGTACATCGTGAAGAACCACCCCTCGCGAGAGTCACTTCGCGAAGCCTGGATGGCGGACGCCAACGGCTGGGTTGCTCGCGCTGGTTGGAGCCTAACGGCCGGGCGTGTTGCCAGAAGCCCAGAAGGCCTCGACTTGGCGGCGCTACTTGACCGTTTGGAGGCGGAGATGCCGGCAGCCGCCCCCCAGACGCAGTGGACCATGAACAACTGTCTCGCAAGCATCGGTATCAACGTGCCGCAGTTGCGCCAACGCGCCATCGCCATAGGCGAGGCATTGGGCATCTACCGCGACTATCCCGTTCCGCGGGGCTGCACCTCACCGTTCGCACCGCTTTGGATCAACGAGATGGTCAGGCGTCAGGAGACTCCCGCCTAGCCAGGCGCGGAGTGTAGAGAGTGACCACTGACCCTTTCAACCTGCAGCGTTTCCTGACTGCCCAGGACGAGGTCTACGACGACGTCTTGGCCGAGCTGACCGCGGGTCACAAAGAGTCGCATTGGATGTGGTTCGTCTTCCCACAAGTTGCCGGCCTAGGGTTCAGTCTCAACGCCGAGTACTATGCCATCGGCTCTAGGAGCGAGGCGGTCGCCTATCTCGAGCATCCCATCCTTGGCGCGCGCTTGCGGGAGTGCGCCGGGTTGCTCCTCGCGGTTGACGGGAAAAGCGCGACAGAGCTCCTCGGCTCGCCAGACGACCTGAAGCTGCGCTCGAGCATGACGCTGTTCGCGCAGGTGGCGGAGCGGGATAACATCTTCACGCGGGTGCTGGAGAAGTATTACAGCGGGGTGCCTGACCCGGCGACCTTAACCGCGCTGGCAGTGTAGTCCCTCGCCCACCTCGTACACCCCCTGGGGGTATACTTCCGACATGGCTACGCTAGAGATCACCACCCAGAACTTCAACTCGACCATCGCAGACAACGACATCGTGTTCCTTGACTTCTGGGCCGCCTGGTGCGGTCCGTGCCGCATGTTCGGACCCATCTTCGAGAAGTCATCTGAGGCCCACCCAGACGTCGTGTTCGGCAAGGTCGACACGGAAGCACAGCAAGAGCTAGCTGCCGCTTTCCAGATCCGCTCCATCCCCACGCTGATGGCATTCCGCGAGAACGTCCTGGTGTTCGCGCAGCCAGGGGCGTTGAACGGTCAGCAGTTGGAAGAGGTCATCGCCGCCGTGCGTGGGCTGGACATGCAAGAGGTGCACGCCGAGGTAGCGGCACAGGCCGAACAGGCACAACAAGCGCCGAGCCCCTCGGCGTAGTCACTCTTTCGGCGGCAGCGTCTTGGCGGCGTTCTGAATGGCGGAGCGGATGGCGTTCCTGACGGCGTAGTCGACGATGGTGGTGCCCGTGCGGCCCACGCGGAGGTTGGCCATCACGTTGGCGAGGTCGACGGTCACGTGACTTTGGGACTCCTCGCTCACGCCGCGCCCGATGGCCATTATCTCGGCGGTGACGGTGTTCACGAAGCGGATCTCCACCGCCACGCGCGCCGTTATCGTTTCGGCCGAACCGCCGAAGATGCCGAGGACCTTTCCCCCACCGCCAGTAGTCTGCACGCCGAACTCGGAAACACTGCCGAGCACGAGCAACTCCGCACCCTCGATTCGTCCGATGGCAGCGGCCGTCTCCGGATTGACGCGGCCCGACTGAGCGAGGTCCTGCTCGAAGAGCACCTTGTCGATCTCGGCGCGCTCCGTAATGCGGAACTGCTGGCTCTCGTACGCCTCCGAGATGAAGATGTCGGCCACACCTGAACCGAGCTCCTTATAGAACTCGCCGCCATCCTGCGACAGGTCTACTGAGCCAATGCGAACGCTCCCAGCACCGACCGTGAAGCTGGGCACAGCGATGATCCACCTGTCGCTGCGGTCGCGCGGTTGGAGGGTGAACGCCTCCAGCTGCGGGGCGGCCACCTGCTCGGATGTGGTGGGGGCACAGGCCGCCAGCAGGAGCAGGGTGCAAATGGCGAACGCAAGTCCTCGCTTCACGGCGGCAATGGTAGCGCGTGCCCGGCCCGCTCCCGCAGGCAGCTGCCCGCCCCGCGCCTTGGTTTAACGCGCCGCAGTCACCACGACCTCGATCAGGACTCCCTGTCCGAGAGTCGCGACCCCTACCGTTGCGCGGCTGGGTAGTTGGTCGGCCGCGAACCACGCCTTCCAGACTTCGTTCATGGCGTCCTTCGCGCCAAAGTCGGAAAGGTAGACGGTGGCGCTGAGGATCTTGGAGGCGTCGCTGCCGGCCCCAACGAGCACGTTCGCGATCTTGTCGAGGACTTGCTTCGTCTGGCCCGCCATCGGTGCGGACAGGTCGTCGGCTACGACGCCGGAGAGGTAGAGCGTCGCATCGTGCTTCACCACGCGGTGGAAGTAGCTGCCTTGGCCCGTGCGTTCGATCATCGGATTCTCCTTCTTGCCCTCCCGCCAGCTCGTGGCGGCGCCGAGGGTACCGGTTCAGCCTACCCGAGGCGGGTAGCTATCCTCCTCGGCCATCGAGACGCCAGCGTCGCGTGCGCCCACCGCTATCCAAGACGCAGATATGAGGATGACCTGCGAGACGAGGTTGAACCACACCATCAGCCCGATGAACACGGCGAACGAGGCGAGGAGAGGGTTACCGCTCGCCCCTATCAGCAACCGGCCACCCAAGATCTTCAAGACCGCGAGGCTCGCGGCGCCTAGCAACACGCCACCGACCAGCCGACGGAACGGGATACGAATCCCCGCCAGCACGCGGAAGAGGCTGGCCAGAACGGTGGCGTCGAACAGAAACATCACCGCAAGTCCGAGAGCTCGCGCCGCGAGTTCTGTGCCAGACGACGTTAGGTAGGGGCGGAAGAGGCCGAGCGCCTGCGTGCCAACCGCGGTGAGGCCCGCTGATATCAGCGCGGCCAAGCCGAACCCGATGGCGAGACCCAGGTCCTTCAACTTCAACATGAGTAGATGGGTTTGAGGGTTCTCGAGCTGGAAGATAGTGCGGATGGCGGCCCGAGCAGACGCCAACCACCCCAAAGTGGTCATGAGCAGCCCAACGGATGCGGCCGCGCCCGTCCAGCCCAACACTCGCGCCTCTAGCAGTTCGCCGCGGTCTATCACGCCGTTCCCTGCCCCGCTCTCGATCAGGCCAGGCACGTTGCGGTTGATGAACTGAAATACGCCATCGCGCAGGGTCGGGTCCACCTTGATCAGGAGCCCACCAACCGCGAACCCGAGCCACGTCGCCGCGAACATGGCGAACAGCGAGTGAAACGAGAGCCCGGCCGCAAGTAGTGGACCCCTGTTGAGACCGTAGTTTCGGATGACCCGCACCGGACGTAAGCGGCGAAACCAATCCACGACCCGGGTGAGCGGGGAGGCTGCCCTGGCGGCCTCGTCGGCCGCCGCCTGCACAGCGGGGTCGTCATGCGGTGGGCGGGCCATTGGTTAGGTTACACGCCAACCGCCCGCCGCCAACTGCCTGTGGACGTTGCGCAGCGATTGCGGTGTGCCTGCAACCTAACCCTCACGCGTACCACGTGAAACCCAGAACGGCACTAGGATTGAAGCAGATGCAAGAAGCGGGTCGAGCGAGCTCTCTCGCAAAGAACACGCTAAGAAGGCAGCGCAGAGCAACCACAGTATCAAGTGGTACGGTTGCGGTTCCCGAAGCCGGGACTGTACTAGAGTCTGGCCTCAACTACGCGGCAATCGACGAGTTGGTAGTCCGACCCATCCTTCGGGCCCACCCGCCGCGGTGGTGGGTCCTTGGCTTGGCCATCTCTGGCGCTCTCTTACTGCTGTTCCTCGCCGCCGTTATCCGTAGTGTCACCGGGGGCATCGGCGTTTTCGGCGACACCATCCCTTCCGCCTGGGGCTTCCCGATCATCAACTTGGTTTGGTGGATCGGCATCGCTCACGCCGGAACGCTCATCTCGGCCATCTTGTTGCTCACCCGTCAAGAGTGGCGCAGCTCCATCAACCGGCTTGCCGAGGCGATGACGCTGTTCGCCGTCGTCTGCGCTGGCCTCTACCCCATCTTGCACATGGGTAGGCCGTGGCTCTTCTACTGGCTGGCGCCGTACCCAGACACGGTCGGGCTCTTCCCTCAGTTCCGTAGCCCTCTCGCGTGGGACTTCTTCGCCATTCCAACGTACGCCTTCACTTCGCTCTTGTTCTGGTACGTGGGCCTGATCCCGGACCTCGCCACGCTCCGCGACAGGGTCACGTCGAGCGGCGGCAAGCTCGCCTACGGCCTTCTCGCGCTTGGGTGGTGCGGCTCCGCCAAGCACTGGCAACGGTACCGGCGCTCGTACGTGCTGTTGGCCGCCATCGCCACTGCGCTCGTCGTGTCGGTAGAGAGCACCATCAACTTCGACTTCTCGGTCGCGCTCGTGCCAGGTTGGCACAACACCCTCGGGCCGCCATACTTCGTTGCAGGTGCGATGTTCACTGGCTTCGCGCTCGTGCTCGTGCTGGCCATCCCAGTTCGCAGCGCCTTCGGACTGCAGCAAGTCATCACGCCTACCCATTTGAATAACTGCGCGAAACTCATGCTGGCGCTCGGCCTCGTGGTGGTTTACGGGCACGCGACGGAGTTCTTCGGAGCCTGGTACGGCGGGAGTCCAGCCGAGCAGTTCGTTTCGTTGAGTTGGGTCACTGGACCGTACGCCTTCGCGTTCTGGCTATCCCTCTTGTCGTTCACCGTCATCCAGGCGCTATGGTTCCGCCGTGTGAGGCTGCGGCCGCTTTACCTGTTCGTGATCTCCCTGGTCGTGCTCGTCGGCATGTGGTTCGACAGCTTCATGATCATCGTAGGGAGCTTGAGCCGCGGTTACCTGCCGTCCTCCTGGCACCTCTACCACCCGACGTTCTGGGACTACGCGCTCTTCTCAGGCTCGTTCGGGCTCTTCTTCACTCTGTTCTTGCTGTTCCTGCGCTTCGTGCCGGTGGTCAACCAGAGCGAGGTCAAGGCGCTAGCCCACGCCAGGGGCATGATCGAGGTTGTGCCGTCCGACGCCACGTAGTTGGTAGTTGGTCCACGGTTCGCGTAAGCGAGTTCACCTTTGGGAGTGCTTCGAAGGCGGCATCATGAGA